>SHYH01000010.1 GCA_009692865.1 Dehalococcoidia bacterium
GGAGTTCGCCATCTTCGAGGGCATTGAACACTCCCTCCAGCTTGGCAACGATGAGAGGAAAGGATTGCTCTGTCGCACGGGAACCTTATCATGAAAGGAGGCCATTGGGAAGCTGATCCTTCCTGTTGGTCGGGGGCCGTGGGTGCTTGTAACACCTGCGGCTCCATTTGTTTATGGAACAAGTGTACTACTCCTATCTGGGAAAGTCAAGGGAAAATGACGAAAGAAGACTACTAATTAGCTAGGAGTTTCAACGAGAGGGAACTAGGCAGGTGCGAAGTGGCGGCGGTAGTCATTTCAAAGAACTGAGTAGAGATGACTTACGTAATGGCTTATGTGCAAGAGTCTATTTTAGGGAGAGGGCATAGGGTGAGGGTCAACGTAGGGGCAATTCATGAATTGCCCCTACGTCTTGAAACTCTAGCGAGCTTGCACCACCGGGGCCTGAGACCCCCCAACTGGGCTGGGGGTGGGCGCCTCAAGCTCGGCGGTGAGACGGCGCAGCGCGGGAAATGCCACCACTACCCCAACGAGCAGGACCACGCCGAGAACCCCCGAAGCGGCCAGGGCGCGGGTAGGCCCGATCACCTCAGCCAACCACCCCAGGAGGAACATCCCCAGGGTTCCAGTGCCCATCACGATGAATCGAATTCCCATCACCCTTCCCCGGAGATGGGGTGGTGGCGCTATGTTGACCAGGGTGAAGTTGGTCGTCGCGAAGATCTGCTGGAGGAACCCCAGGGCAAGGGAGAGGGTCAGGGAGAGAGCGAAGAGGGTCGAGTAGGCGAAGGCTATGACCCCCAGCCCGAACCCAAGGCCTCCCGCTATCATGAGCCACTGAAGCTGTCGGGGCTTGCTGTACACGGCCACCACCAGGGAGCCGGCGATGGCTCCAGCTCCGCCCACGCCTGCCAGCTGGCCCAGACCCTCGGGCCCGGCGTGCAGAATGTCTCGGGCAAAGACTGGCATGAGCGTCATGTAGGGCATGCCGAAGAGGGCGAACACCAGGCCCACCATGAACAGCCCTATCAATAGGCGGCTTGCCTTCACGTAGGCCATGCCCTCCGCCAGGCTTTTCACCACTGAGGCCTGGGGCATGCCATTACTCCTCTGCAGAGGAAGGCGCAAGCGGGCCAGCAGCCCCAGGGCCGGCGCCGCCAAGACAGTAGCCGCCAGGAAGGCCCACCCCATCTGATCGGGGTTGATTTTCAGTGCGTAGCCCGCCACAAAGGGGCCCACCAGTGAAGCCGTGCTGAAGATGGTGGTGAACAGGGCCACCGCACTGGGTGCTTCGGCGACGCCCACCAGGTCCGGCACCGTGGCGGCTCGGGTGGGCATGGCCAGGGCGAAGGTGGCGCCGGAAAGGACCGAGAGAGCGAACAGGTGCCACACCGCAAGGAGGTCTGCAAAGAGGAGGGCAGTAAGGAGGACCAGGGCGAAAAGGTTCACCGCTTCACCCACCATCAGAATCATCTTGCGGTTGAGCCTGTCGGCGATGACACCCCCAAAGGGCGGCAGGACCGCCATGGGGAGCATGGAGACGCCCTGGACGGCCGTGAGCATGAAGGGCGAGTTGGTCAGTTGAAGAACCAGCCACCCGCGGGCGATCATCACCATGAAGAAGGACACCATGGAGATGAGGGAGGCCAACCACAGGAGGCGGAACTGGGTGTAGGAGAAGGCCCGCAGAGCGCCGCCATTGGCGCCGTTCCTCTGTGGTTTGCCGTTAGCTATGGTAGTCTGTAACCCCATACCGATTTACCTCTCCACCGTCTGCGCGTCGCGTTCCATGAGAACCCTGCCTGCCAGGCTCTCCACCCTGCTCGAAACTCCCATCCCCCAGGCTGAAGAGGGCCTTGAAATGACCTCTTGGCACCATTTGAACAATTGTATGGGCAATGAGAAGAATGCACAAGGCGCTCCCTGCCCATGAGAGTCCCTCTCTATGAATGGACTTGATACGATCTGTATCAACTAACATCGAATATTTCGACGTAGTGACTTGACTGATAGCCTGTAAGGAACTATGATAAGAGCTTATTGGGTGGGTTGAAGGACATGGCAAAAGACTACTACGCCCTTCTGGGAATCAAGAGAGACGCCTCGGACAAGGATATCCGGCAGGCCTATCGGCGCATGGCCCGCCAGCACCACCCGGACGTCAACCGGGGTGACCCCTTGGCCTCTGACCGGTTCAAGGAGATCAACGAGGCGTATCAGGTCATCTCCGACCCCGAGACGCGCCGAAAGTACGACCGGTACGGGGAGAACTGGAAGTTCGCCGATCGCATGGCCAAGGACGAGACCGCCTTCCGCCGTGGGCCCTCCGCCGGGACATCCACCAGGGGGCGGCGTAGCCTCTTTGAGGATCTTTCCGATGTCGGCGGCGCTGCGCCCTCGGACCTGGGGGACGTACTGGGCGACTTCTTTAGCCGGCGTGGCGCACCTCGTTCCCAGGCCATGGAGCACCCTGTGGAGGTGAGCCTGGAGGAGGCCTATCTCGGCACGGCCCGCGTGGTGACCCTCACCAACCCCGATGGCTCCACGCGTCGGCTTGAGGTGAAGGTGTCCCCCGGGGTGGACACGGGCTCCAAGGTGCGGGTGGCCCTGGATGGTCGGCGGGGGAGTGAGCTGTACCTGAACATGACAGTCCAGCCCCACCCCACTTTCCAGCGAAAGGGTAATGACCTCTCCACCGAGGTGACGGTTCCCCTCTACGACGCTCTCTTGGGCGGCCAAGTTCAGGTCCCCACTCTCAAGGGCCGCGTGCTGCTGACCATACCCCCGGAGACTCAGAACGGCCGGGTCTTTCGCTTGGCGGGCCAGGGGATGCCCGTGTTGGGCCAACCCGATGGCAAGGGTGACCTGCTGGTGACGGTCAAGGTGGATCTTCCCCAGGGGTTGACCGTAGATGAGGCGGATCTGGTGCGTCGTCTGAAGGCGCTCCGGCCCTAGCGAGGGTGAACGGCATGGTGGGGAACGAGCTGGACGACGAACCTTGCTACGTCATCAGCGTGGCGGCCAAGCTGGTGGGGGTCCACACCCAGACCCTGCGCTACTACGAACGGGCAGGCCTCGTCGGGCCCTCACGCTCCAAGGGTAACCTGCGCCTCTATTCGCCCCGGGACGTCAGGCGCATACGCCTCATCAAAAGCCTAACCAACGATCTGGGGGTGAACCTGGCAGGGGTGGAGGTCATCCTTCGCCTCTTGGGCCGGATGGACGAGATGGAATCCAAGCTGCAAGGGCTGGTGCAGGAGCTGGAGCTTCGCCCCCGTGCCCTTCCCGCCCGGAGATCCCGGCACCCCGCGACGCCTACCTCCTGATAGGATGCTGAAAAGGGGAGGGGGCTCGCCCACACCCACGCTGACGATAGCCAGCACCGGGAAGCGTCGGTGCAGGCCGTAGGCTCCGTATCCCCGCATCGAGGTCGAAGACACTCGACTTGTGCCATATTCGGCATCACGGATTGGTGGCACGCCCTGCTGATATGGGTATGGGGGTGTCCCCCATGTCTAAAACACCCCCCCGACATGTCGGGGAAGAGGGTGAGGGGGCAGCTGATGCCCCGCCGCGCCATAATCGAAATAATTGGATGCCGTCCTTATTTTGACACTCGGCGACGGAATATGGTATCTTCATAGGAAGGGGTACTGTCCATCAAGGGGTGAGCGTGCGGTGTGACTGGTTGGAAGCAGCAAAAGCTAACGCACTCCTCAACTCTTGGGGCTGGTTAACGAGAGTGAGGTAAAGCGGTGGTGGGGAATGACGTAAGAGTCGATTGGGCCTCTCGGGTAGTGGGCGGCTTGGTGTTGGCTGTGGGGGGCTGGCTGGCCAGCACCCTGGTGAAACCCGAAGCCTTCCCTGGACCTTGGCTGAGCATCGGGCTGGCTGGCGTCGGCCTCTTCCTGGGGTTCCTGGTGGCTCCCTACGTCTCGGTCCGCCCTTTGTGGAGGGGCTGGCAGTATCTGGTAAGCCTTCCCCTTCCCTCCCTGCTGGTGCTCATTGGCGGGCTTCTGCTCGGCCTCCTGGCAGGAGCGCTGGTGTCCATTCCCCTGGCGCGGCTGCCAGGCCTCTATGGGACCCTGGTCCCCCTCGCCATCACCATACTGCTTGCGGTGTTCGGCGCTGCCCTGGGCGTGTCCAAGGAGGAGGAGATTCGGGGGCTTTTCCCTGAGACCCGCTTGCCTGCTCCCGATGCGGGATCGGGCCGGGATCAGATGATCGTGCTCGATACCAGCGCCATCATAGATGGCAGGATTGCCGACATTAGCCAGACAGGGTTCCTGCGGGGCACCATGATCATCCCGCGCTTCGTTTTGGACGAGCTTCGCCACGTCGCTGACTCCAACGATGCTCTCCGGCGCAATCGTGGCCGCAGGGGCCTGGAGATGCTCAACAAGCTTCGGAAGGAGAGCCTCGTCCCCATCCAGGTGTTGGACGTGGACATGCGGGATGGGATGGAGGTGGACAGCAAGCTGGTGAGCCTCGCCAAGTCCCTCAACGCCCCCATCGTCACCACGGACTTCAACCTGAACCGGGTGGCCGAGCTGCAGGGCGTCAAGGCCCTGAACATCAACGAGCTGGCTAACTCCCTCAAACCCGTGGTGATCCCCGGTGAGGGCATGATGGTGCAGGTCATCCAGGAGGGCCGAGAGCCCGGTCAGGGCGTGGGCTTTCTGGACGACGGGACCATGGTGGTGGTGGAGGGCGGCAAGCGGTACCTCAATAGCCATGTGGACGTGAACATCACCCGCGTGCTTCAGACGGCCGCGGGGCGCATCATCTTTGCCCAGCCCAAGGAGGGGACGAGGAACGGGCGGTGACCCCTCCGTCGGCCCAGGAGCAGGTGGGCGCCATCCTTCTGGCGGCGGGCCAAGGCCGCCGGATGGAGGGCCTCGATAAGCTCTTCACCCCCCTGTTGGGCAAGCCTCTTCTCTTTCATTCCCTGCACGTCCTCCAGACTTCGCCCCTCGTTCACGCCATCGTCTTGGTGCTCAGCGATGATCACCTGGCCCAAGGCCACGCCCTCCTGGACCAGTATGGATGGGGCAAGGTGCGAACCGTGTGTGTCGGAGGCGACCGCCGCCAGGATTCCGTCAGGATCGGCCTGGAGCACCTGCTCCCTGTGGAGTGGGTTGTCGTCCACGACGGCGCCCGCCCCTGCCTGAACGAGGACCTCTTGTGGCAGGGCCTGGAGGCATCCCGGGAGACGGGCGCCGCGGTCCCTGTGGTTGTGCCCAAAGACACCGTCAAAGAGGTGGACGACCTCGGCTTCGTCACGCGCACCCTACCACGAGAGCGCCTGGGGCTGGCGCAGACCCCCCAGGTGTTCCGGAGTGAGCTGCTTCTGGCGGCCCATCGGGCCGTCACCGCCACGGTGACCGATGACGCGGCCATGGTGGCGATGCTAGGCCACCGTATGAAGGCCTTCCCCGGCTCCTACGCCAACATCAAGGTCACCACTCCCGAGGACATGGCCCTGGCGGAAGCCCTCCTGGCCCGTGCCGGAGCCCAACCCGAGGCTCGGACTTCCACCCGCAGGCCGTCGTGATGCGCGTTGGCATCGGCTACGACGTCCACCCCCTGGTCCCGGGCCGTCCCCTGGTCCTGGGTGGTGTGACCGTCCCCTACCCCCAGGGGCTCTTGGGCCACAGCGATGGCGACGCCCTCATCCACGCCATCGTTGACGGCCTCCTGGGCGCGGCGGCTCTGGGAGACATCGGCCAGCACTTCCCCTCCTCCGACCCTCGCTATCGTGGCATCTCCAGCCTCTGGCTCCTTGACGAAACCCGTGGGCTCCTGGAGGCCCGTCGTTGGCGGGTCACAGGGGTGGATGCTACAATAGTCGCCGAGCGTCCGCTCCTGAGCCCCTTCATTCCAACGATGCGAGAGCGCCTGGCGGAGACCCTGCGGCTTCCCCTGGATCGAGTCAGCGTCAAGGCCACCACCACCAACGGGCTGGGCTTTATCGGCAGGGGCGAGGGCATCGCGGCCCAGGCGGTGGCCACCCTTGAGGAGTTCAACGATGCGGGTTTTTGATACCCTGACGGGCGAGAAGAAGCCCCTTGTGGACTCCGGGGCCGAGCTGAAGATGTACGCCTGCGGCATCACCCCCTACGATGCGTCCCACCTGGGCCACGCCTTGAGCGCCATTGTCTTCGACGTCATTCGCCGGTACCTGGAGTTCCGTGGCTTTCGGGTGCGCTACGTCCAGAACTTCACCGACATTGACGACAAGATCATCCAGCGCGCCCAGCGTGAGGGGGTCTCCACGGGGGAGATCGCCGAGCGTTACATCCAGCAGTACCTCCAGGAGATGGAGGAGCTGAACGTGCGGCGCGCCCACGCCTACCCTCGCCCCACCCAGGAGATTCCCCGCATCCTTCAGATCATCCAGGTGCTCGTGGACAAGGGCTACGCCTACAGCGCCGACGGCGATGTGTACTTTCGGGTGGAGCGGACTGAGGACTACGGCAAGCTGAGCCACCGCTCCCAGGAGGGCCTCGACACCGTTGCCCGGGTGGAGCGCACCTCCTCCAAGGAGCGCCCTATGGACTTCGCCCTGTGGAAGGGCGCCAAGCCTGGAGAGCCCTTCTGGGACAGCCCCTGGGGCCCCGGCAGGCCTGGGTGGCACATCGAGTGCAGCGCTATGTGCCTGGGCTACCTTGGCGAGACGGTGGACCTCCACGGCGGCGGGCGGGACCTCATCTTCCCCCACCACGAGAACGAGATCGCCCAGACCGAGGCCTACACCGGCGTCAAGCCGTCAGCCAGCTTCTGGGTCCACAACGGCCTTCTCCAAATGGGCGAGGAGAAGATGAGCAAGTCCCTGGGGAACCTCATCACCGTTCGTCAAGCTCTGGATAGCTACTCCGCCGACGCCATTCGCCTCTTCTTCCTCTCCTCCCACTACCGAAGCCCCCTGGCCTACAGCGAGGGGGGCCTGGCCGCCCAGGAGCGGGCGTTGGAGCGCCTTCGCCGCGCCGCCGAACCCGCGCCCGCAGCCACGGGCGCCGCCCTGGACCCCCTGCCCTTCCGCGAGCGGTTCCTCACGGCCATGGACGACGACTTCAACACCCCCCAGGCCCTGGGGGTGCTCTTTGACCTGGCGCGGGAGATCAACCGTGGGAGGGAGGAGGGGCTGGACGTGGAGCCGGCGCGGGGCGCCCTTCTGGATCTGGCCGGTGTGTTGGGCCTCACCCTTCATGGCGAGGTCGAGGCCCGCGTGACGGCCTCCCGCCCCTTGATTGATCTGCTGGTCCAGGTGCGTGAAGAGCTGCGCGCCGCCCGCCAGTTCGCCCTGGGTGACCGTATCCGTGACCGCCTCAAAGAGCTGGGCATTGACTTGGAGGACACCCCCGAGGGAACCAAGTGGCGCAGCCGCGTTCCCTGATTCGTATGGCCCCCTCCCCGAACCCTCACCCTTCCTGTTCTTCGGCCACAAGGGTTGGTGGCTGGTGACTCGTCAGGCTATTAGGGCGTCATTTGGGGGTGCAGGGGGCGAAGCCCCCGCCGGGGGTATGGGGGTGTCCCCCATAGCTAAAACCTCCCCCTTCCTGGAAGGAAGGGGGCAAGGGGGATGGTTGAAGTTGAAAGGGGCTTGGATGGGAAGATCCCGCTGGCTGGTGATGTTGTTCCTCGTTCTGGCTATCTCAGCCTGTGGTGGCTCACGCGGGGCCGTGGAGCATAACAACACGGGGTTCCAACTTGAGGGCCAGGGGCTCTTCGGAGAGGCAATAGCTGAATATGACGAGGCCATCCGCCTGAAGCCAGACTACGCTGAAGCCTATAGCAACCGAGGCGAAGCCTATCGTAACCTGGCGCAGTACGAGCGGGCCATCCAAGACCTCGACAAGGCCATAGGCCTGGACCCGAAGTATGCTGTAGCCTATAGCAATCGGGGCGCAGCCTATGATAGCCAGGGCCAGTTCGAGCGGGCCATCCAAGACTACGACAAGGCCCTAAGCCTCGACCTGAAGTATGCTCTAGCCTATGGCAACCGGGCCGTGGCCTACGCCTTTGTGGGCAAGGTTGCAGAGGCCCGGCAAGACATCGAGCGAGCGGTAGGACTGGGGTATGATCGGGCACGTCTGGAGCAAGCGGTGGAGGTGGCAAAGCAGAAGCGCTAGGTTTTGCCCCAAGCTTCTCCGAGCACCCTCCCAAGACATACCGCAATGCAGCCAAGGAAACCGTCTATGGACAAGGGCCTCATCGCCGAGTTGATCCGCCTTCTGGGCAAAGCCAAGGTCAGCACTGCGCCTGAGGAGCGCCAACGGTTCTCCCTGGACGCCCTGGGGAACTACCGCGCCTTCCATGCTGCTCGCCTCCTGGAGAGCACCGCCGACGCGGTGGTGCACGCGGAGTCGGTGGAGGAGGTGGCCCAGGTCGTGCGCCTCGCCAATGAAGCGGGAGTTCCCGTGGTGCCCTTCGGCGGGGGCACGGGGGTCATGGGCGGCGTGGTGCCCGTGCGCGGCGGCATCACCCTGGACCTGCGGGGCCTCAACCGCGTCTGGGAGATAGACGCCGCCAGTAGGACGGCCACCGTGGGCGCGGGCCTGCTGCTGGGCGACCTGGACCAAGCCCTGGGCCGTGAGGGGCTCATGCTAGGCCACGACCCCTGGAGCCAGCCCATCGCCACCGTGGGTGGGGCCATCTCCACCAACGGCGTGGGCTACCTGGCGGGCCGCTACGGCCCCATGGGCGAGCAGGTGTTGGGCCTCCAGGTGGTGCTGCCCCAGGGGGACGTCCTGGAGACCAAGGGCGTCTCGAAACCCTCCCCGGGCCCCGGCTTGAGCCACCTGTTCATCGGCGCCGAGGGTATCTTTGGCGTCATCACCCGGGCCACCCTTCGGGTCTTCCCCCAGCCCGAGCGGCGTGCCCTTCACGCCCTGGCCTTCGACTCCTTTGAGGCTGGCTTCACCGCCGTCATGGAGATGTACGCCCTGGACCTGCGCCCCTCGATGGTGGACTTCGACGAGGACCTGCCCGCCGAGGGCGAACGGGAGGTCGTCCTCTACCTCGGTTTCGATGGGTTCCGGGAGGAGGTGGAGGCCGCAGAGCATCGGGGGCTGGACATCTGTCGTCGCCACGGCGCGCGAGACCTGGGGCAGGAGAAAGCCCAGGAGTTCTGGCAGACGCGGCACGCCTCGGCGGAGCGGTATCAGCGAGAGGTGCTAGGCCGGCCATCGGCAGCGCGGGCGTGGCGGCGCTGGCCCATGGAGTACCTCCACGTGGCCCTGCCGCCCTCCAAGGTCCTGGAGTACCGCCGCAGGTGCTCGCAGCTTCTCGACCGGTATAGCGTGCCCGTGCGCGAGTGGGCCATCTGGGGCCGCCCCGAGCTCTTCTCCCTCCTCATCGCCGAGCCGTCGGGCTCAGCCGACGCCTCCTGGGAGGTGATGGCCCGGGTGGTGGACGAGGTCCTGTCGCTGGCCCAGGACATGGGGGGCACCCTGGAGTACTGCCACGGTGTGGGGCTGAAGCTGGGGCACCTGATGGAGCGGGAGCTTGGCGTGGGGATGAAGGCGGTGCGTGAGATCAAGGCCGCTCTGGACCCCCACAACATCATGAACCCCGGCAAGCTGGGCGTGTGAAGGGAGGGCGTGCCCTGCACCCACCAGGGCTCAGCCCTGGACCCACGCTACGGTGGGTGGTCTAGGGCCAACGCTTAGGTAAAGGGCAAAGCAAGGTGTGCCCGGCACCCACAACAAGGGGGCCGTTCAGTGCAGACCCCCTCTCCTTCGACGGGAGCGGGCTAGGGTGTACTCACTTTCCCTCCACCTCCACCCCCTCCCCCACCCCTACCCCCAGCGCCTTTGCCGCGCTCCCACCCACCAGGGCGATCTCCAGGTAGCCGTGGCTGCCCACCAGGGCCACCAGCCCCCTACCCTCGCCGTAGGTAGCGCTCAGGCCCTCGATGGTGGCCTTGTCGATCTGCACACGAAGGGACTGCCCCTGCACCGTCTCGCCCGGAATGTTCGTCGCCAGGTTGCCGAATCGGTCCACGTGCAGCACGATGCCCTTCAGTGTCTCCCCTACCCCCCTCACAGGCTGGGGTACGTTCAGCACCGTCAGCGTCGTCGCTGGCTCTCCAATCTCCTCTAGCGGCACGCCTTGGGCTAGGTGGGCGGCCACCGGCGCAAACACGTCCCTCCCGTGAAAGGTGGCGCTCACCGGCTGCCGCCAGTACGCCGAGCGGTTCAGGGCCACGGCCTTCCACCCTGGAGGCAGCGGAACCTGGTGCGGCGCGAAGAGCTTTGTTTGTGAGGCCTCGTGGGGAAGGTGCTCGCGGGCCAGGTAGGTCAGCAGCCCGTTGTCGGGTGCGACAAAGCGGTGATCACGAGCCTGCATTGCCAGCGCCCGCCGCTGGGTGCCTACCCCAGGGTCAACCACACCCACGAAGATGGTGTCCTTGGGGAAGTAGCGGTACGCCGTGTGCAGGACAAAGGCGGCCTGGGGCACGTTCTGGGGGGCAATCTCATGGGTGACGTCTACGATGGCGGCGTCAGGGCAGATGCCCAGGATGACCCCCTTCATGGAGGCCACGTAGGCGTCGGCCGTGCCGAAGTCCGTCAGGAGGGCGATGACAGGCGCTGGCATGGAGCCTCAGACGGACACCCTCGTGACCCACACGCTGGCAAGAGAGATGAGGATGAAGACCACCGCCAGGACGATGGTGAACTGGAAAAGGGTTTGCTCCAGGCCTCGTCGGACGCGGAAAGTGCTCTGCGCGCTGCCAAAGAGGCCCGACCCTTGGCCCTTCACTTGGAGGAGGATGGCCGCGACCAACAGAACGGACACCAGGATTTGGGAAATGTTGAGGAAAACCGCCATGGGCTCTTTGTCTACTCCTTCATAGTCTTGAGTCGGGCCGACAGAAGCTCCTGGGTGAGGCTGGGGTTGGCTTTGCCCTGGCTGCGCTTCATCACCTGGCCCAACAGGAACTTGACGGCCGTCTCCTTGCCCCTCTGGTAGTCCTTAACGGCCTGAGGGTTGCCAGCCAGCACCTCCTCCACCAGGGGCCCCAGGGTGTCGGCGTCGCTCACCTGGACGAGCCCGCGCTCATGGACGATGGCCTCGGGGGCCTTGCCCGTGAGGAACATCTCTTCAAAGGCGGCCTTGGCCATGGAGATGCTTAGGCTTCCCTTGTCCACCATGTCCTGCAGATCGGCCAGGGCCTGGGGGGTCAAAGACACGTCGGAGATCTCCCGGTCCTCCGCGTGGAGGAGGCGGGCCATCTCTCCCAGCATCCAGTTGCTCATGGCCTTGGCCCGAGCGCCCAGGGTCTCCCCCTTGAGAGGGCGCGCGTGGACTGCCTGCTCAAAGAAGTCCGCCGTGCCCTTGGAGGCGGTGAGGAGGCTCGCGTCGTAAAGCGGGAGGCCGTACTCCCCTACCAGGCGGTTCTGTCGCGCCTCGGCCAGCTCCGGCAGTCGAGATCGGATCTCCTCCACCCATGCGGGCGCGATGAGAAGCGGCGGCAGGTCCGGCTCGGGGAAGTACCGGTAGTCGTGGGCGTGCTCCTTGCTCCGCTGGCTCACCGTCACCCCCCGCTCCTCCACCCACCCCCGTGTCTCCTGGGGGATGGCGCCTCCCTGGGAGACCACCTCCACCTGTCGCACGAACTCGTACTCCAGGGCCCGGTAGACGGCGCGGAAGCTGTTCATGTTCTTCACCTCCACCTTGGGGCCCAGGCGCGTCTCTCCCTGGGGGCGGACGCTGATGTTGGCGTCGCAGCGGAAGCTGCCGTCCTGCATGTTCCCTGTGGAGACCCCCAGGTACTGGAGGATGCTGCGCAGGCGCGTCAGGTACTGGCGGGCCTCCTCCGGTGAGCGCAGGTCGGGCTCACCAACCACCTCCATGAGGGGCACCCCCGCCCGGTTCACGTCGAGGAGGGAGTAGCTCTCCTCATCGGAAGGATGGTGGTGGGACAGCTTGGCCACGTCCTCCTCCAGGTGCACACGGGTGATGCCGGCGCGCTTTTCGACGCCGTTCGCCTGAATGCTCAGCCATCCGTTGCTGGAGATGGGCTGGTCGAACTGGGAGATCTGGTACCCCTTCATCAGGTCCGGGTAGGGGTAGTTCTTGCGGTCGAACTTGGTCTCACGGGCGATGGTGCAGTGGAGGGCCAGCCCCGTCATGATGGTGAACTCCACGGCCCTTCGGTTGATGACGGGCAGCACGCCTGGCATACCCAGGCAGACGGGGCACACCAGGGTGTTGGGGGGCGCGTCGAAGTAGTTGGCGCTGCAAGAGCAGAACATCTTGCTCCTGGTGAGGAGCTGGGCGTGCACCTCCAGGCCAATGACCTGTTCGTACTGCATTATGACTCGCTAGACCCCCTAGGTTCAGGCCCAGTATATCAAGGCGATAGGTGAGGAACAAGGGCAGGGCGTGCCCTGGTTTGCGTTGACAGTCATATATAGGTATGGTACTCTGCCAGCAAGCCTTCAAGGGAAGAGACTTCTACAGATTTATGTAGATTATGACCAGTACGGCAATGCATCCCTATAGTGATAACGGAGCCGCTACGTCGGCGACGCCAGTAGAAGCAAAAGAGAACGGCCAGTGGGTCTCCCTGGGCGCAGCCAGTCTTCTGCTTGGGATGAACAAGGCCACCCTTCGCCAGTGGGGGGACCGAGGGCTCATTCGCTCCTTCCGGACCCCGGGTGGGCACCGGCGCTTCTCCCGAGATGACCTGGCCCGGTTGGTGGAGGGGCCAGCCTTCCCTCGTCGGGACGGCAACCTCCAAGCAGGGAGCAGCAGCGCTCTGCAGAAGATCCGCCGCCGTCTTCACCGTTCAGGTCCCGAGGCCTTCCCCTGGCAGGCCAAGCTGGACGAGGAGGGAAGGGAGCGCCTACGGCTCTTCGGTCGGCGTCTGCTTGAGTTGGGTACACGCCGCGCCGCGCAGCCTCGTTCCAGGCCGGAGCTCATGGCTGAGGTCCGTTCGCTGGGTGAAGAGTACGGCAGGGAGTTGGCCCAACGCGGGGTGCCCCTGGAAGAGGCCATCCAGGGCTACCTCTTCTTCCGTAACTCCTACCTGGATGCCGTGGCGCAGGACCGGGACCATCAGGGGCGCCCTCCCTGGGAGGGGACACGCCTTTGGAGGCAGGCCTCGACGCTCTTGGACGCCGTGCTGGTGGCCATGATCACCGGCTACAAGGAGAATGCCGAGGCTGTGACGCCGTGAAGTTCCATTAAGAAAGAGGGGGTTTTACTTGCCACTTTACCTTGCCCTAGCGGCCGTCTTCTTACTGAGCCTCTCGTGGTATCGTATCTTTGAAAAGGCCGGGTATGGGGGATGGATAGGGCTCCTGGCCTTAATCCCGGGGGTAAATCTTCTCATGATGACTATCCTGGCCTTCTCCGACTGGCCTGTGCTGGTCGAGCTCCGCCAGCTTCGACAGCGGCTTGGGGGAGAGTCGTAGCGGGCCGCCTAACTTAGGGCTTAGTCACGTTGTTAGCCATACAAAGCCTACAAGGTGCCCTGCTCGTCCTTCGACAAGCTCAGGATGAGCGGACGGTAGGGAGCTGTTTAGTCGTTTCTGTGACGAAGTGCTGAGTTACCAAGGTTACATGACATTGCGTGAAGGAGGGGCTGTGGCAACGACCACGCGGAAGATGGACCTCCTGGACCGGACGTTGCTCAACCTGGTGCAATCGTCCTTTCCCCTGGCGCCCCTACCCTATCAGGCCCTTGGGGAGGAGTTGGGCATCCCCGAGACGGAGGTCATGGAACGCCTGGCCCGCTTGAGGAAGCGCAACGTGGTGCGACAGATCAGCGCCATCTTTGACACTCGCCGCCTGGGGTATAAGACCACTCTGGCGGCCTTTGCCTACGCGAGGGGAAAGCTCCAGAAAGGTGCGCTCCACATCAACCAGCACCCTGGGGTCAGCCACAACTATGCGCGGGAGGGCTCCTACTACAACCTGTGGTTCACCCTGGCGGTACCACCGGAGGAGAGTCTGGAGGAGACGGTGCAGCGGATGGCCCAGGAGACCCAGGCCGAGGCCTACCGCCTGATGCCTACCATCCGCTTCTTCAAGATCGGCGTCAACTTTGACATGATAGCCGAGGAGGGCGCCTCCTACGACTACTTCCGGCCGGACGCCCCCGTCCCCTCCGCCAACGGACAGGACACTGATGCGTGGAAGCGAACCGTTCCTCTCAGCGAGTTTGACAAGGTGGTGATTCGCGAGCTCCAGGAGGACCTGCCCCTGGAGCCTCGCCCCTTCCTGCCCATAGCCCAGCGTCTGGGCCTAGTTGAGGAGGACCTTTTCCGCCTGGTCGGGGAGTTCCAACAGCGGGGCATCATGCGCCGCTACAGCGCCATCCTCTACCACCGCAGCGCCGGCTTTATGGCCAACGCCATGGTGGTTTGGCGGGTCCCTGAGGAGCGGGCCCAGGAGGTGGGTGATCTCATGGCCACCTCGCCGTGGGTCACCCACTGTTACCAGCGCCCCACCTTCCCCGACTGGCCCTACACCCACTTCACCATGATCCACGCTACCACCAAGGAGAAGTGCGAGGAGGTGGCCGAGGACATTTCCCGACTGACGGGCATCACCGACCACCGCGTCCTCTACAGCACTCGCGAGTACAAGAAGACGCGCGTCCGGTATTTCGTGTAACCCTTAGCAGGGTGCGGGGAAATGCGGTAAACGAGGAGTCCAGAGGGGCGAAGCCCCGGAGCCTGCCCTGAGCAAGGCCGAAGGGGTGGGGGTCTGGGGGATACCCCAGACATAACTTCCACCCCCTTCCTTCCAGGAAGGGGGCCAGGGGGATGGTCGAAAGGGTTTTTCATCACCTGGGGAAGCCAACGGGGGCAGCGTGCCGAACACCTTCTATCCACTGTTTCTCGACGTGCGAGGCCGCCGGTGCGTGATCCTGGGCGGCGGCCATGAGGAGGAGACCAAGGCTGAGGCCCTACTGGAGCGGGGCGCCCAGGTCACCGTCATCAACTCTGGCGTGACTGTGGCGATCCTGGACATGGCCCGAGGGGGCGCCCTCCTTTGGGAGCGGCGTCCCTATAGAGTTGGCGACTTGAAGGGGGCCTTCCTCGCCGTCGTCGAGACCGGTGACACGCCCCTCAAGGTCCGGCTTCTCCAGGAGGCCCTCGATAACAACGTCCTCCTCAACGTGGTGGACACGACGCATCTGTGCATCTGGATCGCCGCGGCCATCGTGCGACGGGGTGAGGTCACCCTGGCCATCTCCACCGGGGGCGCAAGCCCGGCCCTGGCCCGCAAGCTTAGAGAGGGCCTGACCCGGTCCCGGGCCCTCCAGTGGGCCGACCTTGCGCTGCCGATGGCCCAGGCCCGTCTGGAGCTCAAGCGCAGAGGGGTCAGGGTGTCTGGGGAGCGGTGGCAGGCCGCCCTGAGCGATGGTCTTCTGGACCTCTACCAGCGGGGAGAGCGGCAACAGGCGTGGGAAAGCCTGATGGCCTCCCTCGTGAACGGGGGGATGCCGATACCCCCGTCAGAAGGGGTGGCCGATGCAGAGCCCTTGGAAGATGGCGTGCTCGCTTCGGAGGACAGTGGAAATGGAAGCCACGATGGGCCCGCTGACACCCGGTACTACCCGGTCTACCTGCGCCTCCTGGGCCGCCTCTGTGTGGTCATAGGCGGGGGTGAGGTCGCCGAGCGCAAGGTGGGCCTGCTGTTGGAAAGCCAGGCCAAGGTGAAGGTCGTCAGCCCCGAGATCACGGCAGGCCTCCAGCGCCTGGCTGGCGAAGGCGCTCTTGTCTGGGAGGCGCGCCCCTACCGGGTGGGCGACTTGAGGGGGGCCTTCCTCGCCATCGCCGCCATCAGTGACGCCGCTGTGAACCGCCGGGTGGCCCAAGAGGCGCAGTCAGAGAACGTCCTGGTCAACGTGGTGGACAACCCGCAGTTGGGGCGGTTCATTGCTCCCTCCGTTGTGCGCCGAGGCGAGGTCATCGTGGCCATATCCACCGGCGGCGCCAGCCCTGCCCTGGCCCGCAAGCTAAAGGAGGAGCTGGCCCAATGCCCTGAGATCCAGTGGGCCGACGCTGCTCCCCTCCTCGCCTGGGCCCGCCTGGAGCTCAGGCCCCGTGGGGTCCGCGTGAAGCCGGACCGCTGGCAGGAGTGCCTCACCGATGACCTTCTGCGCCTCTACCAGGGGGGCCGCCATGCGGAGGCCCAGGAGCGGCTTATGGCCATGCTGTTGGAGAGAGGCGAACCTGTACCAGGCGGGAGGCTTCCCTAGTGCACCTGGTGGTCGTTGGTCTCAACCATCGCACCGCTCCTCTGGAGGTCCGAGAGCAGTTTGCCTTTAGCCGCAGCGAGCTGCCTTGGGCCCTGGATGCGTTGAAGACCGCTGCCAATCAAGGGGTGGTGCTGAGCACCTGCAACCGCATGGAGGTGTACACCCTGGCCTCCTCTGCTGCTCAGGGTCGGTCCCAGGTGGAGCAGTTCTTCGCGCAGCTGGGCCGTAATCTGGAAGAGGTCTCCTCGCACCTCTATATTCTGGAGCACCTGGAGGCCGCTCGCCACCTGTTCCGGGTGGTCTGTGGGCTGGACTCCCTGATCCTGGGCGAAACCGAGATCCTGGGGCAGGCGCGAGATGCCTACGGCGCGGCGGTAGCCCAGAGGGCAGCTCGCGGCGTCATCTCCCACGTCTTCCATCACGCCCTGCGGGTGGGAAAGCGGGCCAGGCGGGAGACGGGCATCAGCCGCAACGCCCTCTCGGTGAGCGCTGCCTGCGTGGAGCTGGCCCGCCGAGCCCTGGGGGACCTGCGTGGGAAAGATGTTCTGGTCATTGGCCTGGGTGAGGCGGGCCGACTGGCGGCGCGAGCCCTGACTGCTGCGGGCGCCGGGTCTCTCACCATGACCAATCGCACCTACCAGCGGGCGGTGGAGCTGGCCGCCGAGCTGGGCGGGACCGCCGTTCCTTTGGAGGAGTTGGAATCCCTCCTGGAGCGGTCCGACGTGGTGGTCAGCACCACCGAGGCGCCTGGGTACATCTTGACGGCGGACACCCTGCGGCGCATCACGGAGCGTCGCTCGGCGCCCCTCTTCCTTGTGGACATAGCCGTGCCCCGAGACATTGACCCCGCCGTGGCTGACCTGCCCGGGGTGGTGCTTCGAGACATCGACGACCTCGAGGCGGTGTCCGAGGGGAACCGTCGCCAGCGGGAGGAGGAGGCCCAACGGGTCGAGACCATTGTGGACCAGGAGGTCCAGCGCTTCTCCCAGTGGTGGGATGGCCGGCAGGCGGTGCCCACGGTGGCGGCCTTGCGGGAGCAGGCGGAGCGGATCCGCCTGCAGGAGCTGCGCAAGACCCTGAGGCGGCTGAATCACTTTTCAGAGGAGGAGCAGCAGCGCCTGGACGCCATGACCAAAGCCATTGTGAAGAAGCTGCTGCACCCCGCCATTGCGTCGCTCCGCAACGGGGCCACGGAGGACAACGTCCGCACCCTCAGGGCCCTCTTTCGTCTGGACCAGGAGGAGCAGCGGTGAAACGGCGCAACCGCTTGGTGGTGGGGACCAGAGGCAGCGCCCTCGCCCTCGTCCAGACCGAGGAGGTGTTCAAGGAGCTGCGCGCCGCTCACCCGGACCTGGAGTTCCAGGTCGTCACCATTAGAACCAGTCCTGACGTCCGCCGCGAAGACCCCCTCAGCTCCTTTGACCGAGGCATGTTTGTTAAAGAGCTGGAGTATGCCCTCCTGGATAAGAAGGTGGACATGGTGGTCCATAGCCTCAAGGATCTTCCTTCCGAGACACCCCCCCAGTTCAGCATCGCCGCCATAGGAAAAAGGCTGGATCCTCGGGACGTCCTGGTGAGTCGGGCCGGCCTCCCCCTTGCGCGGTTGCCTTCGGGGGCGCGTATTGGCACCAGCAGCCCCCGTCGGGCGTGCCAGGTTAAAGCCCTCCGGCGAGACGTGGAGATCGTCCTGATTCGCGGCAACGTGGACACCCGCCTACGCAAGGTGAGCGAGGGCCAGTACGATGCAGCCGTGGTGGCGGCGGCGGGGGTGGCTCGCCTGGGTCTGCTGGACCAGGTGAGCCAGTTCTTCTCGCCTCGGGAGATCATTCCGCCGCCTGGCCAGGGGGCCTTGGCGGTGGAGACGCGCGCCGCCGACGAGTGGGCCCAGTGGGTGGTGGGGCCCGTAAACCACCAGCCCACGGCAGTGGCCGTCACGGCGGAACGGGCCTTTATGGCCCGCCTGGGGGCTGGATGTCGCGTGCCCTTTGCCGCCTACGGCGAGGTGACCGCCGAGGGGCTCAAGCTTGTCGGACTCATCTCGGACACCGATGGAGAGCGCTGCTTCACTACCGACATCCAGGGAGATCCTGCGCGCGCCGAGGAGCTGGGCGTAGAGCTGGCCGAGCGGCTCCTCTCCGCGGGCGCTCGCGACCTGGTGGAGACGTAGGCATGGCAGGAAAGGTGTACCTGGTGGGCGCCGGGCCTGGCGACCCCGAGCTCCTGACCCTCAAAGGGCTGCGGTGCCTTCAAGGGGCCGACGTCGTTGTCTACGATCGCCTGGTGGACCCCCGCATCCTGCGGCACGCCGTTGAAGGCGCCCAGCTCATCGACGTGGGCAAGGCCCGAGGGGAGCGCCGCATGTCCCAGGAGGATATCAACGCCCTCCTGGTGGAGCTGGCCGCCCAGGGCAAGCAGGTGGTGCGTCTGAAGGGGGGCGACCCCTTTGTCTTTGGGCGCGGAGGCGAGGAGGCCATGGTCTTGGCCCGGGCGGGCGTCCCCTTCGAGGTGGTGCCCGGCGTTACGTCGGCCATCGCCGTGCCGGCCTATGCGGGCATTCCCCTGACGTACCGGCAGGTTGCCTCCTCGTTTATTGTCGTGAGCGGCTCGGAGGACCCTGGCAAGGAGGAGACCTTCGTGGACTGGGAGCACCTGGCCTCCAGTCGCGGCACCCTGGTCGTCCTCATGGGGTGGGAGGCCTTGCCCGGCATCGTGGAGGTTCTCCTAGCCAAGGGGCGCAGCCCTGGAACGCCTGTGGCCCTCATCCGCTGGGGGACCGAGCCCTACCAGCAGACGGTCACCGGCACCCTGGCGACCATCCTGGAGCAGGGGCGCGACGTAGGCCTCGCTCCCCCGGTGATCGCGGTCATTGGAGAGGTGGTCTCCCTGCGGGATCACCTCCGCTGGTTTGACAACCGCCCCCTCTTCGGCAAGCGGGTCCTGGTGACACGCTCACGCGTCCAGGCCAGCGCCTTGTCTCGCCTGCTGGAGCAGGAGGGGGCCCTGCCGGTAGAGCTTCCCACCATCGAGGCCCTGTCTTCGGAGAGCTTCACCGCCCTGGATGGAGCCCTGGAGCGTCTGGCTGACTACCAGTGGGTGGTGTTCACCAGCGTCAACGGCGTGCGGTTCTTCTTTGAGCGTCTCCGACACCTGGGAAAGGACGCCCATGCGCTGGCATCGGTGCAGGTGGCGGCCATCGGCCCTGCCACGGCCCATGCGCTGGAGGCCGAGACGGTCCGGCCGGACCTGGCGCCCAAGGAGTACCTCTCGTCGAAGATCGTGGAGGCCTTCCAGGGCATCGACCTGCAAGGTCGCCGTGTGCTTCTGTCCCGGGCCGACCTGGCCGGTCGTGACTTGCCCCAGGGGTTGCGCGATAGAGGGGCGTTGGTGGACGATATACCCGTCTACCGCACCCTCACGCCCGAGGAGAGCCGGCAGGCCGTGCACACTCTCTCTGATGGGCCCAAGGTGGACATCGTCACCTTCACCAGCTCCTCCACGGTCCGCAACCTGCTTGCCCTTCTGGACGGAGACAAGCGTCTCTTGGAGGGCGCCTGCATCGCCTGCATCGGGCCCGTCACCGCCGAGACTGCCCAAGAGCTTGGGCTCCGGGTGGACGTGGTAGCCCGGGAGCACACCATCCCAGGGTTGGTTGCTGCGTTGAAGGAGCACTTCGCCCGCTCCTCTGACGCTGTCCTTTAGCCCCAACACACCGGAGCAGGTTGAGCAAAGCATTGAGTTCTGTAGATTCTTTCGGAGAGGTATGGGGAACCCTTTCTTGCAAGAAAGGGTTCCCCATAAGCCCTTCCCTAAGAACTCTCACCCCTTGCTTAGACTGCGCTTAGAGGAGAGCCATCATGTCCGTGTTCCCTGACCTCCGCCTGCGCCGCCTGCGGAAGACCGAGCCCCTGCGCCGCTTGGTGCAGGAGACCTACCTGTCGGTGGGCGACTTCATCTGTCCCGTCTTTGTCACCCACGGGAGGAATGTGCGACAGGAGATTCCCCCCATGCCCGGCTTCGAGCAGCTCTCCCTGGACCATCTGGCCCGAGAGGTGACGGAGATCGCAGGGCTGGGCATCCCTGCCGTCCTCCTCTTTGGCCTCCCGGAGGCCAAAGACCCTCAGGGTTCCGGCGCCTACGCTGGCAAGGGCATCGTCCAGGAGGCCGTCCGCCTCATCAAGCGTGAGACGCCCCACCTGGTGGTCATCACCGATGTCTGCCTCTGCGAGTACACCGACCACGCCCACTGTGGGGTGCTCTTAGACAACGGGGTGGTGGACAACGACCGCAGCGTGGAGCTTCTGGCCCGCACGGCTCTCTCCCACGCGGAGGCGGGCGCCGATGTGGTGGCTCCTTCGGCCATGATGGACGGCCAGGTGGCCGCCGTCCGTGAGGCCCTGGACGAGGCTGGCCTGGATGACACGCCCATCCTGGCCTACGCCGCCAAGTACGCCTCTGGGTTCTACGGCCCCTTCCGCGTGGCGGCCGAGTCGTCCCCCCAGACGGGCGACCGCCGGGGCTACCAGATGGACCCCGCCAACGTGCGGGAGGCCCTGCGGGAGATCGAGCTGGACATCCAGGAGGGGGCCGACATGGTGATGGTCAAGCCCGCCCTGGCCTACCTGGACGTCATCGCCCGCGCCCGCCAGGAGTTCGACGAGCCCCTGGCCGCCTACAACGTTAGCGGCGAGTATGCTATGGTGAAGGCTGCCGAGCGCCTGGGGTGGCTGGACGGACGTCGTGCCACCCTGGAGATCCTCACGGCCATCAAACGCGCGGGCGCCGACCTGATCATCACCTACCACGCCAAAGAGGCGGCGCGATGGCTACGGGGAGAGGGGTAGAGATTGGGGGTCTTTCGATACCCTCTGGAGGTTCTCAATAGCGATGGGACCCGGGTGGAGCGCCTGGAGGCCTGGGTGGATTCAGGTGCGTCGTACACGTGGGTCCCCGGGTCACTCTTCCACCGCTTGGGCCACGTCTCGGTTGTACGAAGGCAATTCAAGTTGGCCGACGGATGCGTTGTGGAACGTGACATGGCGCAGGCGCCCGTGCGCTTCGAAGGTCAGCAACTGATGACCTTGTGTGTGTTTGGGGACGAGGGGTCCGAGCCCCTTTTGGGGGTGGTCACTGTGGAGGAGTTTGCCCTGGGTATAGACCCCGTGAACCGCAGGCTGGTCCCAATGATCTCCATGATGTTGATGACTTCTCACGTACACTCTTGAAAAGAGGAGGCACCCATGACTCAACGTGTGACCGGCATCGCCATCCAGCAGACCGTGGTCCGCGCCATCGAGCAGGCCACGGTCAATAGCGGCGGCCCGCGCCTTGTCCCCTTCACTGCCGCCGAGCTCCGGTTCATCCAGGAGGTGGTGACTCAGACCCTCCAGGAGGTCCTGGGGCCGCGACGCTTTCGGCCCTAGGCAGCCGGTGGAGGGGTGTTGCACGCTGCGCCCTTTGTTCACCCCCGCCTGAAGGAGGGGGCATCGTGCCGCCCCCTTCAGGCGGGGGTGGTGGAGCCAATTCTGGGATAGATACATAGATATCGCATGAACACCGCCAAATCGGCGCGTCTCTACCAGGAGGCGCAAGCCCAAATCCCGGGTGGGGTCAACAGCCCGGCCCGCTCCTTCAAGGGCGTGGGCATGGACTACCCCCTTTTCATTCGCCGGGGCCAGGGCGCCCATATCTGGGACGCCGACGGCAACGAGTATGTGGACTTCGTGGGCTCCTGGGGACCCCTCATCCTGGGCCACGCCCACCCTCGGGTGGTGGAGGCCCTCCAAAAGGCCATTCGGGACGGCACCAGCTTCGGTGCCCCCACGGAGCTGGAGGTGGAGCTGGCCCACCTCGTCCGCCAGGCCTTCCCTTCCATGGAGATGGTGCGCCTGGTGAGCTCAGGGACCGAAGCCACCATGAGCGCCGTCCGCCTGGCCCGGGCCTTCACGGGCCGCACCAAGCTCGTCAAGTTCGCGGGGTGCTACCACGGCCACGCCGACGCCCTGCTGGTGCGGGCGGGATCGGGCCTGGCCACCCACGGCATTCCCACCAGCGCCGGAGTGCCCGACGCCTACGTTCAGGAGACCCTGGTGGCCGAGTACAACGACCTGGCGTCGGTGGAGCGCCTGTTTGAGTCCTATCCGAAGGCCATCGCGGGGGTCATCGTGGAGCCCGTGGCGGGCAACATGGGTGTGGTCCCTCCCAAGCCAGGCTTTCTTGAGGGGCTGCACCGCCTCACCCAGGAGCACGGCGCCCTCCTGGTCCTGGACGAGGTGATCACCGGCTTTCGCATCGCCTATGGAGGCGCCCAGGAGCGGTACGGCGTCCACGCGGATATCACCTGTCTTGGCAAGGTTATCGGCGGCGGGCTGCCTGTGGGCGCCTACGGCGGCTCCCGCGAAATCATGGCCCAGGTGGCTCCCCTGGGGCCGATGTACCAGGCGGGAACCCTTTCGGGCAACCCCCTGGCCGTCACGGCGGGCATTGAGACCCTCAAGGCCCTCCAGGCGCCCGGCGTGTACGATGCCCTGGAGGAGAAGGGGGCGCGGGTAGAGGTGGGCCTGACTGCCGCCGCCCGGGAGGCGGCAGTGCCCCTCATCGTCAACCGCGTGGGCTCCATGCTCACCGCCTTCTTCCACCCGGGCCCTGTGCAGACCTGGGAGGAGGTCAACACATCGGACAGGGAGCAGTACGCTCGCTTTTTCCGGAGCATGCTGAGGCAGGGAATGTACCTGGCGCCTTCCCAGTTTGAGGCTGCCTTCCTCTCCCTGGCCCACTCCCCGGAGGATCTCGAGAGGGCAATCCAAGCAGCCAAGCTTGCCCTACGCGACGTCGCGCAAAGGGCCCAGTCGTAAAAGGCTTCCCAAAACCACCTTAGGACAACAACATGAACGATGTCTGGTTCGCGATTCTGTGGAGCCTGGGTGCGTATCTAGTGGGCTCCCTTTCCTTCGGCGACCTGGTGGCTCGTGTTGCGGGCGTGAAGATTCGCACGGTGGGCACGGGCAATCCGGGCGCCGCCAATGTCTGGCGTGAAATCGGCCCGCGCTACGGCATCGCTGTCATGGTCCTGGACGTCGTCAAGGGGGCTCTCGTCACCCTGCCCCTCTACTTCCTGGACGTGCCCTTGTGGACCAAGGGGCTGGCAACGGGGGCGGCGCTCCTGGGCCACTTCTTCCCGGTCTTTTGGCGATTCCGTGGTGGCACGGGGATGGCCGCCGGGATGGGGGCCGCTACGGGGTTCCTGCCCCTGGGCTCCCTGGTGGGGCTTGTTAGTGGGGTCGCCATCCTGGGGATCACCCGGAACACCGGCTACTCGGGAGGAGCGTACTTTGTGGCCATGGTTGTCGCTGGGGCCCTGCTCGACCGCTCTCTCCCTGGCGCCATCGCCGTGATGCTGATTGGTGTGGCTATTCGGCTCCGCTCCTTGGTCCAGTACCGTCGTCGCTAGAGGGCTTATCCCGCCAGGCGGGACGCCCTTTGCGCCAGGGTCTCCCGGACCCGCGCGATGTCCCTCGGAATTTTCCGGCTGGCTATGTAGTAGCACAGACCTGTGGGAATGAAGAACAGCTGGAAAAGGGCCAGCCCCCAGGCGTAGTTCCAGGGCGGCGTTACCGAGGAACTCAGGGTCGCGAAGGTCACGCCCGCCAGCCCGTTGCCCACTGCCCTTCCCATTCCCAGGACCATCGTCCCCATGCCGAAGACCGACCCACGGTGTTCGGGCAGATTCACGTCGTTGATCAGGGCGAACCAGTTGGGGGAGGCTAGCGAGGTGAAGGCCAGGGCGGTGAGGGCAACTACAAAGGACAGGACCACCCACGGGTTGGTGAACAGGCTCATCAACACGCCGCCTACGACTCCTGGGGCGCCCTTCTCCTCGACAAAGGCCAGCCCGGAGAGTGGCAGAAAGAATAGGGCCAAATAAAACGGAATACCCCCCCAGATCCCGATGGCGCTGATCAGGGCGCGTCCGCGGAGGTCACGGCTCTGCCAACGGTCTCCCAGGTAGCCCCCGAGGATGGAGAAGCCGCCGCCGATGCTGAAAACAATGGCAAACAGACTTCCCACCACGGTCGCCGTCTCCAGGCTGTACCCCTCGCCTTGGGTCTTGGCGGCGAAGAGCCTGGGCAGCCAGATCAATGACCCATAGGCCAGTTGTGCGGTGAAGGTCTGGGCGATGAGCCACAGGTTGGCCCCTCTCGTGGCCAGGCGGACCACATCGCCCAATCGGACCTTGTAGTCGTAGTGTGCGCCTCCCTCAATGGCCTTCCGCAGTTCCGGCTCCATCCGACCCCGCTCGGGCTCGTAGGAGGGCAGGTACAACACGGAGAACAGGAACCCTGCCCCTGCCACCAGGAAGAAGGGCAGACGCCAGTTGTTTGCGCCCAGGAGCCCCGCCAGCAACACCCCTACTCCCAACCCGATCCCCTGGGTGAGGCCCCACAGGCTCATGATCAGCCCTCGCCTCGTCGGTGATATGAAGTCTCCCACGAGGCTGAACCCCAACGAGGCGACGCAGCCTAGGCCCACGGCAGACAACACCTGAAAGAGCAGAAACTGGGCGTAGTTCTGCGATAGACCGGTCAGGAGGGTCATCGTGCTCCACAGGACGGAGCCATAGAGGAGCAGCCGCTTCCGCCCGTTCCGATCGCCCCAGTACCCCCATCCCGCCGACGCAAGCCCAACGATCAGGATGGTCAGGGCCGTGACGAACCCGATGGAAAGCTCCTGTACGGAGAGCCCACGAGCGATGACCGGGTAGAGCGGGGGCAGCAGGCCGATGGCGGCGTTGTCCAGGGACGTCAGAACGATAAAAACGGCGACGGTGCAGAGGATGTGGTTGCGCCTACCCCACCAGGTTGGCCTAGACCTAAGCATGGCTCTGGGGCACCTCAAGAGGCAATGTGGGAGCAGGGCGTGCCCTGCTCCCACCCTACGGTACGTAGATGTAGGCCTGCGGCGATTTTTGGGTGCGAAGGGTTTTCTTCTAGCGACCTGCAGTCAACGTAGGGCCGAAGCATGCTTCGGCCCTACTGCTCTTGGCGTAAAGCTGGCGTGGGCAAGAGGAGCTCCTGGTAGGCCGCTGAAAAGGGGAGTGCAGAGGGGCGCCGCCCCTCTGCCGGGGGTCTGGGGGTGCCCCCCAGATATAACTTCCACCCTCTTCCTGGCAGGCAGGGGGAAAGGGGGATGGTTGAAACGGTTTTTCATCAGCCCCCTAGGCGATGAGTTGCCTCACCCACACGTCCGCTACCAGCCCCAGGAAGGTAAGCCCTAGGAAAGGATAGGCCGAGACCCGGAACAGCTTGAAAGATGCGGCGGCGTTGTTCTCTCGCAAAATCCGGTAGCAGCCGTACACCATCAAGGGGCCTACCGCGTTGGCCACCAGAAAGTAGACCCAGCCGAAGCCACCTAAGGCCCATAGAGCCAGGGAGGCCGCATACATGAATGCCGAGAGGCCAAGAGAGATCTGGGAGGTGAGGCGAACGCTCTTGTCCAGGGGGAAGATGTTCACCCCAGCCTGAAGATAGTCCTCCCGGTAGGCGATCATCAGGTTCCACACGTGGACTGGGACCCAGACCAGGATAATGACGGTGATGAGCACAACGGTGGCGTCCACTCTTGGGGTCATGGCGAACCAGCCCACTAGAATGGGGCCGGTGCTGGAGACGGAGCCCAGGAAGTGGGTCACCCAGGTCTTGCGACCCACCACGGCAGCCGTCACTCCTACCAGGCCCGCCGCAAAGGCATAGGGATGGAGGGCCAAGGCGATAGCCAGGGCCGCGATCACCAGCAGAAGGGACCAGGCCAGGGCCTGGGGGGGTGTGATCAACCCGGACGGCAGCACCCGTCGGCGGGTCCGCTTCATCTGGATGTCTATATGACGGTCCAGGTAGTTGGTCAGGCCGTTGGCGCCACCGCTGCCAATCAGGATGGTGGTGAGGGCCAGCAGGAACCGTCCCCAGGGTGGCGCCCCCTGGCTCGCCACCAGGATGGTGCAGCCGCCGATGAGGGTGAGAAGCGCTGTCTCGCGGGGCTTCAGGACCCTGATGTAGCACACCAGGGGGTGCTCCTTCCAGGTGGGACGGGACACAACGGAAGGCGCCTGTGTTAGAGCAGGGTTGCTGCGGGTCGCGCCACTGGAAGAGATTCCTGCCACCTGTTGAATCCTCCGGTACGAGTCTACTCTTTGGGCCTGGACGCCAACAATGCTCTTGCCCAACGCGGGCAGGGCGTGCCCTGCTCTCTACCTCAGGCTGGGGCAGCGCACCCTTAGTAGGCGGACTTTAGGGCCAAGACGGCGAGGATCATGACCCCCAGCAGCACGAACCCCGATATGATGGACCACATGATGGAGTTCAGCGGGTTCTTCATTCAGACGTCTCCTCGTGAAAAGGTGGCAATGGCTATGGCTGCGCCAGCTGTGCCTCGTTCCCCGGCGCAGCCTTCAAAGGCCTCGCGGGGGATGCTCTACGTCCTGGAAACACTAAGATGCCCAGAGGCTGGGGAGGTGGGCAGAGGCCACCATGAAGAACAGCATGGGTACGGAGAGCATCACATTGGTCCTGGAGGCCAGCAGGGCCTTCCTGGCCCATCGCGCCTGCTCCGGCGGTGCGGGGACCTGCCGTGTCACGGTGGCGGTGGTGGCCGCAATGATCTTCCTCTGGTTGGGCCAGATGAACATCCAGACGTTTATCATCATGATGGCGCCTAGGGTGCCGCCCACCACAATGGCCTTGAAGCCAGCGGTCCTCATGTACACATCCCAGCCCTGGTTGAACCCTGACGAGAGGAACCACACCAACCCCAGGGCCACCGTCGCCCAGGCCGTGTGGCGGAAGAACAGGAGGGCCCTGGAAACAATGGTCATGACGACCTGTGGCCGAGCGGGCGCCTCCATTTTGGCCATGGAAGGGATATGGACGAGGTTGAAGTAGTAAAGGAGGCCGATCCAGATAATCCCGGACCCAATGTGAAGGAACCTCAGGATGGCGAAATAGATCTCCATTGCTTTCCTCCCTGCGTTGGCTTCAGATGGCGTCCCTCTAGGGGTGCGGTGGCCCGGTGGCACTATGTTCCTATTGTTGTTAAGTTAAGTCCTGATGTCAAGATTATCAGCGGCCATCCTTGGCGCCTTACCCGTTCGGCCTTCGTTGGCGGTGGTACAATGGCGCGGAGTAGGGAGGAAGGCGTGGTCTTCCGCGAGGAGTTCCGGTTGGAGAGCGACGGCATCCTGCTGGCGGCGGCCCTGTTCGTCCCAGAGGACGCTAGCCTCCACCCCGGCCTCATTCTCTGCCACGGGATGCCCGCCGGGCCCAGGCTCTCGGGAGAGCAGGTGGGGAGTGGTGAGGAAGACCCTGGCTACCCCGAGCTGGCGGAGCGGTGCGCCAGGGCGGGTTTCGTCACTCTAATCTTCAACTTCCGCGGCACGGGGCAGAGCGGCGGCAACTACCACCCTCTCGGTTGGGCCCGGGACCTGGAGGCGGTGCTGGACTGGATGGGCCAGCTCCCCCAGGTGGACGCGAAGCGCATCGCGTTGCTGGGCTCCAGCATGGGGGCTGCCGTAGCAATGTACGTCGCAGCCCACCGCCCGGAGGTGGCCGCCGTCGTGTCGTACGCTGGGCCTGCGGCGATGGGGCCCCGGCCCAACCCCGCCGACGCCGTGGAGCGCCTGCGCGAGTCGGGGCTCATCAGGGACACCGACTTCCCGCCTGACCTCGATGCTTGGAGCCGGGAGTCGGTTGAGATCAGCCCTGTCGAGTGGATTGGCAAGATCTCCCCCCGGCCCTTGCTGCTTCTGCATGGGGACGCCGACGACCTGGTCCCGGTCGAGAACGCCTTCACTCTCTACCAGCAGGCCGGAGAGCCCAAGGAGCTACGCCTTCTGCCCGGGGCCGGCCACCGGTTCCGCAGCGAGCCCGCGGCCCTGGAGACAGCCCTCGAATGGCTGCTGCGGTCCCTCGTCTAGTTCCGGCTTTGCACAACAAGCCATGCTGTTCTCAGGCCGCTGCTCTGGGGTGTTCGTCGCCGATGACACCATCTCGCATCAAAAGCACTCGGGAGCAGGTGGCGCCAACTTCACGGTCGTGGGTTACAAGGACAATAGTCTGTTGGTGCTCGCGGTTGAACTTTCGTAGCACCTCCAGCACCTCAGCTGTATTGGCCGAGTCCAGGTTTCCCGTGGGCTCATCAGCCAGAATAAGTGCGGGCCGATTCGCCAAGGCGCGAGCGATGGCCACTCGCTGCTGCTCACCACCCGAAAGCTCTGTCGGTCGGTGGTGGGCGCGGTCGCCTAAGTTGACCCACTCCAATGCCTCTCTGGCAGTGGCCGCAGCCGTTGAACGTGACTGCCCGGCGTATTCAGATGCGAGAGCAACGTTCTCAAGAGCGGTCAGCGTTGGCACCAGGTTGAAGGACTGAAATACAAATCCCATTGTCCTGGCTCGCATCTGGGTCCGCCGGCTGTCTGAGAGGTTGGTGACATCCACACCGCTTATGAGGATTCGGGGGGGTGGGTTAGCGGCGCGATCCGGAGGTTGCAAAAGGCCCAGGATATGCATAAGGGTGCTCTTCCCACAGCCTGAAGGCCCCATAATGGCAACCATTTCGCCCGCTTCAATCGAGATGTCAACACCACGCAGGGCGTGGAGGGTGTTGTTGCGGCCCATCCTGTAGGTCTTGTGGAGATTGTAGGCTTCAACAAACGCCATAGTTCGCAACCTCTTATTCGTATCTGAGGGCCTCGACCGGGTCAAGGCGTGCAGCGGTCCAAGCGGGAGCGATGCCGGCTACCATGCCCAGCACCGTCGAAAAGGCCAAGGCGAAGGCCGCTGTATTGGGTGTGAGGAGGAACAGAATTATCCCAGAATCCCGTCCCGCCTCGTTGGCAATCACGACGACAACAGCTCCCAGGACGATCCCTATGGTTCCTCCAATGAGGCCAATGAGGCCTGCCTCAAGGACGATCTCTCGCATGATCCTGCCCCGCGATGCCCCAATAGCCCGCTTAATGCCAATCTCGCGGGTTCGCTCTACAACACTCATTGCCATGGTATTGATCACGGACAGGCCGCCCACAATAAGGCTGATGAGCGCAACGCCGAGAATAATGGCGTTAAAGATGGCGACCGAGGACCCGATCTGTTCATCAAAGTCTTTCCCAGTAAGCGTTTGCACATGATCGACCTGATTCTCAATGGCCGTGGCAAGCACGGCTATATCGACACCCTCTTCAGGGTAGACGATGATCTGCGAGACCAACTGGGCTGCTACCATGCCTTGCCGGATCGCCAACGGTGCGGAGTCTGCCAGCAGCCGCTGAGCTGCCTCCAGCGGCAACAGGGCAGTGGTGTCGGGCGCTGTGAGAGTGGGTTCAAGCACTCCTGCGACGGTGAACTCGCGGCCCCGTATGGTGATGGCATCGCCCGGTTGCTTGCCGAACTTGCGTGCCAGGTCTGATCCGAGCACCACATTGCTGCTGCCCTCGTCCCCTGCGGTAAGGAGACGGCCCCGTGCAGCCCTCACTTGGAACTGCTCCCTCCCTTGGTCGGCGCCTGCCACCGTCCCGGAGATCAGGTCGGGTAGACCAAAACCAGCGGCGGCGGCCTCCGAATCGAACAGCATCTGGACTTCCGGCCAGGTCACTGCGACACCTGGAACAGCTCGGATCTGGTCAGCGATTGCCAGAGGGAGCGGGGTGGACCCAAACCCGAAACCCAGGGTCGTGGCGTCGATCACAATGATCTTGTCCTTGTAGTAGATGCTGCCACCCTCCACGAGAGCGCCGATCTTGTTTGCCATGGAGCTCATGACGACCAACGCCCAGATACCGACGCTGATGCCTACGATGGTCAGCGTGGTGCGTAGCTTGCGGCGCGTTAGGCTGCGGACTAACCTCATGAAGCCCCCAATCACCAAACCCATGTTGACGAGTGCGGTCGTCTCACCAGGCGATGCCTGTCATACTACATGGTTGTACTGGGTATGGTCTAGCCGCTTGGTGGGAACAGCTCTCGTCAGGGCCTCTCTCCCTATTGACGAAAAGACTAGGCCCCAGGTATGATTACCGCTTGTGAAGGCCCTGCGGTGCCCTCTACTCCCCTGGAGGGGGGAATGCCGCCAGGGGCGAGAGGGAACTAAGATCGTTGATGAATAGCAGGAAGACCCCGGAGAGGGCGATCCGGCTCCTCCACACGTCGGACGTCCATCTCCAAACCCCCGAGTCGTGTACCGGCCTGGACGCCGTGGTGGCTGCGGCCAACCACTTGGGTGTTGACCTGTTCCTCGTTGCCGGAGACCTCTTCGATAACAGCCGCGTCTCCCAGGAGACCATCGAGCGGGCCCTGGAGAGCCTTAGCCGCCTCACCATGCCAGGCGTGATTCTCCCCGGCAACCACGATGCCCTGGACCAGTTCTCCGTCTACCACCGTATGGACCTGAAGCGGTCCGCCCCTATGGTGCATCTGCTTGCCAACGTCCAGGGGGAGGAGTTGGTCATCCCTGACCTGGACGTAGCTATCTGGGGGCGTGCCGTGGAGGAGCATACCCCTCATTTCCACCCTCTGGAGGGTGCTCCCACCCGGAATGGCGTCGGTTGGTACATAGGCATGGCCCACGGCTACCACTTTCCCACGGGGGAGAAGCCCGATCGCTCCGCGCCCATCGTCGCCGAGGAGATCGCCGACACCGGCTACGACTATTGGGCTCTGGGCCACGTCCACGTCTTCCGCGACGTATCGGCGGGGCCCGTTACCGCCTTTTACTCAGGGGCGCCTGACGACCATGCTATCTCCCAACGGCCGGGCCATGTGGCGCTGGTGCAAATGGACCCCGAGCAAGGCGTCCAGGTGCAGCGTGTCCTGTTGCAGACCTACTACAACTTGACCGACCGGACCTAAGCCCGGGTCTCCGGCAGGTTACCCCTCCTGTTGTCTTTCCACCGCTCTGCTCCTGCTGCCTGCCAGGGTGCGGGCGAAAAAGGCCAGCACGTGGCCCCAGGCCTCCCTCGCCGCTGCCTCCCGATAGTATCCAGGCAGGACCTGGTTGAAGAAGGAGTGGCCGTCCCCCTCGTAGACCCGGATCTCGTGGTCCACGCCGTGGTCCTGGAGAGAGTGCTCCAGTTCCTGGATACGCTCCAGAGGGATGCCCTGGTCCTCGATCCCATAGGCGCCGAAGATGGAGGACCGGATACGTGGAAGGCCCTCGGGCACGGGGCCTCCCCCGTAGAACACGGCTGCGGCGGCCAGGTTGGGATTCCTGATAGTGGTCTGAAGGCACAGGCTCCCGCCCATGCAGAAGCCGATGGCCCCTACGGGGCCGCCCGCCACGGTTCCCAGGGACTTGAGGTAGCGCACGGCGCTTGTCCAGGTCTTTTTCTGCCCGGTCCATCGCCATGGCCATGCGCCGCTTTCGGGCCTCCTCTAGGTCCAGGGCCTCGGGGCCATGGTACAGGTTAGGCGCCAGGGCGGCGTACCCCTCGCGGGCGAACCGCCGGGCGATATCCCGAATGTCCTCGTTGAGGCCAAACACCTCCTGGATCACCACGATGCCCGGCACCGGGTGGTCCACTTGCGGCAGGGCTAGATACCCTGGGGTCATCTCGCCGTTTATGGGGAAGGTGATGTCCTCGGCTACGCGCAGCTCTGGCATGGGTGCTCCGTTAGCTAGGGCTGAAAGGCTGGGCTTGCGGGATCTGGAGGTAAGGTCGGCGCCGTGGTGGTGTAGGAGCCTGAGGCTTCCTGCCCTCAGGTGAGGAACTCCACCTCCACCAGGGGGCTGCCCTCTACCCACTCCTCCACGTCTATTGGGCGACGGGCGCGTAGGCGCTCCCCAATCTTGGCCATGACAGCCCGCTTGGCGGTCTTGCCCTGGATGGGCTTGGCCCTCACGTGCAGGTCTCGCTGGACGCTCTGCTTGAGGTGCACCGTGAAGTCCGGGTTGGCGATCATGTTGGCGTACCAGCTCCTGGGGCCCGGTGTCCCTGACAGGTAGAGCCGCCCATCGATCAAGTGAAAGCCGATCTCCTTGCGCCAGGACTGTCCCGTCTTTCGTCCCGTGGTGGTGATGTCAATCAACCGGTCCTTCTCCAACGCTTGCTGCACTTCAGGTTCCATGGTGCCTCCTCCCAGGTGTTCAGGGGCCGGCCTGCTACCCTACCCGGCAAAGGGGTAGGCGTCCAGCAGAATCTCGGCCTCGCCCACCAACACCTGCTCGCCTGTCTGGTTGGTGCAGGTGGTGCTGACCGTGGCCCGACGTCGCTCCTGGTCGACGGCCGTCACCTCGGCCGTGGTGGTGATGGTGTCGCCGAAGAACACCGGCCTTCGGAAGCGAAGGCTCTGGCTGAGGAAGATCACGGTGACTGCGGGGTCGGGCAGCTTGACCAGTGCTGCCGAGATGTAGGCCGCCGAGAGGATGCCGTGGGCCAACCTCTGCTTAAACCGCGTCTTGGACGCATAAGCGGCATCTGAGTGGATGGGGTTGTGGTCGCCGGAGACCTTGGCGAAGGCAGCCACGTCTGCTTCCGTGACGGTGTTGGTGACGGATACCTTCCGTCCCAGTGTTACCCCCAGGGAGGGTGTTGTCATGGTGCAACTCCTTGTAAGAGATGGGGGCGGGATTCCAAGCCCCGCGATGGGAAGAGGATAGCACGAGCCAGTCCCTCTGGGAACCCCGATGCCTTGTCCGCCCCTTCACCCCGTGCTACTGTAAGGAGGCTAACCCCACTTGAGACCTCTAGGAGGTGTGCTATGTACCAGAAGACCGTGTTGGGAATGGCCGAGACCCTGGCGGCTATCCATGCCATGCTGGAGGAGGTTATGAAGGCCCCGGACAGGCCTGTTGCCATAGCGGTCACGGACGACGATGGCAACCTGGTGGCCTACGCTCGCATGGACCAGTGCCGGCGGCTGCCTCAGCAGGTAGCGGTTAAAAAGGCCTACACTGCCGCCACCTTCCGCAGTGACACAGGGGTACTGGCGGTGCGGATGAAGGAGACGGGGCGCACCGCCGCCGAGTTTGGCGATCCCAACCTGATGTTCCTCCAGGGAGGGGTGGTGATCCAGCGGCCTGATGGCACGGTCCTTGGCGGTATTGGGGTGAGTGGCCTGGCAGCTGCGGAGGACGAGGCCATTGCCCGCATCGGCCTCAAGACCATGAAGCTCTAATCGGGCTGACCCCACGCCGCCATCAGGGTCCGGATGGGCTTGCCACCAGGCCGGGACGGTAATGTCAAGGAAGGCGAAGGGGGCTAGGGGGATGGTCGAAGGGTTTTTCATCACCTTTCTAGTAGGAGGACGTAACCCGTGGACCTGGGGATTCGCGGCAGAGTCGCCATTGTGGGCGGCGCAAGCCGGGGGCTGGGCCGCGCCTCGGCTGAGGCCCTGGCCCAGGAGGGCGTGAGCCTGATGCTCTGCGCCCGCACACCCGAGTCCCTGGAGCAGGCCGCAAAGGAGTTTCACCAGGCCACCGGAGTAGAGGTACGCACCTACGCCGGCGACCTCTCGCAGCCCGACGTCATTAACGGCCTCGTGCAGGCCACCATGGACCACTACGGCAGGCTGGACATCCTGGTCAGCAACATCGGCGGGCCGCCCCCCGGCAGCGCCGAGTCGGTAGAGGAGGAGGCCCTGGACATCGCCATCCAGCGGACCTATCTCTTCTTCATCCGCATGGCTCGGGCCTCCCTGCCGCCCATGAAAGCACAGCGTTGGGGGCGCATCATCAGTATCCTCTCCGCCTCTATCAAGGAGCCCGCGGAGAACCTGGTCCTCTCCACTTCGGCCCGACTGGGGGCGGCGGGCTTCCTCAAGGCCCTGGCCCTGGAGGTGGCCCCCCACAACGTCACCGTGAATAACGTGCTCCCCGGCGCCATCCTCACCCAGCGCCAGCACGAGCTGGCCGAGGCCCAGCGGGAGCGCACGGGCCTTGGGGTGGAAGAGATACTGGAGAGCAGGGCCCGGGCCGTCCCCATGAAGCGCATCGGTACGCCCGAGGAGTTGGGTGCCCTGGTCGCCTTCCTGGCCTCCGAGCAGGCCAGCTACATCACCGGCGCCAGCGTCCTCGTGGACGGCGGCAGCACCCGCGCGATTCTCTAATGCCCTCCCCCATTGCCGACGCTCAAGCATATTTGCAGACCTCTGGCGAAGCCGACGCCTGGCTCCTCTACGACTATCGGGGCATGAACCCCGTCTTCTGGGACCTGGTGGGCGCCCTCAACAGGGAGGTGCGCCCGGGCATGGTGACCCGCCCTGTCTTCCTCCTTATTCCCACTCGAGGCGAGCCCATCCTCCTGGCCCACGCCGTGGACGCGGGGAAGTTCGCGGTCCTGGCTGTGCAGATGGGGGTCTTCGCCAGCCGGGAGGAGATGGTGGCCCGCCTGAGTCGGCTCCTCAGGGGCCGCCAGCGAGTGGTGATGGAGTACTCTCCCGCGGCTGCTCTGCCTAGAGTCTCGCGTGTGGACGCAGGCACCGTGGAGTTGGTTCGCTCCCTGGGGGTGGAGGTCGTCTCCTCCTCTGACCTCCTGCAGTACGCCACTCAGCGATGGAGCCCTGCCCACCTGGCCTCCCACCGCTCGGCTGCCCAGAAGCTGGGGGCCATCGTCCAAGAGGCCTTTGGCTGGATTGGCCAGCACCTCGGCGAGCGGCCCACCGAGCACCAGGCGGCCGAGCTCATCCGCACTCTGTACCGCCAGAAGGGTCTGGATGCTGACGAGGGCCCCATCGTGGCGGTGAACGCCCACGCCGGAGACCCCCATTTCGAGCCTTCCGAGATCAGTAGCAGCCCTATCGTCCCCGGCGACTGGGTGCTCCTCGACCTGTGGGCCAGAGAAAGGGGCGAGGACACCATGCAGGCCGATATCACCTGGTGTGGCTACGTGGGCAGCCAGCCGCCGCCTCGCCACCTCGCGGTGTTCCGCGTGGTCCTGGAGGCCCGCGACGCTGCCGTGAATGCCTTGCAGCAAGCCCACCAGGAGGGGCGCACCCTCCAGGGGTGGGAGGTGGACCGGGTGGCCCGAGAGCTTATCACCCAGCGCGGATACGGCGAGCAGTTCACCCACCGTCTGGGCCACAGCCTGGGGCGTGAGGTCCACGCCAACGCCGTGAACCTGGACGACTGGGAGACCCACGACACCCGCCGCATCATCCCGGGCATCGCTTTCACCATCGAGCCCGGCATCTACCTTCCCGACTTTGGCGTCCGCTCCGAGATCGATCTATTCATGAGCGAGGAGGGGCCCATCGTCACCAGCCCCGTCCAGCGTGAGGTGGTGCTGATCGGTTAGGGCCAGCCCTTCGCCGGTCCGGTCCAGTAGCAGATCGCGGCGCAGGTCCTTACCCCAACCCTCTCCCAGAAGGAGAGGGTGCTTGCCTCCCACCTGAGCGCTTGCCGTGAAGTACGTACCATAGCCTGGGTCCATCCCGATGTATCGGGACTGATGGCTCTTGCGTCCCGGGCGTTCTCATGGTATAGTACGAGTGCTCTGCCGCTTGCGAGCCCGCTGCTTCCGCGTCTTTCCACTGGTGGTCAAGGGCGCTTCGCAGACGATCGTTAAGCCAAGGGTGAAACTTAAGCACCAAGGAGTGCCTGTGAACATCTATGTCGGAAACCTCTCGTATAACTCCACTGAGTCAGACCTGGAGACCGCCTTTACCGCGTTCGGCTCGGTTGCATCCGCTAGGATTGCGACCGACCGCTTCTCTGGCCGCTCTCGCGGGTTTGGCTTTGTTGAGATGCCTTCAGACAGTGAAGCCCAAGCCGCTATCCAGGGCCTCAACGGCAAGGACCTTGGTGGACGCACCCTCACCGTGAACGAGTCGAGGCCTAGGACCGCCGATGCCGGCGGCCAGCGCCGCTCTCCCGGTGGGTCCGGTGGCGGGTATGGCGGGGACCGTGGTGGGTCCGGTGGCGGGTATGGCGGAGACCGTGGCGGGTCCGGTGGCGGGTATGGCGGAGACCGTGGCGGGTCCGGTGGAGACCGTGGCGGGTCCGGTGGCGGGTATGGCGGAGACCGTGGCTCCAGTGGGTCCGGCCAGCCCTGGCGCAACTAGGGCCTTAGCCCGGCGACGGTAAACCGGGCGCCTTGCGGCGGGACCACCAGAACCAGTCGCTAAGAGAAAGAAGAAGCCACCCATGCAGGGGTGGCTTCTTCTTTGCGCGTCGCGAGAACCTTGAGCAAGCAGCTATTTCTTGAGCTTGGTTAGATATTCCTTGCGTAGCTTCGCCACCTTGGGCGCAATAATGAACTGGCAGTAGCCCTGATATGGGTTCCGACTGAAGTAGTGCTGGTGGTACTCCTCGGCGGTGTAAAAGGTTGGGGAGGACGTGACCTCAGTCACAATGGGCCGCTTCCAAACACCAGCACCGTGCACTTCGGCGATCACCTGCTCCGCCGTAGCCTTTTGCTCTGGGCTGTGGTAGTAGATGGCTGAGCGGTACTGGGTCCCTTCGTCTGGGCCCTGGCGATTCAGAGTGGTTGGGTCGTGAAGGGCAAAGAACACCTCGATCAACTCCCGGTAGGATATGACCTGAGGATCAAAGGTGACCTGGACCGCCTCGGCGTGGCCTGTGGCCCCGGTGCACACCTGCTCGTAGGTTGGCCTGGCTACGTGTCCCCCAGAATAACCGGAGACCACGCTCTCCACTCCCTGTAGCTGCTCGAAGACCGCCTCCAGGCACCAGAAGCAGCCCCCTGCCAACGTTGCCAGCTCTCTTTGGGTGCGCTCCATAACGCCACCTTCCTCTTCGCTCAGTATAGTCGAAAGCTTTGTAGATCACCCTTCGACAAGCTCAGGATGAGCGGGTTTGAATACCGCTCATCCTGAGCTTGTCGAACCATGAGCCCCATAGTCCCCGCTCCTTTGATGGGAGAGGGCTAGGCTGAGGGTGCCCCTCAGCCTCCCGCCCTGAAGCAGTCGTCCACATGGTCGTTCACCATGCCCGTGGCCTGCATGAAGGCGTAGCAGGTAGTGGTCCCCACAAAGCGGAAACCCCGCCGCTTGAGGTCCTTGGTCATGGCGTCCGACTCCGGCGATGAAGTCGGGATGGTGGCGTCGGTGACCCCCTGGGGGTTGCGCAGCGTGCGATGGCCCGTGAACTGCCAGATGTACCTATCGAAGCTGCCGTGCTCCTGCTGCACCTCCAGGAACCGCTGGGCGTTGGTGATGGCCGCCTCTATTTTGAGGCGATTGCGCACAATACCCGCGTCGCCCAGCAGCCGCTGGCGCTCGTAGTCGGTGTAGCGGGCGATGAGGTGCGGCTCGAAGTTGTGGAAGGCGCGGCGAAAGTGCTCTCGCTTGCGCAGGATGGTCATCCACGAGAGGCCCGCCTGGAACCCGTCCAACAGCAGGAACTCGAAGAGCTTGTGGTCGTCGTGCATGGGCACGCCCCACTCTTCGTCGTGGTAGGCGATCAGGAGGGGGTCCCCCGTGGCCCAGAAGCAGCGGGTGGGTTCTGCCATGATCATTCCACAGGATAGACTAGCCAATACCAGTATCGCCACTCTTCATCGCCTGATGGCCTTACGTGCCGAAGGAGGCCCCCTACGTAGATTTCGAGAAAGGGGGGCCTTTCTGGCACGTTGATTTGCGGAACCACGGTGGTTTCGAACTCCTCCTCCGAGGTGAGGCGGGGTTGGAGGACATCCACAACTAGGATGACTGGATAGTTTACCTCGTACCTTTTGTTGCACTTTTTGATTAGCTGCTGATTAACAGACTTGGCAAGTTGTTGGTCGGGGTTTTTAAACACACCATCCAGACGTGTTGACTCGCCACGTGCCTGGCTCCACGCTGCCTCAGCAGCCTGTTGGTTGTAGGGGGGGCTGGTGATCTCAACGCCAACGACGTTTTCTGCTTCATCGACGCATTCAAAATCAGGGGCTTCGCGCTTGGCACGCACGGACAAACGGCGACCTTTGGTTGGTTCGAGCCATGCGAAGAAACCATCAAGGGCCCCCATTTCGTGTCTGTCTTTCAACATCGCGTTCTCCCTGGCCTGCTGCCGGCCCAACTGCACCGCTTGGTCCCGCTGTAGGCTGATGACCAAACGCTCGATCTCAGGGTGCGTGTGTTCTGGACATCATCGCGCCATCGCTCCACGCTGGTAGTAGCGGCCCCGGCGACTTTCGTGGCATCGGCTGTACTTCTGGCGGCGAGTCTAGCGAGGAGGTACTGTTGCTGGCCCTGGGTACAATCTGGGATGCGGGCCATAACAGTAGCAAGGTTGTGGTGTGCCTCCGGGAGGAGGTGCTTGGCCAGCTGAGGGAGATTAGCAGGAATCTTCGGGAGGAAAGTCATCGTTCGAGGGCCTCTCGGATGACCTCTTGGAGCCTCCCCTGGTCGGCCCTTTTCTGGAGCACGGCTTCTATGGCTTGGAGGGCCCCCTCCTGGTAAGCCTTTTCCTGGAAGATGTCCAGGAACCTCTCCCGGTCGGCCTTCGGGAGGAGCTGCAGGAACCTCTCCAGGAGCTCCGCCTCTACTAGAGGGAGGCACTGGCGGGAGTAATGTTCGACGACGAGCTCTCGCTGGTCGAAGACATCCCTAGCGGAGCAAGAGATACGGGGAGCAGCGAAGGTCCAGGCGGAGTGAAGGGTGTCCCGTAGGGCAGGAGCGAGGCTCAAGGCAAGGAGGAGGACAACGAAGAGCACGGCGCCTTGGAGGAGCATTGTCCTGATGTGACGGGAGGGAAACATAGCACGACCATTGTACGGTAGAGACCTGGCTACTGGCACTCCCTGTTTGATGGGACGCTGGGTACTCACAGCCCCTCCATGTACCCTGCGATCTCGTTCACCGTCACGTTGGCCACCGCCATCTCCGGCGCGTAGATGATCTGATCCGCCGCCCACACGATGGTCCCCTTGCGCTCCCGCGTCACCCCCAGCACGCTGTTCAGCACGTTGTGAATGCTGTCGTTGATGCGTAGTGTGTTGGGCTTGATGGGCGCCGCCAGCCGCCCGTCCTTGATCAGGTA
>SHYH01000062.1 GCA_009692865.1 Dehalococcoidia bacterium
CATTGATGCGTGGTGGAGGAAGGGCCTTGAGGAACCGCTTAACCTGTTCGGGGCCGACCTGCGCGGGACTCGGCTGCAACATACGTTGCTGGCCGGAGCCCAGTTTGCCCAGGCCTTCTTTGGGTTCACCGTTATCGCGGACTGTGACCTCTCCGTCGCCCTGGGCCTGGAGGCGGTGGTTCATGATGGCCCAAGCACCATCGGCGTATACACGCTCGTCCGTTCCTTTCGGGGTGCGGGCAACCAGCTAACACCACAGTTGCAGACCTTTTTCATCAACGCTGGCGTCCCCGAGGGAGTCCTTTCTGAGTTGCCTGGAAGCCTGGCAGGGGTACGCTACTACAGAGCGTTATTGTGCTACGACGAGCCAGACAAGGCCTTTGCCGAGCGCCTGGTCAGCGACCTAAGGGGCAACGGGGTTTCCTGCTGGATTTGCTCCATGGACGCCACACCAGGGGCGCGCACGTGGGAAGAGATTGGACAGAAGAGACGGGAGTTGGAGAAGATGATCGTCCTGTGCACGGCTCAGGCCCTGGTACGGGACGGTGTTCTCAGAGAGATCGAGGAGCAAATAGACGAGCAACCCAATAAGCTGGTGCCGGCGTCCCTAGATGACCTCTGGAAGGCGAAGGGATCAAAGTCATGCGAGGCGACCGAGACCTGAAGCCCTTCATCTTGGCTCGCAACTACTCCGACTTCAGCGACCCATCGAGCTACAACGAAGCCCTGGAGCGCAAGACAGATAGCAGCACGAACCACTAAGGAGCCACCATGAAGTCCCCCCACGAGTTTCCCGCCACCTTTGACGGGCTGGTGCAGATCATCGCCCGGCTCCGAACGCCCGAGACCGGATGCCCCTGGGACCTAGAGCAGACCCACCAGTCGCTCCGCGCAAGCCTTTTGGAGGAGTGCTACGAGGCCCTCCAGGCCACGGACCAGGGAGACTGGCGGCTGCTGGCCGAGGAACTGGGGGACCTGGTGCTGCAGGTGGTGTTCCACGCCCAGATCGCCCGCGAGGAGGGCGAGTTCACCCTGGAGGACGTGTTCCGCCACATCAACGACAAGCTAGTGCGGCGTCATCCCCACGTGTTTGGAGACGCCAAGGCCACCACGGCGCGAGAGGTGGAGGTGCAGTGGGAGGAGGTGAAGCGTCAGGAGCGGCAGGAGGCGCAGGGCGGCGGCTCCCTCCTGGGGGGTGTCTCCCCGGCCATGCCCGCCCTTGCCTACAGCCAGGTACTCCAGGAGCGGGCGGCTCGCGTGGGGTTCGACTGGAAGGACCTTGCAGGGGTGCTGGCGAAGCTGGAGGAGGAGCGTCAGGAACTGGAACGCGCGGACACCGCCGCAGGCCGAGAAGAGGAGGCGGGAGACGTCCTCTTCACGATGGTCAACCTGAGCCTCTGGCTAAAGGTGGACGCCGAAAGCGCACTGCGAAAGTCGGCCCAACGGTTCGCCCAGCGCTTCTCCCACATGGAGGCCTCCTGCCAGGAGAGGGGCGTGCTCCTCAAGGACCTGTCGCTAGAGGAGAAGGAGGCCCTGTGGCAGCGGGCCAAACGGGAGCTTGAGTCCTCCTAGCGATAATCGAGGTGAAGGCTCTCGCCCTCTAGGATAGCGTCCTCCACGCTGCCCAGGACCGCACGGGTCATCGGGCCGAGCATGCGCTCCAGCAGGCGAGCGTAGTTGTGAATCTTCTGCGTGCCGCTGATGGCCCCGTTCAGCTCCAAGAGAGCGACGCGGGGGCGTCCAAAAGGCAGGCCAGACATCTTTTACCTCCTCACCAAGAGTATGAACAGGCTACGGCTGGTGCAGTTTCCGTCGTCAGCTCAGAGCGGCGCAAACGCGAGAATGGCACCGTCCGGGGGAGATTGAGCAGGCCCTTGAGTTCCATGAGTTTCCCCCCAATGTCCTATGGTTCATTATAGGGGATAGAGTTGGGCATCAAAAGCGTTCCTTTACCCCCCAACGCCCAGGTGCTAGAATGCAGGGGAAGTTCCTGTGGGAGAGCTCCTATGTCCGGTCACTCCAAATGGTCAACCATCAAACGCGCCAAGGGCGTCACTGACGCCAAGCGAGGCCAGGTGTTCACCAAGCTGGCCCGTGAGATCGTCATCGCCGCACGCCAGGGCGGAGGCGACATCACCTTCAACTCGCGCCTGCGCCTGGCGGTCCAGCGGGCCCGAGACGGCAACATGCCTGCGGACAACATCGACCGAGCCATCAAGCGCGCCGTGGGCGCCGACGGCGGGGCAGCGGCCATGGAGGAGATCACGTACGAGGGCTACGGGCCCGGCGGCATGGCCATCCTCATACAGGTGGTGACGGAGAACAAGAACAGGACCGCCGCCGAGGTGCGCAGCAACCTGACGAAGCACGGCGGCAGCATGGCCGAGGCCGGCTCCGTCTCGTGGATGTTCCAGACCAAAGGCGTTCTCACCGTGGAGGCGCCCGAGGCGAAGGCCGAGGAGATAGCCCTGAAGGCCATCGACGCTGGGGCCGACGACTTCTCCATCGAGGAGGGCCACTTGGAGGTGTACTGCCCACTGCCGGCCCTGGAGAGTCTGCGCCATGCCCTGGAAGCCATGGCCCCCGTCACGGGCTCCGAGATTAGCCCAGTCCCCACCACCACCGTCCCCTTGGACACGAAGCATGCGGGGCAGGCCCTCCGCCTGCTGGAACGCCTAGAGGAGCTGGATGACGTCCAGCGCGTGTACACCAACGCCGACTTCCCCGCGGAGGCCCTGGCTCAACTATCCACGGAGACGTAAACAGTTCCTGGAAACCGTTCGATGTTCTTGTAGGGGCGATTCGTGAATCGCCCCTACTTAGTTAACCGGGTGATGACAATGGTATGCTGGGGGCGGCATCATGCCCTCGCCTTCAGGCGGGGGTGCAAGAGGGACCGTGACGACTCACCATCAGCGTGTTCTCGGCGTGGACCCAGGAACCCTGAAGATGGGCTACGGGGTCATCGAGGCCCTGGGTGACGCCCACCAGGCGTTGGCCTATGGCGTCCTCCAGGCCTCGACGAAATCGCCCCTGGAGGACCGCCTGGCGCACCTGTTCCAGGAACTCCTGAGCGTCATGGACCTGTGGCGGCCCACTGCCGTGGCCGTGGAGGAGCCCTTCGTGGGAAGAAACCCCCGCACCTCTTTGGCCGTGGGGCGCGCCCAGGCCTTGGTGCTTCTCGCCAGCAGCCAGCACGGCATCCCCGTCAGTCGCCACTCCCCGGCCCAGGTGAAGTCCTATGTGACTGACTACGGCAGGGGCTCCAAAAGCCAGGTGCAGATGATGATGCAGCGGCTCCTGAGCATCCCAGACCCCCTTCCCCCCGACGCCGCCGATGCCCTGGCGGTGGCCCTCTGCCACCTTTGGAGCCGCAACCCGCTCCTGGAGGCCAGGCGGTGATCACCAGCGTCACGGGCGCCCTGGAAGCCGTCCGAGGCGACGGGGTCGTGGTGCGCGTGGGAGGCGTGGGCCTGTACGTGCAGGTCCCCACCGCGGCGCTGGAGACCCTCGGCGCTCCTGGCGACCGGGTGCACCTCTACACCCACCTCCAGGTGGGAGAGGACACCCTGCACCTCTACGGCTTCCCCACCGAGGCGGCGCTGCGCATGTTCGAGTTGCTCCTTGGCGTGGGGGGCATTGGCCCCCGGTCCGCTTTGAGCATCCTCTCCACCCTGGCACCGGAGGAGGTGGCTGGGGCCATCATCTCAGAGGACACCAACACCTTAAGTCGAGCGCCTGGCGTCGGCAAACGCAGCGCCAGCCGGATTATCCTAGAGCTGAAGGACAAGGTGGAGCGCGAGGGCCTGGCCGTGGCCCCCGGCAGCACCACCCCCACGGACGGCCAGGTGGTCGAAGCCCTGACCGCCCTGGGATACTCCGAGTTGGAGGCCCGCCGTGCGCTGCGGGCTCTGGGCGTTGCCCAGGGGCTGGACCTGGAGGAGCGGGTCCGACGGGCCCTGCAAAACCTGGGCGCCGCCGAGCGGTAGCGTGACCACCCCCTTTGACGCCTGGGCCAACATCTACGACGCCGTGCACAGCCACCGAACAGCGGACGTCCGCTTCTACGTGGAGTCAGCCCAGGCAACAGGCGGCACCGTCCTGGAGCTAGGCTGCGGAACAGGGCGGATCGCCATTCCCATCGCCCGCGCACGGGTAGACGTGGTGGGCCTGGACAGCTCGCCAGGGATGCTCCGGGAGGCGCGCCGCAACCTGAAGGAGGCAGGCCCACTGCCAGGCACAATAGCCTTTCGGCGGGGCGATATGCGGCGGTTCCGCCTGCCCCAAGCCTTCACCCTGGCCATTATCCCCTTCAACTCCTTCCTGCACCTCCTCAGCGTGGCCGACCAGAGACACGCCTTGGAGTGCATCCGCCACCACCTGGCCCCAGGCGGCCTGCTTGCCCTGGACATCTTCGTCCCCGACCTCCACCGCCTGGCGCGGGAGGAGGCCCAGCTCTACGCCCAGGGTCACGTCACCGACACGGCCTCGGGCCGCCGCTTCGCCCTGTGGGAGCAGGGCAGCTACGATCACCTCCACCAGGTCATCCAGGTCCGCACCATCATCGAGGAACTGGATGCGACGGGAACAGTGGTGCAGAGACTGTACCGAGACCATCAGACACGGTACGTCCACCGGTACGAGATGCAGCACCTCCTGGAGCTGTCGGGCTTCCAGGTGGAGGCGCTCTATGGCGACTTCGACGGCGGTGACTTCGACGCGGAGAGCGAGACGATGGTGTGGGTGGCGAGGAGCGGGTAGCTGATGCTGGCAGCCACTACCCGCAGGTGTTATCCTACCTGGGTGAGCAGCGTGATAATTGAGTACTCCGTCGTTATCCACCAGGCAGAAGAGGGAGGATACTGGGTTGAAGTGCCTGCTCTCCCTGGCTGCTACTCCCAGGGCGAGACACTAGAGGAGACGATGGGGAACGTAAGAGAGGCCATACCGCTTTACCTGGAGATGTTCCAGGAAGAGGGCACGCCGCCTCCCCAGGACACCGATGTGGTGTACCGAGTCGAGGTCTCGGCGTAAACTCCATCGCCATTCTGCTGTGGCGACTATTAGCTCTCTCCCGCTATACTGGTTCAGGGCCGCCGCAGCCCGCAGAGGTGACGATGGGTGCCTCCAAGATCAATTAAACCCCCAGCTTCGGCCCACGGCGCGCCCCAGCTTCAAAACCCTGAATTTCTTGCAAAAACAATCATCCTCCCAGGGTGACAATCAATGCCTGTCTTCCAACTGGTTTCAGACTTCAAGATGACGGGGGACCAGCCCCAGGCCGTGGAGAAGCTGGTCAACGGCCTGGAGGCCGGCCACCGCTTCCAAACCCTCATGGGCGTCACGGGCAGCGGCAAGACCTTCAACATGGCCAACGTCATCGAGCGGGTGCAACGCCCCGCCATCGTCATCACCCACAACAAGACCCTCGCCGGCCAGCTCGCCACCGAGTTCAAGGAGTTCTTCCCCAATAACGCCGTGGAGTACTTCGTCAGCTACTACGACTACTACCAGCCCGAGGCCTACGTCCCCCAGGTCGACCTGTACATCGAGAAAGAGTCCACCATCAACGAGGAGATCGATAAGCTGCGCCACGCAGCCACCCGCTCCCTCCTCACCCGGAGGGACGTCCTCATCGTCGCCAGCGTCTCCTGCATCTACGGCCTGGGCTCGCCGGAGGACTACTACAGCTTCGTGGCCACCATCAAGAAGGGGGAGACGCGCAGCCGCCAGCGCCTGGCCCGCTCCCTGGTGGACATGCAGTACGAGCGCACCAACATGGACCTGGCGCGGGGGAAGTTCCGCGTTCTGGGAGACATCGTGGAGATTCAGCCCGCCTACGAGGAGGCGGCCTACCGCATCGAGTTCTGGGGAGACCAGGTGGAGCGCATCCTCCACCTGGACCCTGTGACGGGAGAGCTGCTGGGGGAGCAGGAGGATGTCCAGATCTACCCAGCCCGCCACTGGGTGACGCCCCACGACAAGGTCCTCCTGGCCGTGGACGACATCCGCCGAGAGATGGAGGAGCGCCTCGCGGACCTGCGGGCCCAGGGCAAGCTCCTGGAGGCCGCCCGCCTGGAACAGCGCACCAACTACGACCTGGAGATGCTCGTGAGCACCGGCTTTAGCAACGGCGTCGAGAACTACTCGTGCCACCTAGGCCGCCGCCACCATCCCCCCGAGGGCAAATGGGCCGTCGCCTGTGGATCGCCGGGGTGGTGCCTCCTGGACTACTTCCCGGAGGACTTCCTGGTCTTCCTGGACGAGTCCCACCAGACCATCCCCCAGCTTCGGGGCATGTACCACGGGGACATGTCGCGCAAGCAGACCCTGGTGGACTACGGCTACCGCCTCCCCTCGGCCATGGACAACCGCCCCCTGAACTATGACGAGTTCCTGCAGAAGGTGAACCAGGTCGTCTTCGTCTCCGCCACGCCGGGCCCCTTCGAGATGGAGCGCTCGCAGCAGGTAGTGGAGCAGGTGATCCGCCCCACGGGCCTCCTGGACCCAGTGGTGGAGGTGAAGCCCACTCGCGGGCAGATCGATGACCTCATCGAGCAGATCCGCAATCGTGTCCAACGGGGCCAGCGCACCCTGGTCACCACCCTGACCAAACGCATGGCCGAGGAGTTGGCCGACTACCTGCTGGAGATGGGCGTCAAGACCCACTACCTCCACTCGGAGATCGACACCCTTCAGCGCAGCGAGATCCTTCGTGACCTCCGCCTAGGGGTGTACGACGTGGTGGTGGGCATCAACCTCCTGCGGGAGGGCCTGGACCTGCCCGAGGTGAGCCTGGTGGCCATCCTGGACGCGGACAAGGAGGGGTTCCTGCGCTCCAGCTCCTCCCTCATCCAGAGCATGGGCCGCGCCGCCCGCCACGACGAGGGCCGCGCCATCCTGTACGCCGACGTCATGACCGACTCCATGCGGGTGGCCATTGAGACGACCAACCGGCGTCGCGCCGTCCAAAGGGCCTACAACGAGGCCCACGGCATCGTCCCCCAGGGCATTCGCAAAGCGGTGCGGGACATCACCGAGCGGGTCAAGGCCCTGTCCGAGTCGCGGGCGCCCTACGCCACGGGTCAGCGGCAGACCCAGGAGATGCCGCGAGAGGAGATCCATCGCCTCCTCAAGGAGCTGGAGAGCCAGATGAAGCAGGCCGCCAAGGCGCTGGAATTCGAGAAGGCGGCCCTCCTGCGGGACCAGGTCGTCGAGCTTCGCAAGGTCCTGGCGTTGGGGGTCGAAGAGCAGGGCATCAAGGAGGTCAAGAGGTGAGGCGATGGGGGTTCGACCCTCACCCTCACCCTAGCCAGCTTTGCACGAAATATCGTTCCGGGCCCGATCCAATGGTGCACCTGTCATTCCGAGGCCCGTTGCAGAGGGCCGAGGAATCTAGGGCGAAGGATTGTACTCAAGCTCGCGTCTTGATGGTTACGCTACGTCCAAGATTCCTCGCTGCGCTCGGAATGACATTTTGCAGCGGTTCTCTGATTCACGACACTTAGAAGGGCCAGGGGATCCCAAAAAGAGGCGGTGAAGGTGGTGCTTCTAGGAGGTGTGAACAAGATGACGCGAGCGGTGCGGCTCCTGCCCCTGGTGCTCCTGGCGTTAGTGGCCCTGGCGCCGCTGGCGGGTTGCCAGGAACCCACCCTGGGTAACCCCCTGTTGCCAAGCGGCTTCGCCGACACGCCCCTTCCTCAGGCGCCCCTCAACGCCTACCTCTACATTCATCCGGGCCACACCACAACCCTTGCCACCTCCCTTTTCACGCAGGCGACAGGACCCCAGGGAGACCCTTCCCATCCCTTGCCTGAATCCATTGACC
>SHYH01000011.1 GCA_009692865.1 Dehalococcoidia bacterium
CGCGACCTGTCGGCCTTCGGCACCCCCCTGTCCCCACGTTCACGAAGGTCTTTCGCCGCTGGGCAGGTCTCCCGATGAATCGGGACGGGGGACACCCCCATACCCCCTCTGAACTCCTCCTCTTCGGGACTTTTTAAGCAAAGGTTGCAGGAGCCACAGAGGCAGAGGCTTTCAGCAGCGCACCCCTACGGCGCCGGTCAACTTGCGGCGTCGCAGGATCTCCCTGGCCTTTGAGGCCGAGAACCACACCATCTTCCCCGTCACGGCGTCCTCAGTATGAAGGTCCAGCTCGGCGAAAAACTTCAGGAAGTAGAGGCCCGCTTCCCGAACGGAGAGGGGCGAGAGGGGGGCGAGGGCCAGGGGCGCGAAGCTGTTGGGCGCCTCCAGGACCTCTTTGGTGGTTTGAGGATCGTCACCCTCCCAGGTGCAGACGGCGAACAGCTTCTGGGTGCGCCAAGGGTAGGCCATCAGCCACGACCAGTAGGCCGCCAGCGGCGTCCCAGGAGCATCCTTGGGGTTGGCTCCGTGGGCGAACAACAGGATGCAGTTGAAGGCGTCCTCGGGTTGGAGGTAGGGCGTCAGCTCCTCCGGGCTATTCACGCGGGTCAGCGCCTCCTCTTTAAGAAAGAGACCCCGCCGCCGCATGGTCGAGAACACCCGGTCGGTGAACTGGTGCTCCCACCCCAACTGGTTGCCCGAACCGTCCACCACGAGCAGGGTGGCTCTTCCTGGAATGGACACGGGGCTCCAGAAGATGAGAGGGCCAGGCCGACTTTGGGGAGTCAGTGCTGGGGGGTTCATCTATTTGGTGAGGGCTTCCGACAGCCCCCTGGCCTCTTCAGGCTCAAGGAAATACTCGAGCATGGTGACGGCACCCAGCTTCTTCAGCCCCACCACGAGGCGAAGGCGGCCGTCTTCGGTGCGTTCCAGTACCAGGGTCTTGGGCTCCTTGCCCGTTTGAAACAGTGTCTTCATAGGCGCCTCCTGACGAGGGCGAGCGCGCAGGTTTCTCTATCGACTGATCGCCCCACTCACGACGATACTAAGACCCGTTGGTCTCGTCAAGGCGCCTGGGACGTCCGTCATTGCACAGCGGCTGGCGCTTTGTCATAGAGCAGGGTCAGGCATGGGTCAAAGGCAAAGGGGCTGAACCTGGGGTCCTCCATGTGGGTCTCGTGGGCGGTGAACTGCACCCGAAGGTCCCAGTGGGGTTCATCATAGCCGTGGAACCCCGGCGGCACCAGGATGAAGTGGAAATGGTTAGGGGTAAACTGCATGGGGATATTGTTGTACTCCCACCCCCCCTCGGGGGTCCTGACCATCTGCTTCTGGGAGTACATGTACACCACGCCCACCACCTCGTAGCGGGCATCGTCCCCGCACACGGCCACCCAGAAGGGGCCAAACGGGAACACCGCCGGGTCCCAAAAGTGCTGGCCCAGAAGCGGTATGGGGTTGGAGAAGACCGTCGCATCTTGGGGCAGGCTGGGAGGCGCCGGGGGAAACTCCCGGAGGGTGAGGGTGGGCTTCTCCCCACGGGCGATGGCGGCGTGCTCTGCATGAGGAATGCGCCAGGCGGTCACCTCCCAGTGGAGCCCGGGATGCCCGAGACGGGCCACGGGGGTGTAAGCGACGTCCACGTGGTCCACGGGGATGTCCATGGGCGCTATCCACTCGTACATGGGCAGCTCCAAGCGCACCGACGGGTCGGCGGGGTCATCTTTGAACCAGGAGATCCGCATGAGATCATCCTCGACGAACAGGGTGGTCATGGACAGCACCTGGTCTTTGTAGACGCCGTACAGGGGCCCTCGCTCCGTGGCCCACTCCTGGGCCCACAGCTGGATGCCGGGCTGGATCTGCCAGTCCAGCTTCTGGGCGTCCCGAGGGAGGTGTTGGAGGGCAGGGCGAAGGTTAATAGGCGGTGGAACGTCGGGGAAGAAGTGGGGAGCGGGGGCCAGAGGGGAGGCGAGATCGCCGGCGGCCCAGAAGGCGGGGGCGCTCACACAACCCGTCCCGCCCAGAAGGAAGAGGAACAGTGCAATCGGGACCGCAAAGGGCAGCGTCCTCCGGACTGACAACCATCCACTGCCTTGTGAACCGGCTCCACCAGGGTCCAAGGATCGGCAAGCGCGAGGTTCCAATGGAAAGGCTCCTGTCGTCTTCGTTCGGCCCGTGTCATAGGTTACCAGATTTGCTACAATGCCATAAGGGTCAAGCGGACACTTCGTGGTGCACCACCGTTGATTGCCTTACCTTCAGCAGGGTGATGATAAACCCTTTCGACCGCCGATAGATGCGGGGCCTTCGGCATCGCCCTTTCCCCCTTCCTGGACAGGAAGGGGGTGGAAATTATACCTGGGGGGACACCCCCAGACCCCCGGCCCTTCGGCTTCGCTCAGGGCAGGCTCCGGGGCTTCGCCCCTCTGCACTTCCCTTTTCCAGCATCCTGGTAGAATAGGTTACAATTGCACTCTCAGTTTTTTGAGGAAGCGTGGGGCTGTGAGGTCTCCCGGCGTCACCATGAAAACGGCTCTGCTGCTCGTGGGCCTTGGGATGGCCCTGGCTGTGGTTGCCTGCTCCTCCCAGCCACGGGAGGCAACTTCCCTGGAGCAACAGGCCTACGCCCTGAACAAGGCCATCATGTGCCCTATCTGCCCAGGGGAATCTATTGACCAGTCCCAGGTGGAGTTGGCGCGCCAGATGCGCCAGGTGGTGCTGGACCAGCTGGCTGAAGGGCGCAGCGACGAACAGATAAAGGGCTTCTTTGTCCAACGGTACGGGCCTAGCGTGCTCATGGCGCCGCCCCAGGAGGGGTTCCACCTCCTGGCGTGGGTGGTGCCCCCGATGGCGGTGGCGGCAGCCGTCGTGGCCCTGGCGTTGATTCTCTGGCGCTTGCGCCGAAGGGGAGCGAGTCTCGTGGCCGGCCCGGCGGAAACGGTCCCCGCGCAGGAACAGCAGGCGTACCTTCAGCGGGCCGAGGCACTCCTGGAGGCAGAGGCACCCTCGGGCGGCGGTGACAATGACCAACGCAAGGCGAGGTAGGGCGTGCCCCGCACCCTCACCTCAAGCCTCTTCCTTTTGGGGGCAGGGCGCCGCAGGTGGGGCAGGGGGGTGAGGTAGAGACCCTTGGAGAGGGTGCACTCAATATGCTGAGGTTTCAGGAACGGGTCACTAGGGAGCTGTAGATGATTGACGTAGGAGCGGTGGCGCTGGTAATGGCCCTGGTGACGGCAGCCTATGCCGCGCTCGGCTCCTTCGTGGGGGCGTGGCGCGGGAGCCCCGAGCTGGTGAAGAGCGCTCGCTATGGACTGTTCGCCGTCCTCCCGCTCCTGATGGTGGCCACAACGGCCCTGGTGTACGCCTTTGTCACCCGGGACTTCCAGGTCCGCTACGTGGCCGAGAACAGCAACCTGGCCATGCCCCGGGTGTACACCTGGGTGGCCTTCTACGCGGGCAACGCCGGCTCTCTCCTCTACCTGGCCCTGCTCCTCTCTCTGCTCTCGACGCTGGCCGTCCTCTCCATGCGCCGGAGGCTCCCCATCACAACCCCCTACGCCACGGGGATGCTGGCCGTGGTGCTGACCTTCTTCTTAGGGGTCATGGTCTTCATGGCCAACCCCTTGGAGAAGCTCGCGGTGGCCCCGCTCGATGGAAAGGGCATCAATCCTCTGCTCATCCACCTGGGCATGTTCTTCCACCCGCCCATGCAGATGGCAGGGCTTATGTCGGTGGCCGTTCCCTTCAGCATCGCGGTGGGCGCCCTGCTGGCGGGCAAGGCCGGCCAGGACGACTGGGTGGATGTGGGCCGCCGCTGGGGGCTCGTCTCCTGGCTCATTCTCACCATAGGCGTACTGCTGGGGTCCTGGTGGGCCTACACCATCCTGGGGTGGGGTGGCTACTGGGGCTGGGACCCGGTCGAGAACTCGGCCCTCATGCCGTGGTTGGCCATGACGGCCTTCGTCCACACCATCATGGTGCAGCGGCGACGAGGGATGTTCCGCCTGTGGAACCTGGTCCTCGTTGTCATCGCCTTCACGCTGGCCCAGTACGGCATGTTCCTCAACCGTGGGGGGCCGGTGCCCTCGGTGCACTCCTTTGCTCAGTCGGCCATGGGGTGGACCTTCCTGGCCTTCATGGCGGCCAGCCTCTTCGGCACCTTGGGTTTGCTGTTCTGGAAGGCGGGCAGCCTGAAGAGCCGCGAGGGTGTGGAGTCCCTGCTCTCCAGAGAGAGCGCCTTTCTGCTGAACAACATTCTCCTCCTGTCCGTGGCCTTTGTAACCCTTTGGGGCTCCACCTTCCCCCTGATCTCCGAGGTGTTCCGGGGAGAGACGGTGACGGTGGCGGCTCCCTTCTACAACAAGGTGAACGGCCCCTTGATCCTGGGCCTCGTCTTTCTCATGGGCGTCGGGCCCCTGTTGCCGTGGCGACGGGCTACCGGGCGGCAGATCCTCCTGATGCTGAAGTATCCCCTGGGCGTAGCAACGGCGGGCGTTGTCGTCCTGGGGCTTCTGGAGGTCAGGCATCCCCTGGCCCTCTTTGCCTTCGCCGTGTGCCTCATGGTGGCCACGGGCATCCTCCAGGAGTGGGGGCGAGGAACCTGGGTGCGCCATCGGCGCGGGGAAGGGTACGTCACGGCCTTTCTGCGGCTGCTGGCAAGCAACCGGCCTCGGTACGGCGGCTACATCGTCCACCTGGGCATCGTGACCTTGGCGATAGGGGTCACCGCCTCCTCGTTTTATGTTGTGCAGAAGGACTACTCCCTGGCGCCCGGCCAGGAAGACTCTCTGGGGCCGTACACCTTCCGCTACCTGTCGGTAGGGCGGCAGGCCTTCTCCGATCGCATGGAGGTGGAGGCCTTGTTTGAGGTGTCTCGCGATGGCGCGCCTTTGGGGACAATGAGGCCCGAGCGAGCTTTCTATCCCAGTTTCAACATCGGGGCCACGCGGGCGGCCATTCACAGCACGCCCATAGAGGACTTCTACATCGTGCCCTCCCAGTTCGATGAGACGGGCAGGGGTGTGTTTCGGATGTACATCTTCCCGCTCGTATGGTGGATGTGGGCCTCCGGCCCTGTGCTGGTGTTAGGGATCCTGGTGGCCCTTTGGGCAGAGCGAAGGCCCGGGGTCAGGCCGGCCGAGGCGTCCGTCGGCGCTAGGACGGTTGGTAGTGGGACAGGCGGAGGGTAGGGAAGAGCATGGTTGTGCTCGCGAGCAGTCTCATGGTGCTCCTGGTGGCGGCAGCCATCCTGTACCCCTTTGCGCGCCGCAAGCAAGCGATGGGGGAACTGGAGGAGGGGTCGCGGCAGGCGGAGCTGGGCTACCGATGGGACGGCATCGTGGCGGGGCTGAGGGACGCCGATATGGAGCGGGCCATCGGGACGTTGCCGGAGCCGGAATACCAGTGGGTGCGCCAGCGGTACATGGCCGAGGCTGCCGTCGTTCTGCGTGCTTTCGATCTGGAGCAGCAGCAGGAGGAGAGGCTCCTTGCCAGCCTGGAGGACACGCTGCGACAGGCCCGCCAGCGCTCTCTCGGCGACGACAACGGAGCGGCGGGTGCCTCCCCAGAGCGTAGGTTCTCTGATGGCTAGAAGAGTGATGAAAAAACCTTCGACCATCCCCCTGTCCCCCTTCCTGGCCAGGAAGGGGGAGGAAATCATATCTGGGGGACACCCCAAGAGCCCTGCCAAAGGGGCCTCGCCCCTCTGGACTCCCCTTTTTCAGCATCGCGCTAGTGCTCGCGCTGTCGTCGCGTTGCTGCTGCTGGCGGTTTTGACCCTCTGGGGTCAGGCGGATGCTTTGGCTCAAGGGGGCGGCGCTGTCGTAGAGGGGCAGGTTGCGAACGGGACGACAGCGGAGGGAGTTGTCTCTGGGTTGACGGTGGTGCTGCACCAGCACGGCATGGGGGAGGAGCTGGATGTGCAAGCCACCACCGATGGGACAGGTAGGTTCCGCTTCGACAACGTGGAGGTGGTGCCTGGGTTCGCCTATGGGGTCTCGATGGAGTACCAGGGGGCCGTGTACGGCCAGGACATGGAGCTGAGCCCCGGGAAGACCAGCCAGGCTACACTGACGGTGTACGAGAGCACTGAGGACGATGGTGTCCTCCAGGTCGTCTCCGCCTCTACGCTTTTCGCCTCGGTGGACCAGAAGGGCCAGTGGGTGGGAGTCCTGGAGATGGTCATCGTGAGGAACACCGGCAATCGCACCTACGTCCCAGGCCCAGAACCGATGAAGGTGCTGCGCTTCAGCCTAGCTCCCGAGGCGCAGGATTTGAAGGTCCGTACGGGGCTCTCGGGGGCGGAGGACCTTTTGCAGGTGGACCGGGGCTTTGGCCTTCCGTCACCGGTCCCACCCGGCGATCACAACCTCCTTTTCGCCTACCGCTTTCCCTATAAGGGGCCCAGCATATCCTTCACCAAAGCCCTGCCCTACGGCGCGGGCCAGCTACGGGTCCTGATCCCCCAGGGGGAGGTGCACGTGGCAAGCCCCCAGATGGGGTCTCCGGCGGTGGTTACCATTGGGCAAAGAGCTTATGAGGTGCTGACCCTTGAAGGCCTGGGCCCAGGCGCCACGGTAGAGGTGTCGCTCCAGGGTCTTCCCCAAGCCACTCTCTTCGACCGAGGGGCGCGGTTCACTGAGGGAGTGCCTCTCCAGTACCTCCCGGCGGCGGCGCTGGCCCTGGTTGCTCTCTCAGTGATAGCCTTTGTCCTAGTCCGGTCCCGGCGGAGGCCCCGAGGAGGGAAGGGGTCCTACGACGGCTCTCCGCTGGATGAGGCCCGCAAGGAGTTGGCGCAGGCCCTGGCGGCATTGGAGAGCCGTCGGGCGGGGGGATTGGACGCTGCTCGCTACGAAGAGGAGCGCCGCCGATTGGCAGGGCGGCTGGCAGCCGTGGAGCGGGGAGTGACGGCGGACAGGACGAGCAACGCGTCCGATGACGGCCCCGGCGACTCTGCGACAAAGAGGGGGGTTTGATGGGTAGGAGAGGTTCGGAGGGGGTGAAGATCGAGTTGGGGCGCTCTTCGGTGGGACGTGGCGGGCGGCTGCTCCTCCTGGCAGAAGCGGGCCTGATAGTAGCGGCGGTCATGGGGCTCCTGCTGCTGACGAGGGATCGAGCCGAGGCCTTTGTGGCCAATGCGGCGGTGCTCCTCCCCTTTGGCTACGCCTTCGGCGCGGGTATGGTGTCCAGCGTCAACCCCTGCGGGTTCTTCATGCTGCCCTCCTACCTGTCCTACTACCTGGGAACTGAGGAGAAGGGCGTCTCCGGAACACCAGGAGTTGTCCGCGTCCTTCGAGCGGTTGAGTTGACCCTGGTGGCTACGGCAGGTTTCGTTCTGGTGTTCGCCGCCGTGGGCTCGGTAATTGCCCTTGGAGGGAGACCCCTGGTTGCCTATTTCCCCTACGGGGGCCTCCTCATCGGCGTGGCCATGGCCGCCCTGGGCCTCTGGCTTCTCCTACGGCATCAGTCGTTGGGGATCGCTGCAGCCAGCCGGGTGGTGGTCACGCCTCGGCGCAACCTCTTCAACGGGTTCCTCTTCGGGCTGGCCTACGCCATCGGCTCCCTTAGCTGTACCCTGCCGATCTTCCTGGTGGTGGTGGGAAGCGCCCTGGTCACCCGGGGCTTTGCTGCCTCCCTGGGCCAGTTTGTGGCCTACTCCCTTGGCATGGGGACGGTGCTTGTTGCCGCCATCATAGGAACCGCCCTCTTTCGAGGCGCGGTAACGCGGGCGTTGCAGAGCGCCTTGCCTTATGTACATACGGTCAGCGCCCTTTTCCTGATGGCGGCGGGGCTGTACCTGGTGTACTACTGGGTGGTGGTTGGAGACATCTTTTCTTAGATGACTAAGGTAGGGCTGGCCCTGGGCCTGGTCTTCGCCGCTGCGCTTGTGGGCCTCTTGGCGTGGGCCCTGGTGCAGTCGGGGGGACAACCACGCCAGGCACTGGTCAACAGTCGCTTTGGCGAGGCGCCCCTCCAGCCGAGGGAGGCGCCCGCCTTCACCTTGAACCTCCTCGACGGCGAAACCCGCGCCGCTGACAACCTGAAGGGCAAGCTCGTCATGGTAGACTTCTGGGCCTCCTGGTGCCCCCCTTGCCGGCAGGAGGCGCCTGTCCTCGCGCGGGTCTACCAGGAGTACCGGTCCCGAGGGGTGGAATTTGTGGGGATCGCCGTCTGGGACGATGAGGGGCAGGCCAGAAGGTACGTCCAGCGGTACGAGATCGCCTACCCCAACGGTCTGGACGAGCGAGGGATCATCGCCATCGACTACGGGGTCACGGGCATCCCCGAAAAGTACTTCATCACCCCTGAGGGCCAAGTCGTGCGGAAGTTCATCGGGCCCATGGATGAGGACCGGCTGCGGCAGGTCCTGGAGGAGCTTTTGGCATCCTCCTCAGCTCTTCCGGCGGCCGCTGGCCCTGCGCCCGAGTGAAAGGACCTATTGTCCCTCAGCGCAGCAGTAGGCGGAGGTCGTGGGCCAGCTCGGAAGCCTGGAAGCTCTGGCCATACGCCACCTGCACCTGCCCCTGAGCAATGACGTGAATGGGCGCCGTGTGCTCCACCAGGGATTCGCTCTCGCCGCTCTCCACGGTGTGGACCTCTCCCACCCAGTAGTACTGCCATAGGGGCGCCAGCTCTGCCTTGGTGCCTGTTAAGAAGCGCCACTTGTCCAGCATGTCGTACTGGACAGAGTACGCATGCAATCGCTCCACGGTGTCCCGCTCGGGGTCAACGGTAACGGCGACGAAGGTCACCCCCTGGGCGTCGTTCCCCAACAAGGCGTGGGCCCGATGGAGCTTGGCGGTGGTCAGGGGGCAGACGTCCGGGCAGGAGGTGTAGAGGAAAGTGAGGACCACGACCCGTGAGGAGAAGTCGCTCAGGCGCGCCTGGTGCCCAAACTGATCGGTGAGCTGGAAATCGAGGGCCTCGCGGGGCGGCTGCAGCCTGGTGCCGACAACGACGGGTGGTCTGAAGTACATCCACGCTGCCAAGGCGACCACCACCGCTGCAGCTACGAGCGCCGTCGCTAGGGTTGCGAGGAGCCAGAGAGACGGCTTGTGAAGGGTTGTGGACGCTTCATCCGGCGCCGTGGGGCGACTGGTCATCACTTCTCCTCAGAGTCCTGCTGAGCGTGCTTCGCGACAGCAGGCACGCCCACCCCTTGAGACAAAGAGACCTCTCCATTATAGTAAACCCTGCCTTCCCTGTAGTGCATCCCTCTCCCCTGGTGGGAGTGGGGCGCGCTGTTGTTTCGAGGGGAAGGCACTTTTCCCCTGGAGGTCACTCATCGCTCTCCTGACAAGCTGGTGTGCCGGCCTGTTCTGGGTTGCCGTCCTGGCGATGGGAGCTGTCCAGGGCGTTCTCGTTGTGTACTCCCTCCGGTGGGGTCAGGGAGGGGGAGCAGCGAAGGCTACTCCCCCCCATAGGCTCCTGGAGCTCCTGTGGGTCCTGATGCCGACGGCCCTCCTGGTGGCGCTGGTGGTCTTCACATGGCCCTGGGCGAGGACCAGATGTTAAGGACCGCCTCAGAGCCCCGAAAACCCTCTTGACGGAGGGACACCCCCATGTTAAACTCCGCACGTGAAATTTGTAACTGACTGTAACGTATTCTTTGGCCCGCCAAAAGCTCGAAGAGGCTATGCCCGCTTCTAATCGCCCCTTCTTTCGCATGGGTCTCTTCTTAGGGATTCTCTCTTTTGGCCTCCTCCTGGTAGGCTGCTACCCCACTCACTTCCAGTCAACCTTTGATGCGGCAGGCTACGTGGCCGAAAAGCAGCTTACCCTCTTCTACTACATCTTCTGGGCCATGGCCTTTGTGTTCGTCGCCTTCTTCGTGGCGTTGCTGTACACTGTCCTTCGGTTCCGCCGCCGGCAGGGACATGACGAAATACCCCGCCAGGTCCATGGACACACACCCCTTGAGATTGCGTGGACCGTTCCTCCCTTCTTGTTGCTGGCGGTAGTCGCCGTCCCTGCCATTTCCGTCCTCTTTGAGCTGGACACGCCTCCAGCGGACGCCATGGAGGTTAACGTTATCGGGCATCAGTGGTGGTGGGAGTTCGAGTACCCGGAGCAACCAGGCATTCTGACTGCCATTGTGACCGCCAACGAGCTGCACATCCCTGTGGGCAAGCCTGTCAAGTTCACCATGACCTCTACCGATGTGATCCACAGCTTCTGGGTCCCCAAGCTGGCGGGCAAGCAGGACATCATCCCCACACGAAAGATCGTGATGTGGTTCCAGGCAGACCGAGCCTCCCCAGAGGGGGGCTTCTACGGGCAGTGCGCGGAGTTCTGTGGCCTCTCCCACGCTAATATGCGGCTGCGGGTCATCGCCGAGGCCCCTGACCAGTTTGAGCAGTGGGTCAAGGGGCAGCAGACACCTTCCAAACCAGCGGTGGAGCTGGCGGGCCTGGCGGCCGAGGGGGCCAACCTGTTCGCCAACGTCTCCTTTGAGGGAGGCCAGCGGTGCGTTTTTTGCCACACCGTTCAGGGTCAGGCCATCCAGGGCAAAGTAGGGCCCAATCTGACCCACGTAGGCAGCCGGGGGCTCATTGCGGCGGGGATTCTGGACAACACCAGCGAGGATCTGGGAACATGGCTCCAGAACCCACCGGGGGTGAAACCGGGGGCCAAGATGCCCAACCTGCTCCTCACTGATGACCAGATCGAGAAGCTGGTGGCATACCTTCAGAGTCTCCGGTAGGAAAGGCACACCATGGCAGCGACGACGGGAGCGTTAGGTGGCTTTCTGGCCCGGCCCATGGGCTATACAGGCGTGTGGGGCTGGGTGACCACCGTTGATGCCAAGCGGATAGGTGTCCTCTACCTGGTCACCTCCCTGACCTTCTTTCTGTGGGGCGGGGTGCAGGCCCTGACCATACGGACCCAGCTGGCCCAATCGGGGTTGACGGTCGTGAGCCCGGGCCTCTACAACCAGCTCTTCACCATGCACGCTCTGACCATGATCTTCCTGGCTATCATGCCCATGAGCTCCGCCTTCTTCAACTTTGTGATCCCCTTGCAGATCGGCGCTCGGGACGTGGCCTTCCCCCGCCTGAACGCCCTGAGCTACTGGATCTACCTGTTCGGCGGACTCCTCCTGAGCGCCGGCTACCTGACGGGCGGCGCCGCCGACACGGGCTGGTTTGCCTATGCGCCTATCACCGAAAAGACCTTCTCACCCAACAAGGGTATGGACTTTTACGTTCTGGGCCTGCTGGTGCTGGGCATCTCCTCGATGGCTGCAGCCTTCAACTTCATCGTGACGATCCTCAATATGAGGGCCCCGGGAATGACCCTCATGCGGATGCCCGTCTTCTGCTGGATGACCCTGGTGACCTCCTTCCTGCTGGTCACCGCCTTTCCTGTTATCACGGTAGCCCTTATCCAGCTCCTCTTCGACCGGTACCTGGGAGCTGGCTTCTTCATATCCAGCCGAGGCGGCGATCCCCTCCTGTGGCAGCACCTGTTCTGGGTCTTCGGCCATCCCGAAGTGTACATCCTGATCCTGCCCGCCATGGGCGTTGTGTCCGAGATCCTGCCCACCTTCTCTCGCAAGCCCCTCTTTGGCTATTCCGTGGTGGTGTTCTCCGGCATAGTGATTGGATTCATGGGGTGGTCTGTGTGGAGCCACCATATGTTCACGGTGGGCTTGGGCGCGGTGGCCAACGCCGTGTTCACCGTTAGCACCATGCTCATCGCGGTGCCCACGGGAGTTAAGGTGTTCAACTGGATGGCCACGATGTGGGGCGGGAACATTTCCCTGAAGACCCCGATGCTCTTTGCCATAGGGTTCATCGCCCTGTTCGTCATTGGCGGGCTGAGCGGCGTCTCCCACGCCGTGTCCCCCTCCGACTTCCAACAGCAAGATACATACTACATAGTGGCCCACCTCCACTACGTGCTGTTCGGCGGGAGCATCTTCGGCCTCTTCGCGGGCATCTACTACTGGTTCCCCAAGATGCGTGGCCGCCTGCTGGGCGAAGGGCTGGGGAAGGTGCACTTCTGGCTCATGTTCACCGGCATGAACATGACCTTCGGCCCCCAGCATTGGCTTGGGCTGGACGGTATGCCGCGCCGCATCTACACCTACCCCTCGAACATGGGCTGGGACTTCTGGAACCTGGTCTCCACCCTCGGCGCCTTTATGATCGGCGTCTCCCTCTTGGTGTTCCTCTATAACGTGTGGCGCAGCTTCTCCCACGGGGAGCACGCAGGCGCAGACCCCTGGGACGCCAGGACCCTGGAGTGGACCATGCCCTCCCCTCCGCCGTTGTACAACTTCGCCAGGATACCCACGGTGCACGGGCGAGACCCCTTCTGGGACCAAAAGTACGCCACCGACAGAAGCGGCAGGACCCACCGGTTGCCCGCTGGCGCCCAGGAGCACGACGGCCACGTGGAGGATGTCCAGAACATCCACATTCCCGACCCCTCCTACTTCCCTATCTTCGTAGCCCTGGGCTTGGCACTGGCTGCCCTGGGGATCGCCTTCCACCTGGCCATCTCGGTGGTGGGCGTGGCGATCTTCCTCATAGCCATCTATGGCTGGGCCTTTGAGCCCACGGTAGAACCCAGGGCGCACCACTAATGGCTGCCGCTTCAAACAAGGGAACGTCGGGGCCGAAGAGCGTTGAACCGGACAGGTTGAGGAGGGCTCGTTAGCGTGCACGCTGTAGCCAATCCCGAACACGACGCCACTACCCTGGGGCTCGACCATCGCAAGCTCCTGATGTGGACCTTCCTGGGCTCCGAGTGTCTCTTCTTCGGGTCTCTGATCACCACCTACCTGGTGTACAAGGGCAGAAGCCTGGTGGGCCCCTATCCCGCCGACGTGTTTGACATCCCCTACACATCGGTGAGCGCCTTCGTGCTCCTGATGAGCAGCTTGACCATGGTGCTGGCCCTGGCCGCCATTCAGCGGGGCAACCAGCGGGGCATGAGGGTCTGGCTCCTGGCCACCGCCTTGCTAGGTGCTATCTTCCTGGGCGGCCAGATGTACGAGTTCACCGTCTTCGTTGGCGAAGGGGTGACCCTGCAGCACAACCTGTTTGGCACCACCTTCTTCACCCTGACAGGGTTCCACGGCGCTCACGTCACGGTAGGGGTGTTCATGCTACTCACCCTGGTGGGTGCCTCCTTTGCGGGGAAGCTGAAGCCGGAGCAGAGCCTCAACGTCGAGCTTGTGGGGCTCTACTGGCACTTTGTGGACGTGGTCTGGATCGTCATCTTCACGGTGGTGTACCTGGTGGAGGCGCCGAATATCATCGGGTAGGGCTGGGCAGCCAGCCATTGTGTTCAAGGTTCGAGGAGATGCGAGGAAGCTAGAGGCTATGGCAACGGAAACCCGCCCGCGAGAGCATGCACATCCGGGGCCGCTGAAGTACGTGGTGATCGCCATTATCCTCGCGGCCATCACGGCTGTGGAGGTGTGGGCCGTCTACCAGACGCCCCTGCGCGACGTGCTGCTGCCCACCCTTTTTGTGCTCTCGGCCACCAAGTTCGCCCTGGTGGCGATGTTCTTCATGCACCTGCGGTTTGACCACCGCCTCTTCACGGTGTTCTTCGTCGGAGGGCTGGTTTTGGCCATTGGGGTGTTGTTCGCCCTCGCCGTGCTCTTCAAAGCTTTCACTTAGGTATACGCTGGAGGAGTGTCGCCAATGCAACGACTCCTGCTACCCGTCCTGGTTCCCCTGGGGGCATTGCTTGCCACGGTTACCATCGTGTTCTCCGTGGGGCTGCTGCTCCTCTGGGTGGGTGACTACCGCTGGAACGGAGAGCCTGTGGGCCCGGTGGACTTCGTTCGACTCGCGGTGGGAGGCTACGAACGGAGTGAGGTCCACGGCGGCGACCATGTATGGGACCTGGGGCTCTTCACCATGGGCGCGCCTGTGATCGTCGCCCTTGTGGTGGCAACCGCTATCTTAGCCGGCGCCATAGTGGCCGCTCGGCGGGGCCGCAGCCAGGGCTGAGCTCTGGACCCACGCTACGGTGGGTGATTCAGAGCAAACGCTCAGATAGAAGGCATGGGCCCCCGTGGTCGGAACGTGGGTAGGAGGCTCCGGCAATCCCGATGAATTGGGACTGCACTCCCCCGTCTCGAGCTGTACCGAACTCTAGGGCAAGCAAGCCCAGGACTCTCCAAAGGTGAGACCTCTATGGTGGATGGGGGGGCGGCAGTTGCGTGGCTGAGCTGGTCCTGGCACCCTGAGGCCCTGGCCTTTGAGTTGCTCCTCCTGGGGGCTTACCTCCTGGGCGTCGGCCCCCTTCGGCGGCGCTACGGATGGGCCGACTATATAGACCCTCGCCATGTCCGTCTCTTCCTCTTGGGCTGCCTGGTCCTGGCCCTTTCGGAGCACTCTCCTCTTCACGACCTGAGCGAGCGGTACATGTTCTCCGCTCATATGCTCCAGCACCTGCTGCTCATCCTGGTGGTGGCCCCCCTCCTGCTGGCGGGAACCCCGTCCTGGTTGCTTCGACCCCTCTTGCGCCCTGCCCCCGTACGGTTCGTGGCTCGCCTCTTGACCCACCCCGTGGTGGCCTTCATGGCGATGAATCTGGTGATGGTGATGTGGCACTTTCCAGAGTATTACGACCTGGCGCTGCAGAACCACTGGATGCACTTCCTTCAGCACGCGACCTTTTTAGGCACGGCTGTGCTCGCCTGGTGGCCGGTGTTGAGCCCCCTGCCAGAGCTACCCCGGCTCTCCTACCCCCTCCAGATACTCTATCTCTTCTTGGAATCCCTCCCCATGGGCTTCCTGGGGGCCTTCCTGACCTTCAGCACCCATCCCAGCTACGAGGCCTATGCCCTGGCGCCCAGGGTGTGGGGTCTCACACCCCTCGTGGACCAGCAGATAGGAGGGCTGATGATGAAGGTGGGTGGCGGCCTCGGCTTCCTGATCCCCGCAGCCGTCCTTTTCTTCCTCTGGTTCTCCCGGGAGCAGGGCTCCAAAGAGCCCATTCGAGTGGAACGTCAGGCTGGCTACCAGTAGACCAGTACAACCTGCTACAATTCGCTCCATAGCCTCACGGGACCGGACCACGTGGAACAACCAGTGCCAGCTTCTGCCCCCGGATGGGGCTTTCGCGTTCTGAGCCTTAGCGCCGTCCTGGCCACCTTTGCCCTCATTACCCTGGGGGGAGTGGTGCGCCTGACGGAGTCAGGCCTTGGCTGCCCCGATTGGCCCTTGTGTCAAGGCAAGGTGGTCCCACTTGCGGAGTCCCACCACGTCATCATCGAGTACTCCCACCGACTGCTGGCTAGCCTGGTCTCCCTCCTGGTGCTGGCACTGGCTGGGGTGACCTGGTGGAGATACCGGGCCCGCAAGCCTATCGTGGCAGCGGCCACGCTGGCGCTCGTCGCGTTGGGGCTCCAGGTTATCCTCGGTGGGGTCACGGTGTTGACCGAGCTGCCGCCTGCCATTGTCACCCTCCACTTGGCCGTGGCCCAGATTCTGCTAGCCCTCCTCGTAGCCGCTCTGATCTGGGGGTGGCAAGGGGCGCCACGCAACGGAAAAGCGGAGATGGCACAAGACGGTACGGCGGCCCGAAGCCCTTTGCTCCGATGGGTTTTCGCTGCCGTCGTAAGTACGTACCTGCTGATTCTATCGGGCTCCTACGTCGTGGCCGCCAACGCCACGACGGCCTGTCTCGGATGGCCTCTCTGTGACGGAGGGCTGCTGCCAGCCAGCCAACCCCAGTGGGTCCACATGTCCCACCGGTGGCTAGGAGCGGTTGTGGGAGGAGTAGTGGTGTGGGCTGGGTTCCTGAGCTGGCGAGAGCTACGACAGAGGCCCGCCGTTGCGGCGATAGGTGCGGTCACGGTGGCGCTGTTCATGGCGCAGGTCCTGGTGGGAGCGGCCAACCCGTGGACCAGGTTTCTCCTGGAGGTGCGGGCGCTGCACCTTTCGCTGGCGACGGCCCTTTGGGGCGGTGTGGTGGCGCTCTTCGTGGTGGTGCGCCGGCCGCACGCCGGGCAACCTGGCGCCCTGTCGAGGGAGACAAGGCTGTCTGGAAAGGCCCAGCGATGACGGGCGCCCAAGGTTGGCGCCAATCCATCACCGATTACGTCTTCCTGACCAAGCCATGGATCATGAGCCTTCTGCTGTTCACAGCCGTGGGCGGCATGGTCATGGCAGCGGAGGGGATGCCCTCCCTTGGGGTGGCTGCGGCGGTAGTGGTTGGGGGCGCCCTGGCCTCCGGGGGGGCAAGCGCCTTGAATCACGCCCTGGAGCGGGAGGTGGACACGAAGATGAGGCGTACCCACCGGCGGCCTGTGGCCAGCCTACGGATATCCCCTCGGCGGGCGGCGCTGTTTGGCGTAGTCCTGAACCTTCTGGCCTTTTTAGTCCTCTGGCGATGGGCCAACCTCCTCAGTGCCCTGCTGGCTCTGGCGGGGACCCTTCTCTACATATTTGTCTACACCCGATGGCTCAAACGCTCCACCGTCCAGAACATCGTCATTGGCGGGGCAGCCGGCGCTCTGCCTCCCCTGGTGGGGTGGGCGGCCGTGACGGGGGGGCTTAACCTACCAGCGTACTACCTCTTTGCCATTGTCTTCTTCTGGACGCCGCCCCACTTCTGGGCACTGTCCTTGCTCCTGCGGGAAGACTACGCCGCGGCAGGGATCCCCATGCTCCCCGTGGTGGAAGGCGGGGAGACGGCCAGGCGGGCCATCCTGCTCTACACCCTACTGCTCATGCCGCTCACTCTGCTCCTGTTCCTGGCAACGGACCGCCTGGGGCCTCTCTATCTCGTGGGCGCTATGGCTTTGGGGGCGGGCTTTCTCTACTACGCCCTGCAGCTGCTTCGGCACGAGGAGCGGGCCGTGGCCGCTCGCATGTACCGCTACTCTCTCCTCTACCTGCCTGCCCTCTTCGCCCTCGTCATGGTGGATGCAGTCCTGTAGCACCAGGGCGTGCTCTGGACCCACATTGCGATACGCACTCTAGCAGGGTGCTGAAAAACCCTTTCGACCATCCCCCTGACCCTCTTCCTGGCCAGGAAGGGGGTATTATTTGTATCTGGGAGGCACCCCCAGGCCCCTGCCAAAGAGGCTTCGCCCCACTGGACACCCCTTTTTCCCGCAGCCTGCTAAGGCAAGCGTCAGGGTTGAGGCCACGGCCAGGGGAGCTATGGCGAGTGTGGGGGCGCCCACAGCTCCTGTCTGAGCTGCTCCAGCACCAAGCGGTCGGTAGGGAAGGCCAGCGGTTCTGGGAGAGTGTCGAGGGAGAAATAGTCCACGGCGTCGAGGTCATCGCCTGGCTGGAGGGCGCCACCGACGACAGTGCCTCGGAACCAGATGCCTACCGTGAGGATCTCTGGGTTGTGGACGTTGGAGTGGACGGTGTAGACAGGCCCAATTGCCACCTCTAGCCCCGTCTCCTCGTGAAGCTCCCGCTGGGCGGCGGCGCGCACATCCTCGCCCCACTCCACGTAGCCGCAGGGGATGCACCAGGCCCCCTGGTAGGGACCACGGGCCCGGCGGCCCAGCAGAATTCGCCGGCCATCCAGCAACACGACGGCCACTCCTACGACGGGGTTGCGGTAGAAGATGAAGCCGCACTCCTGGCAGACCAAACGGGGACGATCGCCACGGAGCACCGTTTGAAGCCGACCGCCGCACTTGGGACAGAACTGGTATTCGGTCAAGGGAAGTCTCCCCCGTGTAGGGTTCTGCTAGTCGTCGGTTGCTTAAGTTCACGTACACCAGGCTCGCGCCAGGTCCTCTCACCATGAGCCTGTCGATGGGTGAGCCTCTCGTGGTTCGACAAGCTCACCATGAGCGGCGTTTCATGCCCCACTTTTGCGCAAAGAAGTACTAAAATACCCCGTCGCTCGGACCTGGGAATAGTATAGGCTGCTGCTCCAACTTCAAACCTACGACAACGGAGGCCCTTTATGCCAACGGCTCGCCTCAACGGCCTTGACCTCTTCTACCAGGTCCAGGGAAACCCCCAGGGGCCGCCGGTGTTGTTCATCGAAGGGCTCGGGGGAGACCACCGTCGCTGGAAGCGCACCGCCGCACTGCTGGCTGGCACGTACCGTTGCATCACCTTTGACAACCGGGACGGCGGCCAGAGCGGTCGTGCCTCCGCCTTTTACACCATCAAAGACATGGCGCAGGACGCGGCAGGGTTGCTCCAGACCCTGGGGGTGTCCCAGGCCCACGTGGGGGGCTACTCCATGGGTGGGGCCATCGCCCAGGAGTTGGCGTTGAGTTTTCCACGCTGGTGAGCCGCCTGGCGCTCATCACCAGCTACACATCAGGCGACCCCCGCGGCACCGCCATCGTCGATGGCCTCGGCCAACTCCGAAAGCGTCTGAGCCGGGAGGAGTACAGCAGGATTGTGTTCCCATGGCTGTATACGGCGCAAGAGTACCAGACGCCGGGCTTTGTCGAGGAGGCCCTGCGCCGTGCCCTGGATAACCCCCTGCACCAGGAGCAGAAGGCCTACGAACGCCAGTCCCGGGCTACGACCACCTTCTATTCCGAGGACCACCTGCACCAGATCGGCTGCCCTCCGTTGCTGGTGTTTGGGGAGGGGACATCATGACGCCGCTCCCCTTTGCCCGGCGGTTGAACGATGGCATTCGACAGTCTCGGCTGGTGGTGCTGACAGGAGCGGGACACGGGCTGTTGACCACCCGCTGGCACCAGGTGACGAGTCTCATCGAGGGGTTCTTGCACGAAGAGGGGGTGTAGGCTGGGAAAAGTGTGAGAGTTCTTGGGGAAGGGCGTATGGGGAGCCCTTTCTTGCAAGAAAGGGTTCCCCATACCTCTCCGAAAGGACCTGCGCCGCTCACCGCTTTAGTCAACCTGCTCCAAAGCTGAAGTGGAGATCGATCCTTCCAGCTTTGGCCATGCGTTTTAGCTGCCCAGGATCCGCTGAGAGCTGCCGCGTCGCTCTTCGTGCGCCCGGAGAAGGGCCTGGAAGCTCTCCCTATAGTCCGGGGTGTTGATGGCGGAGGTGGTCATGATCAGGGCGTCCTCGTTGTTGTCCACATAGTAGCCCTTGCGGACGCCCTCCTCCTTGAACCCGTACTTGCGGTACAGGGACTGGGCCACGTGGTTGGACACCCGCACCTCCAGGGTGACCACCCGGGAGCGCTGTAGGTAGGCCATCTCGACGGCGCCGATGATCAGCAGCTCGCCGATGCCCCGGCCCCGCTGGCTCTCTCGAACCCCTACGGCGGTGATGTGGGCCTCGTCGACCATGAACCAGATGCCCTCATAGCCTACCAGGTGTTGAGGAGGCGTTTGGGCGGCAGGCTCTCGGAACCCGGCGCGCTCGTTCCGGAAGAGGCGACGCCAAAAGGGCGACGCCAGGGTTGAGAGGGCAGGGGCGGGATTCTGGGCCTGGGATCCTGGGACCTCCCAGGCCACCAGGTAACGGGCCAGGCGGTTGTGGAGGTCCCGTCTGAAGGGGGTGGGGGGCCAGAGGGTGGGAAAGGCCTCCTTCTCGATTTCGGCCACCTGGGGCACGTCCTGAAGCTCCAGGGGCCGCAGGCCGTAGCCCATCTGTGTAGTGGACGTCTCTCTTTACTCCATCGGTTGCATTCGACTCCGCTCCCAGCATACCCCATTTGAGCTGTATCGCCAACCCTAGCCCAGAAAGTCTTCTATAGGTCTACGGCCCTCGGTTGAACCTGCGGTTTCACCATCCCCCTGGCCCCCATCCTGGAAGGAAGGGGGCCAGGTGTTAGATAAGGGGGACACCCCCACACCCCCGGCCCTTCGGCTTCGCCCAGGGCAGGCTCGGGAGCTGCGTCCCTCTGCACTCCTCCTCTCTGGGACCTTTTAGGCAAAGACTCGCCAACCCTAGCTTAGAAGCTATCCTCGTCGGTACGCCGGACGTTTCTCCTTAAGAGAAGGTATCGGCTTTACTGGCATGGAGCAGCCTACGCGAGTTGTCAACGATCGTGCAAGAGACGCCCCAAGCGTTGGAGCGACTGGTGGAAGCAGCCCAGGGGGGGCAGGCCGAAGCCTTTGGCGTCCTTTACGATCAGTGGGTGACGCGGGTGTACCGGTACGTGGCCTATCGGGTTGGCCCGGGCCCTCACGCGGAGGACCTGACGGCGGACACCTTTCTCCGGGCCCTGGAGGCCCTGCCCTCCTTTCGGTGGCGCGCCGATGGCTCCTTCTCGGCGTAGCTGTTTCGCATTGCCCACAACCAGGTGATCGACTCCGGAAGAAGGCAGACCCGCCGCCCGACGGTGCCCCTGGACGAGGCCCCTGAGATGCCTGGAAAGGATGGAGACTTCGCACAGAGAACGGTGGAGGGGGTGTGGATACGCCAGGCCCTGGCCCATCTGACGCAGCTCCAGCAGACGATTGTGGGCCTGCGTTTTGGGTCTGACCTCTCCATTGAGGAGACGGCCAAGGTCCTTGGAAAGAGCCAGGGTGCGGTGAAGGCGGCGCAGCATGCCGCCATTGGCGCCCTGCGGAAGCTCATGGAGGAGCCGCAGAGGCCTGGTGAGGCAGGGTCCCGTGGGGAGGGGAGGATGTGATGAAGAGCAGAGGGAGGGACGACGCGATTCTCCAGGAGTGCCTGGACCGCCTGGGAGGAGGCGAGACGGTGGCCCAGTGCCTGGCTCGGTACCCGGACCAGGCTGCCGAGCTACGGCCAGCCCTGGAAACGGCCTGGCGTCTGAGGGAGGAAGGCGCCGCTCTCGGCCCGGACGAGGGGTTCCGCCGGCGGACGCGCCAGCGCCTTTTGATGGCCTATGCCCAGAGGGAAGGTCATAGCAAGGCCAGGTGGGCCTGGCTATCGGCCCTTTCCCCTCGCCTGGTGGCCGTTGGGGCCGGCCTCCTCCTGGTGATGGTCCTGGGGCTGGGCTCCACCTATCGGGCGGCGGCGGCCAGTGTGCCAGGCGAGTCCCTCTACTGGCTCAAGGAGAAGGGGGAGCAGGTGCGCCTGACGCTGGCCCGCTCCGACAAGGCCCAGGCCCACCTGAACGCCTCGCTGGCGGAGGAGCGCGCTAAGGAGGGCCGTGCCCTGTTGAGCAAGGGACACGTTCAGAAGCTGTCCAAGGTGGAGGCGCAGTTCCGCGGCCACGTCCAAAAGACGCTCAAGTCTGCTGGAGTCCGCCCAAGTGGGAACCCACAGCCGAAGGTCCTCCCACCGGCTAAGAGGCAGCAACTACGCAAGGAGCTGTCCGAACAGCTCCGCCAGCAGGCCCAGCGCCAGGCCCATGAGATTCAGGCGTTGCTTAAGAACGCTTCTCCCGATATGAAGCCTCACTTGAAGCGTCTGCAGGAGACCTTGGACGTAGAGTACCAGGGGGCCGTACAGGCCCTGGAGGAGGAGCAGGACGGCAAGGACACTCCTCACCGATAATGCAGGGGCCCCGGCAGGGCGTGCCCCCGATCTGTGATGCCAATAGGGCACAAGTCGACTGCCTACGGCCCCGATGCGGGGATACGGGGCCTGCGGCCTGCACCCACGTCCGTAAGGTCCTTCGCCGCTGGACCGGTGCCAGCTATGGCCAGTGTAGGTGTGGGCAAGCCTCTCTGTGCTTCCGGCTATCAGCATCCTGCCAGTGCGTGGATGGGTCGTAGTCGAGCCCTTGGGCGGAGTGGTATACTAACTCCAACCTCGTGGTAGGCTGAGTTCTGACACTATGCACCTGAAGAAGCGGAGCGGATTCCGCTATAACGCCTGGATCCTGGTGCGCCTCCTAAAGTTTGCCCTCCCCTATAAGGGGACGGTGCTGCTAGATACCCTCTTCCTGGCCCTCACCACCCTGTTCATGTTCGTCCAGCCGTGGTTCCTGGGGAAGGCGGTGGACGCGGCGGCCCATGGAGCGGGAATCCCCTTCCTGGACCGGTTTGCCTCACCAGGCACTCTGTGGCTCCTGGTGATAGCGGCGGTGGGGCTGGTGCTGGCGGGGGCACTGCGCGGCATCTGCGCCTTTGGCCAGAGCTACCTGGGCCAGTCCATCTCACAGCGGGTCGCCTACGACATCCGGAACGCCCTCTACCAGAGCCTCCAGCGCCAGAGCTTCGCCTTCTACGACCGGATGCAGACAGCCCAGCTTATGTCCCGGGCCACCGCCGACGTTGAGGCGTCCCGGCAGCTTATCAGCTTTGGCGTTCCCCGACCCCTCCAGACCGTTGTCTTCTTCATTGGCATCATTGGCATCCTGTGGTTCACCAACTATCGCTTGGCCCTCATCGCCCTTGTGGGCATTCCCTTCATCGCCTATCGGGCGGTGGGCACGAGCATCAGGCTGCGGCCCCTCTGGCTCACCATTCAACAGACCCTGGCGCACCTCACCGTGGTCCTTCAGGAGAGCCTGTCGGCCGCCAAGCTGGTTCGCTCCTTTGGCCGACAGGGCCTGGAGAAGAGCAAGTTCGGCGCACGGGCCCAGGAGGTGTACAACCAGGAGATGACGGTCAACACCATTCAGGCCTTCAACACGCCCCTCATGACCCTCGTCGTCCACATGCTCCTGGGCGGTGGCCTCCTCTACGGCGGGTACGAGATCATGAACGGACGCCTGACGGGCGGTGAGCTCACCCAGGCCCTCTTCTACATGACGATGCTCTCCGAGCAGGTGCGGATGCTCGGGTTCATGGGGAACCTGTTCTCCCGCGCGGTGGCCTCCGGGGAACGCCTGTTTGAGATTCTGGACGCCGTCCCTGACATTCGGGACAAGCCAGAGGCCATCCCCTTGGACCGTGCAACCGGGGTGGTCCGGTTTGAGGGCGTCTCTTTTAGCTACAGCTCTCTCTTCCCCACCCTCCGCCACGTCAACCTGGAGGCCCACCCGGGCCAGGTGATTGCCCTGGTGGGGGCCACGGGGAGCGGCAAAAGCAGCCTGGTGAGCCTGATCCCCCGGTTCTACGATGTCACCGAGGGTCGCATCACCATTGATGGCGTGGACATCCGAGACATCACGTTGGACTCCTTGCGCCGCAACATCGGCATCGTGCAGCAGGACGTGTTCCTCTTCTCCGCCACCATGGGAGACAACGTCGCCTACGGGCGGCCGGGAGCATCGGAGGAGGACGTTGTGCGGGTGGCCAAGGCCGCCCGACTCCACGACTTCATCGTGGGCCTGCCCAAGGGGTACGGCACCTGGGTGGGAGAGCGGGGCATCACCCTCTCCGGCGGGCAGAAGCAGCGCCTGGCCATCGCCAGGACCCTGCTCCTGGACCCCAGGATCCTCATTATGGACGACTCCCTGTCCAGCGTGGATACGGAGACGGAGTACCTGATCCAGCAGGCCCTGAAGGAGCTGATGCGCGGGCGCACCACCTTCGTCATCGCCCAGCGGCTGGCGGGGTTGAAGCGCGCTGACGTAATCCTGGTCCTGGATGGCGGGGAGATCGTAGAGCGGGGGGCCCACCAGGACCTCCTGGAGCGCGACGGGCTGTACAGGGAGATCTACGACCTGCAGCTCAGGCATCAGGAGGAGGCCCTGGAGGCGATGCGGAGCACTGTGACGGCAGAGGACTAGCTCTCCCTGTCATGAAGGAGGCCGAGGAATGCACGGTGGAGGAGGAGGCGGCTTTGGAATGCACGGCGGCGGCGGGCAAGGCCGAGGCTCTGCCACGCCTACTAACGACGAGATAGACGACGAAGAGCAGCTCGGCGCGGTCTATGAGCACCGCGTTGTCAAGAGGCTCCTCCGCTACCTGCGTCCCTACAAGCGCCAGTGGCTCCTGGCCCTGGGGGCGATGATCGTGGCCATGTCCTCCAGCGTGGCCATTCCCCGCATGATCGGCATAGCCTTCGACGACTACATCGCCCTCAAAGACTTGCCGGGCCTGGTGTGGTTCACCCTCCTGTTCCTGGCCGTGGGGGTGGTAGGCGCCGTAGCCAACCAGGCCCAGATGATGCAGATGGCCCACATCGGCCAGGGAATGGTTCTCGCCCTGCGCAAGGACCTGTTCGCCCACCTCCAGGCCCTCTCCATGAGCTTCTGGGACCGCAGCCAGGTGGGGCGGGTCATGTCTCGGGTCACCAACGATGTGGGACAGATCCAGGAGGTGATGACCCAAGGGCTGGTGGGCACCCTGGCCCAACTGGTGATGCTGGTGGGCATGGTGGCCATTATGATGGCCATGGACCTGGTGCTGGCCCTGGCCACCCTCTCCGTCTTGCCGGTGCTCATCGGCATTGTCATGGTGTGGCAGAGGCGGGCTCGCTCCGCCTTCATTGGGGTTCGGCGCGCCATCGCCGTGGTTAACGGGACCCTTAACCAGGACGTCTCCGGGGTGCGGGCGATTCAAAGCCTGCGCAGAGAGGGTGAGAACGTCCGCCTCTTCGACAAAGTGAATCGGGCCCACCTGGACGCCAACATCTCCGCCGCGCGGCTGTCCGCGATCATGATGCCGGTGGTGGAGATCCAGTCGTCCATCGCCCTGGGGGTTGTCATCGTCCTGGGGGGCTACCGGGTGCTCCACGGCCTCCTCTCGCCGGGGGAGATGATCGCCTTCTTCCTGTACGCCCAGCGCATCTTCGATCCCATTCGCATGATCATTATGCAGTACACCGAGTTGCAACGCGCCATGGCTGGGGGCATTCGGATCATTGAGTTGCTGGACACCAAGTCGGACGTCCAGGACAAGCCGGATGCCATGGAGATGCCTTCCATCCGCGGCGAAGTGGCTTTCCACGATGTCACCTTTGAGTACGTGCCCGGCCAGGCGGTGCTCCGCAATGTTGCCATGACCATCCGCTCCGGCGAGACGGTGGCCGTGGTGGGGCCCACGGGCGCAGGAAAGAGCACTTTCGTGAGCCTGGTGTCCCGCCTGTACGACGTTACTCACGGCAAGATCACCATTGACGGCTACGATGTGCGGGACGTACGGCAGCAGTCCATGAACAGCCAGATGGGGGTGGTGCTTCAGGACCCCTTCCTCTTTGTGGGCACCATCAAGGAAAACATACTGTTTGGCCGACCGGACGCCACTATGGACGAGGTGGAGCGCGGGGCCCGCGCCGTGGGCGCCCACGACTTCATCATGCGCATGGAGAAGGGGTACGACTCAACGGTGGAGGAGCGAGGGAGCAACCTGAGCATGGGGCAGCGGCAACTCGTGAGCTTTGCCCGGGCCCTCTTGGCCAATCCCCGCATTCTCATCCTGGACGAGGCGACCGCCAGCGTGGATACCCGCACGGAGGTGGTGATCCAAGAGGCTCTGAACAAGCTGCTTCGGGGGCGCACCTCCATTGTCATCGCCCACCGGCTCTCAACCATCCGGGAGGCGGACCGCATCCTGGTGCTGGACCAGGGCCGCCTGGTGGAGATGGGCACCCATGAGGAGCTGCTCGCGCTTGGGGGGCTGTACACTCGGCTGTACGCCATGACCTATGCGGCGGAGCAGGCTGAGGTGCTGGCCGGCGACGACTAGGCAGGGGCAGGGTGTCCCCCGCACCCACGCTACCCTCCCCATAGCCCTCTCCCTATAAGGGAGAGAAGGCGGAACATGCGGCGTGAATACCTGCAGTTTCCAAGCCACCCTTCGACAAGCTCAGGGTGAGCGGGTTTGAATGCCGCTCATGGTGAGCATGTCGAACCAGGCGCGGAGAGGTGGGCCCTGGGTGCCCTGGGCTGCAGGGTTTGACGAACAGAAGGGCCTACCTCACGCCCTCTAAGCCCCTACCTGGGGAAGCCGCCCGTCTTTCAAGTAGTCTAGCAACAGGTACAACTCCCGGTCCTGGAGGTTCACCTCGCGGTACTGGCTCACCAGCACTCCGCTGTACTTCTCCACCAAGAACCAGTCGTCGTCCACCACCAGGTCGGGCAACAGCCAGTTGTTGCCGTCCTTGTCAAAGCAGTCGGTCACCAGGTCGCTGAGGCCGTAGGTTTCTGTTACACGTTGGGCGTGGAGCTTCCCCGAGGCTGTCCAAAGGTAGACAGCATGGCCCATGTCCTTGACCGACTGGAAGACCTCCCGGAGGCCGGGTCGGAGATGCCATCCCCCATCGCTGGTGGAGAGGAGGATGGTGTGGTCGACGTCAAAGAAGACTTTGAGGGGCTGTGTCACAATTTGGATAGTATACCACAGGGCGCGCGTACCCCCTGACACTTGCCTGTTGTAGCCGTGGCCTCCCTTCGCCTGCTACCCGGCGCGCAGGAGGGCCGCGAGAAAGAGGGTGGCCAAACCCAGGTAGATCAGGAAGCCCATAAGGTCCGACAGCATGGTATCGAACACGCCTGCCACAAGGGCGGGATCAACGCCCAGGCGCCTGAGGGTGACCGGGACGAGCACGCCACTCGTAGAGGCAACGAGAATGTTCAAGAAGAGAGCGCCCCCCGCTATTGCACCGAGGACAATGTTGCCCTTGAGCAGCCAGGCGATCATAGCCAGGATGAGGCCGAACACCGTGCCTTTAATCAGGCCAACCCCCCACTCTTTGGCCAGCACCTGGGAGACCCTCAGCCGCTCGAAGTCACCCAGAGCCATGGAGCGGACCACGATGGTGGAGGTCTGAATTCCGGCGTTTCCCGCCTGTCCTGCAATCAAGGGCATGAACACTACCAGCGCCGCCACCTGTTCCAGTGTGCCCTGGAACAGGTGGATGATGGCTGCGCCGGCAAAGGCCCAGATCATATTAATGGACAGCCAGGGAAGCCGACGAGCCGCCGACTCCAACAATGGAGTGGTTATCCGTTCGTTTACTCCAAGTCCTGCCATGTGGTGGATATCTTCCGTGGCCTCCGCCACGACAACATCCAGAACATCATCGGCGGTGATGATTCCCTCCAACACCCCGAACTCATCCACCACGGGCAAGGCCCGGAGCCGGTATCGTTGAAGCAGTTGCGCCGCCTCTTCCTGGTCTGTTTCCGGAGTGACCGACCGGACATCGGTGACCATGAGGTCTTCCATCCTGGTCGAAGGGGGAGAGATCAACACGCTGCGCAGGCTTACCACGCCCATGAGTCTCTTGGCGTCGTCAAGGACGTAGAGGTACCGTATCTCATGATTTATCGGCCTCTGGACCTGGAACAGCCGTAGCATCTGCTGTGCGGTCATGTCCGGAGTGACAGCAAGGTACTGCGTGGTCATCCGGCCGCCGGCGCTCTCCGGCGCATGGGCCAGCAAGGGAGCAATCTGCTCCGAGGTGCTCATCTGGCTCAGAACGCTGTTCCGGACCCCTTCTGAAAGCGACTGCAGAACGTCCACGGCCATATCCGGCCCTGCGTGGTCAAGGGCCTTTGCCAGAGCAGCTCGGGGAAGCCGCCTCAGCAGCTCCTCCTTGAGGTCCGCATCGAGATGGCCCAGCAGGTCCGCCAGCCCCTCAGAGGGCAGCAGGGCCAGCACAGCCTCCCGCGAACCGGGCGGCAACTGAAGATATATCTCAGCGATGTCAGCTGGATGAGCTTCGGCCAGGAACTCTCTCGCCTCTTCAACGAGATTGTCCTGAATAAGCTCTTGAATCCTGTCCAGGGTCGCTCTCTTCTCGGTCACTGACTACCTCCCTGGAGAGTAGAGTATTCCGGCAGGGCGTGCCACCGACAAGCCGTGGCTCCGCATCCGCGCATCGGAGTCGAGTATCTTCGACCTGCACCCACGCTCAAGAAGGTCTTTCGCCCCGACACGTCGGGGTGTCCCGATGAATCGGGACGGGAGGCACCCCCACACCTCACTCCGCGAGACTTTTTGGGCAAAGTCGGTGTTGTCCTCTCACCATGACGCCATTCTGCTCTGGTGCGCCGAAGTAAGACTATACTCCCGTCTGGCTATGCTTGGGAACCCACCCTTGCTACAATGGGCCTACCACACTGAAGGGAGGACCCTCGCCGTTGGAACGGTTGCAGGAAGAGGCGCTGGAGCTGTTGGAGTTCCCCAAGGTGCTCCTGCACCTGGCTGCGTACACCTTCTTTGCCCCAGCCAAGGAGGAGGCCCTGGCGCTGCGGCCCTCCTTTGACCCTGGCGAGGTGAAAAGGCGCCAGCAGGAGACCCAGGATGCCGCGCGCCTGGTGGAAGGCGCTGACGAGGTTGACACCTCGGGCGCCATAGACGTTCGTTCCGCCCTTCAGCGAGCCGCCTTGGGAGGCGTCCTCACGGGCGAGGAGATCCGGCAGGTCCTCCAGACCCTCCAGGCCTGCCGCCGGGTTCGGACTGCGGTGCTGAGACGCCGCCAGGAGGCTGGCGACCTGGCTACTCTGGCCGAGGGGATGCCCGTCCTCCGGGACCTGGAGAGGGAGATCGAGCGGTGCATCGGGCCCGCAGGAGAGGTGTTGGATAGCGCCTCCCCCGATCTTGCCCGCGCCCGCCAGCAGGCCCGCGACGCCTACCAGCACCTGGAACGGGCCCTCCAGCGCCTCATTCGCTCGCCTTTAGGGCAGGAGGTGTTGCAGGAGCCTCTCATCACCCAGCGCTCCTCCCGCCTGGTGCTGCCTGTAAGGGCAGAGATGCGCCACCGTCTCCCGGGCCTTGTCCACGACATCTCCCACACGGGGTCCACGGTCTACATAGAGCCTGCCCAGACCATTGAGATGGGGAACGCCTGGAGGGAGTGGGCCCTGCAGGAGCAGTGGCTGGCCGACCAGGTGGTGCGCCAGGTTTCTGCCCAGGTGAGCGAGGCAAGTGACCAGGTGGGCGAGGCCGTCCGCCGGTTGACGCAACTGGATCTCGCCCTCGCCAAGGCGCGCTACGCTCGAGCCCTGCGAGCCAAGAGTCCTGCCCTGTGGGAGGACAAGCACCCCTGGGTACGTCTGGTGGAGGCCCGCCACCCGCTGCTGAAGGGAGAGGTGGTTCCCGTCAGCCTGCAGCTAGGCCAGGACCACCCCGTCCTCCTCCTCACGGGCCCCAACGCCGGGGGCAAAACGGTCACCCTCAAGGCGGTGGGCGTGCTTGCCCTGATGCACCAGGCAGGGCTTCAGGCGCCCGCAGAGGAGGGGACCACTCTGCCGGTCTTCGACGCGGTGTACGCCGACATCGGGGACCGACAGAGCCTGGAGCAGGCTCTGTCCACCTTCAGCTCCCACATGCGCAGCCTGGTGGCGATCCTGCAGTCGGCCACGCCGTCATCCCTGGTGCTGCTGGATGAGCTGGGGGCGAGCACCGACCCCGAAGAGGGCGCGGCCCTGGCGAAGGCGGTGCTGGCCGACCTGGCGCGCCGTGACGTCCCCACGATAGCTACAACCCACCACCGCAGTGTGGCCGCCTTTGTAGAGACAACGTCGGGGATGGTCAACGCCAGCGTGGAGCTGCACCCAGACACCCTCCAACCCACCTATCGGCTCTCCATGGGCCTCCCAGGGCGAAGCTATGCCCTTGTGATGGCCTTGCGTCTGGGGATGCCCCAGCATCTCGTCGAGGAGGCCAGGGCGAGCCTGGACCCCACCCATCGCCACGCCGAGGTGCTCCTGGCGGAGCTTCAGCGAGAGCGGTTTGAGACGGCCCGGTTGCGCCAGGAGGCCGAAGCGGTCAAAAGGGAGGCGGAGCGCCTCCAGGCAGAGCTGGGGGCCAGCCTCGCTGAGCTGAACGGCCAGAGGGGTGAGGTGTTGGCCCAGGCACGCCGGGAGATGGCCACCCGGGTGGAGGAGCTGCGAAAGCGCCTTCGCCAGGCGGAGCGAACGGTGGAGAACGTGGAGGCCAAGGCCAGGGTGCGAGAGGCCCTGGGCGTGGCCCTGGAGGCGCAGCGGGAAGTGAAGGGCAAGGAATGGCAGGTCCCGCCGGAGGAGCAGCCCCCCTGGTGGCGCTCCTTGAAGCCGGGCGACTGGGTACGCGTCAAGGGGTTCAACCTCCAGGCCGAGGTGGCTGCGCACCCGGACAAAGAGGGTAGGGTGGAGGTGCACCTGGGGACGGTAAGAGCCAGATTTGACCTGGAGCGACTCGTCCCTCTGGAGACGCCACCCACCCGACAGGCAGAGGGGCCAAAGATGGCCATGGGCGTCAAGCAAGGTAGGGCCTTTTCAATGGACCTGGACCTTCACGGCGTAAGGGTGGAAGAGGCGATGGAGCGGATGGAGCGGTTCCTGGACCAGGCGCTATTTCAGGGGATGTCCCAGGTGCGCATTGTTCACGGGATAGGGACGGGGGCCTTACGCCAGGCAGTGCGGGAACGCCTCAACAAGCATCCCTTGGTGGCCCTGTACGAGCCTGACGAGACATCAAGAGGCGGCGCCGGGGCGACCCTGGTCACCCTGGCGTAAGGCACGTGCCACCGATCCGTGATGCCGAATACGGCACAAGTCGAGTGTCTTCGACCTGCACCCCAGTACCGCAGGTTTTACAGGGCGAGCGGTGAGGTAGAGGCCCCAGGTTCATTGTCCTCCCCCTCTCCCTCTCGGAGAGGGCAGGGGTGAGGGCCCCAGCAGGGCTTAGCCCTGCACCCACGCTAGGGGAGGTCTTTCGAGGCTGGCCCAGTTATAGTCCCCTCCCCACCCAGGGACTCTGCGATGGCATGGTGCAATGGAGGTGTTCACTCAGCTGGACTGTGTACGAAGAATCCGTGACGCCTCGGAGGTTCCTATGACACTGTTGTACAACGAGGAGGTTCGGGTATTTTGGACCCTCTGTGGCTCCGATAACAACAACGCCTACCTCATAGTATGTCCCCAGAGCGGCGAGAGCATTATCATCGACGCTCCCTTGAATCCTGGGAGGCTCCTGGAAGAGGCCAAGGGCACCCAGGTCAAGGCCATTCTCATCACCCACAAACACCGGGACCACCTGGAGGGACTGAAGGAGATCACCGACGCCACGGGGGCTCCGGTAGCCGCCCATCGCGATGACGCCGCCGACATGCCAATACCCCCGAACGTCCTGCTTGATGACGGCGATACCATCAGGGCAGGCACCGTAGAAGTGACGGTAATCCATACCCCTGGGCATACCCCAGGGTCGGTATGCTATCTGGTTGGCACGCACCTCTTCACAGGGGACACCCTGTATGCCCATGGTCCGGGGGAGAGTCGTGGTGTGGAGGCTACGCAGCAGATCCTCAGGAGCATCACAGAGAAGCTTTACCGACTCCCAGACGACACCTTCCTCCTACCCGGCCACGGCGGGGGCGGTATCCTGGGCGCCGAGAAGGAGCGGTACCGGTTCTACGCCGCTCAATATCCTGACCTCTTCCCCCCTATCCCTGACGTCCCCCCTCTCATCCGCTAGGCGAGGGATCGCAGAGCCGAAGACGGAGACAAGTACAGCGAGGCTGGCCCGGTGTAGAGTCCCCTCACCCTAGCCCTCTCCCCAGAGGGGAGAGGGAACTTTAGGCAGGGCGCGCCACCGATCCGTGATGCCGAATACGGCACAAATCGAGTGTCTTCAACCCCGATGCCGGAATACGGGGCAGCCGACCAGTCGGGGTGCAAGACCTACGGCCTGGACCTACGCTCAGCAAGATCCTTCGCCGCTGGGCCGCTCATGGTTCGACAAGCTCACCATGAGCCGAAGAAAAGCCGCTCACCCTAAGCATGTCGAAGGGCCACCATAAGCGGCTTCCCATACCGCGCTTGTCCGCAAGGAAGTGCTAATGACGGAAGTGGCGGACGTCTGTGAAGAGCATGGCTATACCCCACCGGTCGGCGGCCTCGATGCACTCCTGGTCTCGGATGGAGCCGCCAGGCTGCGCGATGGCCGTGATGCCCGCTTTGCCAGCCTCCTCGACGCCATCGCCGAAGGGGAAGAAGGCATCGGAGGCCAGGAGGCTCCCCCTGGCGCGCTCGCCCGCCGCCTCCACGGCCAGCCGCACGCTGGTCACGCGGTTGGGCTGGCCTGCGCCCATGCCCATCATTGCCTTGTCCTTGACCAACACGATGGCGTTGGACTTGACGTGCTTCACCGCTTTCCAGGCGAAGGCCAGGTCGTCCCGCTCCTGGTCGGTAGGCTGGCGCTGCGTGACCACCTTCCACTGGCGAGAGTCCTCCTGAAGGACGTCCGCGGTCTGGCGCAGGAGCCCTCCCGCGATCTCGCGGTGCTCCATGGGGGACTGGCTCCGAGGCCGGTCAGTCACCTGGAGAAGCCTGAGGTTGCGTTTCTTTCGCAGGGCGTCCAGGGCCGTGGGGGTGTAGGCGGGCGCGACGACAACCTCGTAGAAGGTGGCGCCGATGGCCTCGACGGCCTCGGCCGTCACCGGGCGGTTGAAGCCCACGATGCCCCCATAGGCGGAGATGGGGTCCCCCGCGAAGGCCTTGCGGTAGGCCTCGGCCATGTCAGTGTCGGTGGCCAGGCCACAGGGGTTATTGTGTTTGATGACCGCCACCGTAGGCTCCTTGAAGTCGTTGACCACCCTCCAGGCGGCGTCGGCGTCCAGCAGGTTGTTGAAGGAAAGCTCCCTGCCGCCGAGCTGAGCCGCCGAGGGCATCCCGTACCCGAAGGGAAGGGGCACCTGGGTGTAGAGGGCCGCCGTTTGGTGGGGGTTCTCGCCATAGCGCAAGGAGACGCGAAGTCGGTAGGCCAGAGTGAGCTCCTGGGGGAAGGCCTCCTCGGCGCCTCGCAGATAGCTGGCGATGAGGGTGTCGTACAGAGCGGTGTGCTGAAAGGCTTTCCAGGCCAGGCGGCGGCGCTCTTCCAGGGTGAAGCCGCCTTTGGCCACCTTCTCGGCCACCCAGGAGTAGTCCTGAGGGTCCACGACGACGACGACGTGCGGGAAGTTCTTGGCGGCGGCGCGCACCATTGCAGGCCCGCCGATGTCAATGTTCTCCAGAACGTCCTCCAGGGCCACCTGGGGACGCCGGATGGTCTCCTCGAAGGGGTAGAGATTCACGACCACCAGGTCAATGGGCTCCAGGGCGTGCTGGGACAGCTCCGCCAGCTGCTCAGGCTTGTCGCGGCGGGCCAGGATGCCACCGTAGATGCGAGGGTGGAGGGTCTTGACCCGCCCCTCCAGAATTTCAGGGAAGCCGGTGAGGTCCGAGACCTGCTGTACTGGAAGAGCGCCCTCCTCCGAAAGGGCCTTATGGGTGCCGCCGGTGCTCACCAGGTGCACGCCGGCCTGGTGGAGCTGCCGGGCGAAGGCCACGACGCCCGTTTTGTCGTAGACGCTGATGAGAGCTTTCATGGCGCTTCTGACTCCTTATAGTTTTGGGACGAGCACTCGGTTTCAGGAAACGGCGATGTCATGCTCGCAACCATGACTGGTACCATCCCACTGACCTTGGCAACCGAACCATCCCCCTTGATCCCCCTTCCTTGTCGGGAAGAGGGAAAGAAACAAATTCTGGGGGATACCCCCAGTGCCCCCCAGAGGGGGCTACCCCCTCTGGACTCCCCCTGGATCAGCCTATCTCTCGTTACGCCGACTTCCGCAACTAAGCCTTGTCACAAGAGCAGCCACGCACCTCGACAGATCGGGCGTGGCTGCTTCCCTTCTACCGGCGCCCCAGACGTGGCTGGGGCATGATCACCCTCTACTGGCCTCATTGGGGAATGAGCCTCACAAGAGGCCACGGTGGCCCTCTTAGCCCTCCAGGGCCAGCTTGTCCATCTCCAGCTGCACGGGAACGGGGTAGTTGCCGGTGAAGCAGGCGCCGCAGAACCCCTGGTCACCCAGGCCCACGGCCCGCATCAGGCCCTCCACGCTCAGGTACCCCAAGGTGTCGGACTTGGTGAAGACACGAATCTCGGGGATGGTGCGATTGGCGGCCAGCAGGTTGCGCCTGGTGCCCATGTCCACGCCGAAGAAACAGGGGTGCCGGATAGGCGGCGCGCAGACCCGCAAGTGCACCTCCCTGGCCCCGGCCTTGCGGAGAAGCCCCACCACGTGAGGAGTAGTGGTCCCACGGACGATGCTGTCGTCCACGAGGACCACCCGCTGGCCCTCCAGCACCTCTCGCAGAGGGTTGAACTTCAGCCGCACGCCCAGATCGCGAATCCGCTGGTCGGGCTCGATGAAGGTGCGGCCCACATACCGGTTCTTGATGAGGCCGTCCCGGTAGGGGATGCTCGACTCCTCAGCGTACCCAGCCGCCGCTGCCAGAGCCGAGTCGGGAACACCAATGACGACGTCGGCGTCCACGGGGTGCTCTCGGGCCAGCTCCCTCCCCATGGCATAGCGGGCGGAGTAGACCAAGCGTCCGCTCCAGGTGCTATCCGGCCTGGCCAGGTAGATGTACTCGAAGAGGCAAAGGGCCCGCTTTCCCTCTTCGCCACTGCGGTGGACCGTCTCCACCCCGTTCCGGCTCAAACGGACGGCCTCGCCGGGCAGCACCTCGCGGACAAACTCAGCGCCCAGGTGGTCCAGGGCGCAGGTCTCCGAGGCCAGGACCCAGCCCCCTTGGTCCAGCCGCCCGATGCAGAGGGGACGCACGCCCAGGGGGTCGCGGATGCCGTAAATGCTGTCGGGCGTGAGGACCACGAGGCAGTAGGCGCCCTGAAGGCGCCGCACAGTAGAGCCGATCCGCTCTCCCCAGTCCTTCCCGGGGGACTGGGACAGGAGATGGGCGATGACCTCTGAGTCGGTGGAGCTTTGGAAGGTACATCCCCACTCGGCCAGCTCCTGGCGAAGCTCCAGGGCATTGATAAGGTTGCCGTTATGCCCGAGGGCTAGTGGCCCGTGAGGGCCATCGACCAGAATGGGCTGGGCGTTCTTGAGCTGGCTGGTGCCTGTGGTGGAATAGCGAGTGTGGCCGATGGCCATATGGCCCGTCAGGCGCTCCAAGTCCTCCTCCCGGAAGACCTGGCTCACCAGCCCCATGTTAACGTGAACCCGCAGGCGCTGACCGTCCGAAGTGGCGATGCCCGCGCTTTCCTGTCCCCGGTGCTGAAGGGCAAAGAGGCCGAAGAAGGCGAGCTGCGCCACGTCCTCCCCGGGGGCGTAGATGCCAACGATGCCGCAGGCCTCACGAGCACTATCGGTCACGAGAGCCCTCCCTTGGAAGGGTGATGAAAGACCCTTTCGACCCCCGATGTCCCGATTCATCGGGACGGGGGACAACCCAGCCCCTGGCAAAGGGAGCCCAGGCCCAACCATTATAAGGGTCTCACTCCCGTTCGGTCAAAGAGCGCCAGCGGCCTCATCTTCTCTGTTGAAGAGTTGCACCTAGAACAGTACGCCCGTATACTCCCCATCAAGCCCTGCGCAGGATACGGGCTCCAGGGAAGGAGACATCCTCTTGCGCCTCAGCCCCCTCAAGCTTCGACGTCCCCGGATCTTCTACGGGTGGTGGATCGTCTTCGCTGGTTTTGCCCTCATCACCTACGGATGGGGGACCTTCTTCTACGGCTTCAGCTCCTTCTTTAATCCCATCCGCAACGAGTTTGGCTGGTCCGCCGCCGCCACTGCTTTCGCCGCCTCCCTGCGTAGCATGGAGATGGGGATTGCGGCGCCGGTCGTGGGGTTCCTGGTGGACCGCGTGGGGCCCAAGATCCTGATGGTGTTTGGCGTCGTGGTGGTGGGATTGGGGTTCCTCGCCATGAGTCAGATCCACTCGCTCCCGATGTACTATGCCTCCTTTCTTATCATATCCACAGGGTTTAGCTTTGCCAGCGGCCCGAGCTCGGTGGCGGTGGTCAACTGGTTTTCCCGCAAGAGGACGATGGCCCTGGCTGTCCTCCTCAGCGCAACGCTACCCGCAGGATTTCTGACACCGCTCATCCCAAGGCTCATTGAGGCCCTGGATTGGCGGACTGCCCTGGTGGTTATCGGCGTGGGAATGTGGGTGTTCTGCCTGCCTCTGGCCGCCCTGGTCCGGCATCGCCCCGAGCCTTATGGCATACGCCCGGACGGCGACCCCCCGCTAGGAGCAGAGGAATCGAACGGCGCCCCAGGGAGCAGACCATCAGAAGAGGTGGAAGGGATGCGCTGGCGCCAGGCGATCCGCCACCCATCGTTCTGGCTTATAGCAGTGGCCGGCACGATGGGAGGAGCCGCAGTGGGCGCAGTCCTGGTGCTGCTGGTCCCCTACCTGGAAAGCGTAGGTGTGTCTTCCCAGCAGGCGGCGGGGGGCTTTGCGATCCTTGGCCCCGTCAGCGTGGTGGGCAGAATTGGGATGGGGTGGCTGGGGGACAGGATGGACAAGCGGTACCTCCTGGCTTTTGCGTATGGGCTCACCGCGGTGGGGACCCTCATGTTCGCCTTTGTGACCGATTTCAAAATGGCCGTTATTGCCTTGCTGGTCATCAGCCCTGGCTACGGAGGGCCCGTGCCTCTGCGGCCGGCCCAGATGGCCGAGTACTTTGGACGACGGGACTTCGGCGCCATCCAGGGATTGCAGGGGACCCTTGGGGCAGTCGGAGGCTTCCTGGCGCCCTTGGTGGCGGCTCGGATTTTTGATGTGACCGGAAGCTATCGACAAGCTTGGATTATCTTCGCAGGCGTTGCCGTGCTGGGCATGGTGTTGATCCTCTTCGCCAGGCGTCCAAAGGAGGCGGAGGCCTGGGCGACTGGAGGGTCCAAGAAGACGGAGGCGCCCGAGAGCCCTACCAAGAATTCATGAGGAGCCGATCGGGAGAAAGGCCGTAACCGTGGGAACAAAGTCAACCAAGACGAGACGCCCCCCGATCTTCTACGGGTGGTGGGTGGTACTCGCCTGCGCCGTTATCATCTACTACGGGGGCGGCGTCTTCTTCTACGGCTTTGGGGTCTTCTTCAACCCCATTCGAGAGGAGTTCGGCTGGTCTGCTGCGACGGCGGCTCTGGCCTTCTCCCTCTACCGCCTGGAGGCGGGCATCGGCGCCCCCATCGTGGGCTTCCTTGTGGACAGGTTCGGTCCCCGCGCCCTCATACTCTTCGGCTCAGTGGTCGTGGGCTTGGGGTTCATTCTGTTGAGCCGCATCAACTCGCTACCCACCTTCTACGCCGCCTTCCTTTTCCTCTCCTTTGGATTCAGCTTCTCCATGGGCCCTGTAGGCTCGGTGGCGGTGATCAACTGGTTTGTGCGCAAAAGGGGAAAGGCCCTGGGAGTGCTGATGGTAGGGGCAGGCCTGACGGGCACATTGGCGCCGGTCCTGGCCTGGCTGATTCACACCTACCAGTGGCGGACAACCCTGGTGATCGTAGGGGTAGGGACGTGGCTCGTCTGTTTACCCGTGGCCATCTTGGTGCGCCACAGGCCGGAGAAGTACGGGATGCTCCCCGACGGTGATCCAGCTCCCACCGATAGTGCCCAAACCGGCCAGGACAAGAGCAACTCGGCAGAGATAGAGGGCGTCCACTGGTCCCAGGCCCTCAAGAGCCTGCGGGGCTTCTGGTTCCTGGCCATTGCGGGCACCCTGTCGGGGGCTGCCATCAGCTCGACCATTCTGCTCCTTGTCCCACACCTGGAGAGCGTGGGTGTGCCCCGGGAGCAGGCTGCCCTGGCCATCACCTTCCTCACCCTCATCAGCCTGGTGGGAAGGCTTGGGTTAGGATGGCTGGCCGACTACGTGGACAAGCGATATCTCCTGGCCTTTGCCTTCATCATTCAAGCGGTGGGCCTGGTGATCCTGGCCTTTGTCACTGAGTTCTGGATGGTTTTCCCCTTCCTCATCTTCTTTGGGCCGGGCTACGGAGGCGGCATTCCCGTGCGCTCGGTCCTCCTGGCGGAGTATTTCGGCCGCCGATACTTTGGGACCATCCAGGGCCTGCAGCAGACGGTGATGGCGATAGGGGGCATCGTAGGGCCCGTTGTGACAGCCTGGATTTTTGACATCGACGGCTCCTACCAAAGGGCCTGGCTCCTCTTGGCGGCCGTCACGCTGGCGGCGACTGTATTGATCCTTTTCACAAGACATCCTAGAGAAGCGGAGACCTGGGCGTCTGGAGGGTCCGAGAAGGCGCAGGCACCCGAGAGCCCTGCCAAGGGTTCATGAAGAGTCGATCGGGAGAAAGGCCGTAGCCTTGGAAACAGAATCAACTCAGACGAGACGACCCCGGATCTTCTATGGGTGGTGGATCGTCCTCGCCACCTTCCTCGTTATCGTGTGGGGGTGGGGGACCTTCTTCTACGGGTTCTGCGTCCTGTTCAACCCCATTCGCAAGGAGTTTGGCTGGTCGGCAACCACCACCGCCCTGGCCTTCTCCCTCCGCTCTGTTGAGGCAGGAATAGCTGCCCCTTTCGTGGGGATTCTTGTGGACCGCCTGGGGCCACGGCGCCTTATGGCCTTCGGGGTTACGGTAGTTGGGTTAGGCTTCCTGCTGATGAGCCAGATGCAGTCGCTGTTCCAGTTCTATGCCGTTTTCTTCATCATCTCCTTCGGGTTTAGCTTTGCGACCGTTGGCGGAATAGCGGTGGTGAACTGGTTTGTCAAGAAGAGGACCTTCGCACTGGCAATCCAAGTAAGCGCGGTGCTGCCCGCCGGCTTCATACCCCCCGTGATCAGCTAGCTTCTCGATCAGGGCGTCGAGTGGAGGACCATCGTTCTTGGCATCGCCGTGGGCACCTGGGTGCTGCTGCTGCCCCTCTCCCTGATGATGCGGCACAGGCCCCTGAGCCGTACGGGATGTATCCGGACGGGAAGGCCGGCCCTGCAGAGGCCGCAGGTCCCGGTGGCGATAGCCTGGACGACGGTGCAATGGACGGGTTCGAGTGGCGGGAGACCCTGGCCACTCGAACCTTCTGACTTATCTGTGTTGCGGGGATTCTGTCCGGCGCAGCCGTGGGCACCGCCATGGTGCTCATTGTCCCCTACCTGGAGAGTGTGGGAATACCTCGCCAGGAGGCGGCCCTGGGGGTCACCCTTCTCAGCTCCCTGAGCGTGATCGGGAGGCTGGGCTTCGGCTGGCTGGGGGGCCGAATGCCCAAACGGTATCTCCTGGCCGCCTCGTACGGCCTCGTTGCGGTAGGGGCCCTGTTGATCGCCTTCGTCACCCAGTTCTGAATGGTCATCCCCTCCCTCCTGTTCCTGGGCCCCGGCTACGGAGGCAGCGTGCCTGTGAGACCAGCCATGACGGCAGAGTATTTTGGCCGTCGGAACTACGGGACCATCACGGGGTTGCTGGGCACACTGGGCACCTTCCGAGGGATCTGCCGCGACCCCTCTGGCGGCGAAGATCTTCGACACAACGGGGAGCTACAGGGTGGCCTGGCTCATCTTCGCCGCGATCGCCCTCGTGGGTACGGTGATGATCCTCTTTGCCAAGCCGCCGAA
>SHYH01000063.1 GCA_009692865.1 Dehalococcoidia bacterium
CACCGTTGCCACCAACATGGCCGGGCGCGGCACGGACATCATCCTGGGGGGCAACCAGGAGGCCAACGGTATAAGCGTGGAGGAGTGGCAGCGGGAACACGACCAGGTGGTGGCCCTTGGGGGCCTTCTCATTCTCGGCACCGAGCGCCACGAGGCCCGGCGCATCGACAACCAGCTCCGAGGGCGGTCCGGGCGCCAGGGTGACCCCGGCAGCTCTCGCTTCTACGTCTCCCTGGAAGACGATCTGATGCGCCGCTTCGGAGGCGATCGCATCAAGGGCGTCATGGACTGGATCGGTATGGAAGAGGACGAGCCTCTGGAGAACCGCCTGATCACCAAGTCCATCGAGACCGCCCAGACCAAGGTGGAGGCCTACCACTTTGAGATTCGCAAGCACCTGGTGGAGTACGACGACGTGGCCAACCTCCACCGGCAGGTGATTTACGAAGAGCGGCAGAAGCTCCTCGGCGGCGCGGACCTGAAGGCCAACATTCAGGACATGGTCCGCAAGGAGCTACGGCAGCTCGTCGCCACCCACCTCTCAGGCAACGAAACCCAGGAGTGGAACCCCGAAGGCATGGTGGCCGAGTTGCGGGCCGTGTTTCCCGTGCCTCCCAGCCTCGCGGTGGAGGAGATCCCTCGGAAGGACAGGGAGTGGGTCGCGGAAGCCCTGCTGGCCCACGCCGACCGGGCTTACCAGCAGTACGAGGAGGTCCTGGGCAGCGAGCGGATGCGCCAGATGGAGCGGGAGGTCATGCTCCGCACTATAGACATCCACTGGGTGCAGCACCTGACAGCCATGGAGAACCTGCGCACGGGCATCGGCCTCCAAGCCTACGGCCAACGTGACCCCCTGGTTGCCTTTAAGCAAGAGGCGCACGAGATGTTTCAGCACCTCCTGGAAAGCATTCAGCATGACATCGCCCGCACGGTGTTCCGCTACGCCGACGTGCTTCAGCAGGTCTCGCCAGAACGCCAGGCGACCGCGGCGGGGCGTCGCCCGAGCTCCATGGCGGTCGTCGCCGGCGCCCGGCGGGAGTCGTCCTCTGCCCGTAAGGTGGGGCGCAACGACCCCTGCCCCTGCGGCAGCGGCAAGAAGTACAAGAAGTGCCACGGCGCAGGGGTGTAGGGCCACATCACGACTAGCCATGCCTACCACCTACACCAACGAAGACATCGCCCGCATCTTTGACAACCTGGCCGTCCTCCTGTCTGCCCAGGGGGAGAACCCCTTCAAAATCCGCGCCTACCAGCGCGTCGTGCGGGTCATCGAGCACCTGCCCCGGCCTCTAGCCCAACTGGTGGCCGAGGGGGAGGACCTGCGCCAGATCCCCGGCATCGGCGAGGCCATCTCCAGCAAGATCGTGGAGCTGCTCATCACCGGCAGCATGAAGGCCTACGAGGAGGCCAAGGCGGCAGCACCTGAGGGGGTACTCGTCTTGATGGACGTGCCAGGCGTAGGCCCCAAGACGGCCTACCGCCTCGCCAAGGAGCTGGGCATCTCCACCGTGGAGGAGCTAGAGCAGGCCATTCTGGAGGGCAAGCTGGCCGCCCTCCCTCGCATCGGCGAGAAGTCGGCGGAGAACATCCTGCGGCGCCTCCGCTCCCTGCGCACCAAAGAGCGGCGCATCCCTCTGGGCAAGGCCCTCCCCATCGCCGAGGAGATCATCGCCGCCCTGCGCGAGGCCTGCCCCGACATCGGCCAGATGGAGCCCGCCGGCAGCCTTCGTCGCTGGAAAGAGACCATCGGCGACGTGGACATCATGGGCGCCGCCCGCGACCCCGGCCAGGTCCTGGCCGCCCTGGTCCATCTGCCCCACGTCCGCGAGGTGCTGGCCCACGGTCCCAAGAAGGCCAGCGTTTTCACCCATAGCGGGCTCCAGATTGACCTGTGCCTGGTGGACGAGAGCCAGTACGGGGCCCTCATCCAGTACTTCACCGGCAGCAAAGAGCACAACCTCCACCTTCGAGAGTACGCCCGCCGCCAGGGCCTCTCCCTCAACGAGTACGGCATCACCCCTGACGGCGGTGAGATGGAGACCTTCGCCACCGAGGAGGCCTTCTACGCCCGCCTTGGCCTCCAACCCATCCCGCCGGAGATCCGAGAGGGCGTCATGGAGGTGGAGATGGCCCATCGGCGCGCTCTGCCCCACCTGGTGGAGAAGACGGACATCAGGGGCGACCTCCACGTGCACACCAACTGGAGCGACGGCCACGACCCCTCTGAGGCCATGCTGCGAGCCGCCCGACAGCGCGGCTACCAGTATGTCGCCATCACCGACCACTCGGTGGGCCGCGGCATTGCCAACGGCCTCACGGAGGAGCGCTTGCACGAGCACATTCGCGAGCTGCGGGACTTGGAGGAGCGGGTCGGTATTCGGGTGCTGGTTGGCTCCGAGGTGGACATTCGGGCCGACGGCTCCCTGGACTACCCGGACGATGTGCTGGCAGAGCTGGACGTGGTGGTGGCCGCCGTCCACTCGGCCATGGGACAGGACAGGGAGCGCATGACCCAGCGCATCATCAAGGCCATGCGCCACCCCTCGGTGCACGTCATCGCTCATCTCACCACCCGCCTCATCGGCCAGCGGGACCCCGTTGACGTGGACGTGGAGGCCGTTCTCCGTGCGGCGGCGGAGACCGGGACCGCCCTGGAGATCAACGCCTCCCCCGATCGGCTGGACCTCAAGGACATCCACGCCATGCGCGCCAGGGAGCTGGCCGTTCCGCTGGTCATCAGCACCGACTCCCACGACGTGGCGTCCCTGGGCCAGATGCGCTACGGCGTTGCCGTAGCCCGCCGGGCCTGGTGCGAGGCCAAGGACGTCCTCAACACCCGCCCGCTGGACGAGGTGCTGGCCGTGCTCCACCGGAAGCGCCTCAAAGCTGATTTTGCCTTGAGGCACTAGCGTAGCCCATCTAACGCTGCGTTACGTTGTCGGCACGGAGAGCGCCGCAGTCCGGGGGTATGGGGGTGTCCCCCATATCTAAAACTACCCCCTTCCTGGCCAGGAAGGGGGTAGGGGGATGGTCGAAGAGGGTTATTGAGCCACCAGTTAGAGGCTTTGTATGAGCCAGGCCTTTATACCAAACAGCGGTTCCTCACGGCCGGGCGACCAGGCGGCCCTGGAGCATTTCAGGGCCGCCCTGGAGTCGGCAAAACCCTGGCCCCAGGCGTTGCTGGAGGCCATGGCCCAGTGGGCTAGCAGCGAGGAGGTCCACCAGGGTCGCCGTTACCGGTACCTCATCGACGGCGAGGCCTTCGACTGGCTGCTGTTGGCGGAGCGGCTCTGTGCCGAGGCGGACGGCCTTATTCCCGACGGAGCACGGGAGTCCCTTCTGTTTTTTGGACGGCTGCCCGAAGAGGTCTCACCCCAGGAGTTCCGCAGGCTTCTCGGGCCGGCCAAGTACAGCGCATACCTCAACTTCTACTACGGCGTGATGGTGGAGGAGGCCCTCCAGTTGGCGGTGGAGGAGGAGGTGCACAAGGAGCGCCACGCCAAGGGGTTTGCCTATGCAGGCGACGAGAGCGCCGAGTCCTTTGAGCGCCTCTACCAGGGGCCCCAGGAGGCCCTGCTAGCCCAGTTCCTCCAGGAGAAGGGCTACCCAGACACCGACCGCCTCACCTACGGCCAGTACCAGGATTTCACCTACTGGCTTTTCAAGCACCGCCTCAAGACCTCTGTCCCCCCCAAGGTGGCCAGCGACACTCGCAAGGGGCTTCAGATGCTGGAAGGGCTGAGGGGGAAGCAGGGCCTTTCGAATGGGCGGAGACAGCCTAAGTTCTAGTGTTGCAGGTTCTTTCGGAGAAGTCTGGGGAACCCTTTCTTGCAAGAAAGGGTTCCCCAGAAGCCCTTCCCAAAGAACTCTCACCCATTGCTCGTCCCAGGTGGCCGTTTTGGGACTTTACCCTGGGGTTACTCAACACCCCCCTACCCGAACCCCTGGCCCTGGTTCTTCATGTTGACGAAGCGGCCTGCCCCAATGATGATGTGGTCTAGGATCTCCACGTCCAGGACCTTTCTCGTCTCCGTCAGCTGCCGGGTCACGTTGATGTCCTCGGCGCTGGAGGTGGGGTCGCCCGAGGGGTGGTTGTGGACGACGATGATGGCGGGCAGGTCTGCTTCACGGCGTCGCGGAACACCTCAGCGGCCCGCACCACCGCGCTGTTCACGTTCCCCCGGGACACCTCTGGGATGCCCAGGACGTGGTTCTTCGTGTCCAGCAGCACCACCCGCAGGTGCTCCTGCTGCAGGAGGCTCATCTCCACCATTAGGAGGTTGGCCACGTCCTGAGGCAAGCGGATAATGGCTCGCTCTTCGGGTTGAAGAGAGGCAAAGCGGCGTGCTATCTCCAGCGTAGCGAGAATCTGGCACGCCTTGGCGTCGCTAATGCCCCGCTGGGCGGATAGGTTATGTAGCTGAGGCGTCCCAGCCCCCACAGGCCGCCGAGCTGGGCCAGCAGCCGTTCGGCGTTGCTCAGGGATGAAGCACCGTAGTGACGCAGCCGCTCGCGAGGGCGCTCCTCCTGCGGCATGTCCCGAATGCGTAGGGAGTACTCTACGCGCTGGGGAGCATTCATGGCGCCTCCAGAGGGCAGGGGTTCGCCTCGCAGCATCCTGGTGTACCCAGTTCCGTTAGGGGGGATCAGGACATCACCCTGGCCATATCCAGTATCGATTCAGCGTCAATGGGCCTGACGGAGCGTTGGTGCAGGCCGTAGGCCCCGTATCTCCGCATCGGGGTCGAAGACACTCGACTTGTCGGTGGCACGCCCTGCTTTACCCCTGGCGCTCCTGGCAAGCAAGGCAGACGTACCTCTCCCCCTGCTCCTGCGCCACTCCGAGGGGCACGTTGCGCTTGCGTCCACACACCGAGCAGGTGACCGTCTGCAGGACAGTGTTGCCCGGCTGAGTGGGCTCCCAGGCAGCGCCACGGAAGCCCGGGTAGTCGGGGTTCAGGCGCCGCCTAGTCTCCAGGCGCTCCCGGTCTTTGCTCCGGCTCATGGCGACCTCGGGCGAGGGTTACTGAATGGCGGCGGTGGCGCCTGCCTCCGCCAACAAGGTGCGCAGTGTCTCCGCCTCCTGTTTGGTGATGGCCTCGCGCACCGTCACCGGGGCGCTCTCCACCAGGTCCTTGGCCTCTTTGAGCCCCAGGCTGGTGACCTGGCGGACCGCCTTGATGACGTTGATCTTGTTAGCGCCGAAGCTCTGGAGGACGACCTTGAACTCGGTCTGCTCCTCCTCTTGAGGGGCAGCCGTGGCTACGGCCCCAGGCGCAGCAGCCGAGGCGTATGCCACCGGCGCGGCGCTGACCCCGAACTCCTGCTCCAGGGATCGGACCAGCTCCGCCAGGTCCAGCACGTTCAACCCCTTGATAGCCGTGATTATCTCGTCCTTGTTCATGGGAACCTCCTTGTGTGTGGTGTGTGCCCTACGAAATGCGTCAGCTTCTTGCCTGCTCCAGCCGCCGTTCCAAGACGGTCACTAGCCCTCGCGTGGGGGCCTGGAGCACGCGCACCAGGCCAGCCAGTGGCCCCTTCAGTTGCCCGATGAGCCGCGCCACCAGCTCCTCTCGAGAGGGCAGCCTGGCCAGGCGAAGGACATCGTCTCCCTTCAGCACCTGGCCTTCCAGGATGGCGCCCTTGATGGTCAGGGACGATCGGGTGGCTCGCACGTACTCGTCCAGGACCTTGGCCGCCACCGCTGGGTCACCGTAGCCGAAGGCAATGGCAGTGGGCCCCTCGATGATCTCCTCGATCCCTGGCTTCCCCGTCTCTCTGCCGGCCAGAACGGTGATGGTGTTCTTCACCACCTTGTACTCTATCCCCTGTCCCCGCAGGCGACGTCGCAGGTCGTTCATGGCGGGCACCGGCAGGCCAGTGTAGTTAGTGGCTATGGCGATGGTGCACCTGGCAAGGCTGGCCTTGACCTCCTCCAGGAGCTTCACGTTCTTTTCTGATGGCATGCTCTTGTTTCCCCCCTTCCATAACGAAGACCCTGCGCCGATGCACAGGGTCTTCTCACGACAGGTGTCTGACGAGAGCGATTTCCCTCTTGTGCCTCGGCGGGCTCTGTTTAAGGTCTCCTAAAGACCCCCCGCTGTCTCCGGCCCTGGGAGCTGATGGTGTGATGTTGAGGACCGACGGACCTCCTTTAGAGTTCTGCCTTGATGGTGGTCAGGGCGTTGACGTCCAACCGAATGCCCGGCCCCATGGTGGTGCAGAGATACGCGCTGCTCAGGAAGCGCCCCTTGATGGCGGCAGGGCGGGCTCGCATGACGGCGTCCACCAGGGCCGAGAAGTTCTCCATCAGGTGCTCCGTGGAGAAGCTGGCCTTGCCTATGGGGCAGTGGATGATGCCGGTCTTGTCCATGCGGTACTCTACCCTACCCAGCTTGGCCTCACGAATAACCCTGGGGAGGTCCTCTTGCGCCACCACCGTGCCTGTCCTGGGGTTGGGCATCAGCCCCTTACGGCCAAGGACCCTTCCCAACCGGCCGATGCGTCCCATGATGGGTGGTGTAGCGACGGCGACGTCGAACTCCACCCACCCCTCCTCGATCTTCTTAATCAGATCGTCGGCGCCCACGTAGTCGGCGCCCCCCTGGCGGGCGATCTCCGCTGCCTCCCCTTCGGCGAAGGCAAGGACTCGCACCTGCTTTCCGATACCGTGGGGCAGCACCACCACTCCTCGGACCAGCTGCTCTGCGTGGCGGGTGTCCGCCGCGGTGCGCATATGAAGCTCCACCGTCTCGTCAAAGCGGGCCCTGGCCAGCTCTTTGGCCAGATTCACGGCCTCTCCTGGCGTATAGTCCCGCGTCGGTTCCAGGCGTTCCACCGTCTCCAGGTATCCCTTGCTGCGCTTGGCCATGATGCCTTTCCTCGGGTTAGTCCACTATACCGATGCCCATGCTGCGGGCGGTGCCCTCGATAATCCGCATCGCCGCATTGACATCGGTGGTGTTCAGGTCTGGGGCCTTGGTCTGGGCGATCTCCCGCAGGGCGACGCGGGAGATGGTGCCGACCCGTTGCTGCCTGGCGGAGGCGCTTCCTTTTTCCACACCTGCGGCCTTGCGGATCAACTCAGCCGCGGGGGGCGTCCTGGTGACAAAGGTGAAGGAGCGGTCCTCAAATATGGTGATGTGCACGGGGATGATGGTCCCCTCTTGGGCAGCGGTGCGGGCGTTGTACTCCTTCACAAACCCCATGATGTTGACGCCGTGCTGGCCCAACGCTGGACCCACGGGGGGCGCAGGCGTTGCTTTCCCCGCCGGAATCTGTAACCGGACCACCGCCTTGACCTTCTTGGCCACTGCTCACTCCCTATGATCATGACTGGTGAGTGCAGGGAGAGCGCCCTACTGCCGCTCCACCTGCAGGAAGTCCAACTCCACGGGGGTCTCACGCCCGAAGAAGGAGACCAGCACCCGCATCTTCCCTCGGTCGGGGTAGGTCTCCTCGACGGCGCCCATGAAATCGGCGAAGGGCCCATCCACAATGCGCACCGACTGTCCCCGGGTGAACCCAACCTTCTGCTTGGGGGTCTCTGCCGACATTCGCTTCAGGATAGCTGCCACCTCCCGGTCCTCCAAGGGGACCGGCTTGGCCCGCTGCTCCCGCTCGTCGTCGGCGGATACAAACCCTGTGACCCCTGGGGTGTTGCGCACCACGCTCCAGGTGTGATCGTCCATGACCATCCTGACGAGGAGGTACCCGTGGAACAGGCGCTCCCGCTTCCTGCTGCGCTTCCCATCTTTGAATTCCTCCACCTCTTCGGTGGGGATCACCACCTCTAGGACCCGGT
>SHYH01000064.1 GCA_009692865.1 Dehalococcoidia bacterium
ATGCTGAGCTAAAGGCTTTCTTGGGAGGGATGGTCAACGATCCCTGTGGACGGCTCCTGCTCTAGCAAACGTTCTCACCCCTGACGCGTTGACCTTCAGTAGCCCCCCTAGTCGTCGAGCCGCAGCACCGCCAGGAAGGCCTCCTGGGGCACCTCCACCCGACCGATGCGCTTCATGCGCTTCTTCCCCTCGGCCTGCTTCTCCAGGAGCTTCCGCTTGCGGGTGACGTCGCCGCCGTAGCACTTGGCCAGCACGTTCTTCCTCATGGCGCGAATGGTCTCCCGCGAGATGATCCTGCTGCCAATGGCCGCCTGAATGGGCACGGTGAACATCTGGCGGGGGATGACCTCCTTCAGTCGCTCCACCACGTTCTTGCCGTGCTGGTAGGCCCTGTCCCGGTGAACGATGACCGAGAGGGCGTCCACCGGCTCCTCGTTCACCATGATGTCCAGTCTGACCAGAGGCGACGCCCGATAGCCGGCGAAGTCGTAGTCCAGGGTGGCGTACCCCTGGGTGGAGGACTTCAAGCGGTCGTAGAAGTCCATCAGGATCTCGCTCAGGGGCACCTGGTACTCCAGAAGCACGCTTGGGTCTGACGCGGGGTTGGAGGTGTCCCCCTCTCGAGCGACCTGCACCAGGTACTCCATGCGCCGGTACTCGCCCCGACGGGCGGACAAGAGCTCCATCACAGGGCCCACAAAGCGGGAAGGCGTGATGACCTTCATATCCAGCCAGGGCTCCTGGATCTCAGCGATCTGGCTGGAGTTGGGGAGCTTGGCGGGGTTGTCCACCGTGATGGTCGTGCCATCGGTCAGGACCACCTGATAGGCTACGCTGGGTGCCGTAGCAATGATGTTGAGGGCGAACTCCCGCTCCAGGCGCTCCTGCGCGATGTCCATGTGGAGGAGGCCCAGGAAGCCGCAGCGGAACCCAAAGCCCAGGGCCAGGGAGGTCTCGGGATCGAAGGAGAAGGCGGCGTCGTTGAGCTGGAGCTTCTCCATAGCCTCGCGCAGGGCCCCGTACTCCTCCCCATCGGCGGGGTAGAGGCCGGCGAAGACCATGGGCTTCAAAGGGCGGTAGCCGGGCAGGGCCTCGGTGGCGGGCACCTCCTCGCTGGTCACCGTGTCCCCCACCTTGCACTGGCGAACGTCCTTGAGCCCCGTGGCGATGTAACCCACCTCGCCCGTGGCAAGAGCCTCCTCGCGGGAGAGGGCGGGGCGGAAGGCGCCCACCTCCAGGGCCTCGGTGGTCACACCGCTGGCCATCAGTCGCAGGCGATGGCGGCCCGACACCTGCCCGTCCACCACCTTGACGTAGGCGATGACACCCTTGTAGGGGTCGTACTTGGAGTCGAAGATCAGGGCACGCAGGGGACGGGTAGGGGAGCCCTTGGGCGCAGGAAGCCGCGCGACGATGGCCTCCAGGACCTCCGGAATGCCCGTTCCCGCCTTGGCCGAGACGAAGACGATCTCATCGAGCCGGAACCCAAAGGTGTCCACAAGCTCCTGGGCCACCCGCTCGGGCTGGGCGACAGGGAGGTCGATCTTGTTCACCACGGGGATGAGGGCCAGGTCGTGCTCCAGGGCCAGGAAGCCGTTGGCCAGGGTCTGGGCCTGAATCCCCTGACTGGCGTCCACCACCAGGAGGGCCCCTTCGCAGGCCGCCAGGCTGCGCGACACCTCGTAAGAGAAGTCCACGTGGCCGGGGGTGTCGATCAGGTTGAGCTGGTACTCCTCCCCACGACGGTCGCGATAGGCCATGCGAACGGCCTGGGCCTTGATGGTGATGCCGCGCTCCCGCTCCAGGTCCATGCTATCCAGGAACTGGTCCATCATGGCTCGGGGTTCAACGGCGCCGGTGTACTCCAGGAGGCGGTCGGCCAGGGTGGACTTGCCGTGGTCAATGTGGGCGATGATGGAGAAGTTGCGGATGTGGGTGAGGTCCATGCTGTTGCCATAATAGCACAGGCAGGGCGTGCCCTGGCAGGGTTCACCCTGCACCCACTAGGACGTGCCCTGGACCCCACGCTACGGCAGGTGCCTACCGGCAGACGTTTAGGTTGAAGCCAGAAGCAGAGTTCGCCCTCTACGAGGGAGATACGGGGTGAAGGCCCTGGTATGGCATACACTGAATCCACGCTAAGGGAGGCGGTTCATGGTGATGGTCAACGCGGGTGTGCTGTTGCAGCAATAAGGAGGGTTGGAACAAGCGCCCAAGCGTCCTGGGGCCAACACGTAGGGGCGCCCCGATGCATCGGGACGCCCCTACAAGATAGCGCGACAGGCTCGCCCTAAACGCGGATGCAGGCTACGAAGTGGCCGTTGCCCATGTCCCGAAGACCAGGGAAGCCCTCGGGAGAGCCGGCAGGGTGGGTTCGGAGGACATCGGGCTTACCGCACTCTTCAATGGCGACAGGGCAGCGGGTGTGGAAGACGCAGCCGGGCGGGGGCCGCAGGGGGCTGGGTACATCGCCAACCAGAAGAACACGCTCCCTCTGGGTCTCTATGATGGGGTCAGGAATGGGCACCGCCGACAGGAGGGCCTTGGTGTAAGGGTGCAGAGGGTTTTCGTACAGCTCTGCGCGGGTAGCGACCTCCACAATGTGGCCCAGGTACATGACGGCGATTCGGTCGCTCATGTGCCGGACCACGCTCAGGTCGTGGGCGATGAAGAGGTAGGTCAGATTGAACTGCTCCTGAAGCGACTGCAGCAGGTTGATGACCTGGGCTTGAATGGAAACGTCCAGGGCCGAGACGGGCTCGTCGCAGACGATGAAGGAAGGGCGCATGGCCAGGGCCCTGGCCACGCCGATACGCTGCCGCTGGCCGCCGCTGAACTCGTGGGGGTAGCGGTCCGCCATGAAGGGGTTGAGGCCCACCACGCTCAACAGCTCGGCCACCTGTTCCCGGAACTCTTGCTTGGACTTGGTCAGCCCGTGGACGATCAGGGGCTCTCCAATGATGGCGCCCGCGGTCATGCGGGGGTTGAGGGAGCTATACGGGTCCTGGAAGATGATCTGCATCCTCCGACGCAATGCCCGAAGGCTGCTGCCCCGAAGCTTACTTACATCCACCCCTTCGAAGAGCACCTCTCCGGAGGTGGGGCGGTACAGCTGCAGGATGGCTCGTCCCGTAGTGGTCTTACCACAGCCGCTCTCCCCCACCAGCCCCAGGGTCTCCCCCCGTCGGACGGTGAAGCTTATATCGTCCACAGCTTTGATGTCGGCTACCTTTTTCTGCATGATGATCCCCGAGGTGATGGGGAAGTACATCTTGAGGCGCCGAACGTCAACCAGGATGTCGTCTTGGGTTGATTTGGTCTGCTGCGTCATCTAGGTTTTGACCTCCTCGGAAGTAACGGCGGGAGAGCCCAGCTTGTCGGCGAACCAGCAGGCCGAGTAGTGGCCCCCTCCCACGAGCACCAGGGGCGGCATCTCGTTGCACTTGTCCTGGGCAAAGACACACCGGGGCTTGAAGGGACAGCCCGGAGGAAGCTCAATGAGGTCGGGGGGAAGCCCCTCAATGACGTTGAGCTTCTCCTGCTTGGCCTCGTCGAGACGGGGAACCGAGTGAAGGAGGCCGATGGTGTAGGGATGACGTGGGTTGTGGTAGATATCGTTGGCGGTTCCCCGCTCCACAATCCTTCCTGCGTACATGACGTTCACCCGCTGGGCATAGCGGGCCACCACCCCCAGGTTGTGGGTAATGATGATGATGGCCGAGCCTAGCTCATTGGCCGCCTTTTGCATCACCTCCAGCACCTGGGCCTGAATGGTCACATCGAGGGCGGTGGTGGGCTCGTCGGCGAGAAGGAGCCGGGGCTGGCAGCTCAGGGCCATGGCTGTCATCACCCGCTGGCGCATACCGCCGCTGAACTGGTGAGGATAATCGCCCAGACGACGAGCCGCATCGGAGATGCCCACCATCTCCAAGAGCTCCGCGGCCCGCTTCAGCGCCGCAGACCCGCTCAGGGCCTGGTGCAACTCCAGGGGCTCAGTGAGCTGCCGCCCGATGGTGAGGGTGGGGTTGAGGGAGGTCATGGGCTCCTGGAAGATCATCCCAATGCGGTTTCCCCGTATGTGCCGCATCTCAACGTCGTCCATCTTCAGGATGTCTTCTCCCTCGAAGATGATCTCGCCTCCCACGATCCTTCCCGGAGGGCTGGCCACCAGCCGCATAATGGAGAGGGCGGACACGCTTTTGCCGCAACCGCTCTCCCCCACGATTGCCAGGGTCTCACCCTCTTGGACATCGTAGGAGACACCGTCCACGGCTTTGACGACACCGTCCTCGGTGAAAAAGTAGGTCTTCAGGTCCTTTACATCCAGTAGGGTGGCCACCACTCCTCCTTAATGCTGCGCTGTATGTGGCTCAGACCAGCTGCTAGAGGCTTCCTTCGCCGCTTCACGACCCCACTGCTCTCTCATGGGAGATACGGTCTCTCCCGCCGAACACCCAACCACATAGGATCAATCTCACTGCCTTTGAACCTCCTCGCTCCAGGGGGATATGGGGAAGAGGAGACTCGAACTCCTACGCCTTTCGGCACGTGATCCTAGGTCACGCTCGTCTACCTATTCCGACACTTCCCCCTACAAGCAGTGACCCGCACAGGAATTGAACCTGTAACCTACTGATTAAGAGTCAGTTGCTCTGCCAATTGAGCTAGCGGGCCCCACGCTGTGCTGTAGGATGGCTGATACTGTCTCAAACACAAGGCCAGTGTCCCGGACCCCCCCACGCTCGCCGCTGAATCCAGGCCTCCCAACCGTTGGCACATTCTAAGGTGAGCCGAAGCCAAAAGTCAAGAACCTGGGCTCGCCGGCCCCTAGGGGCTTCTGGGCTCCGAGGACAGTACACCTCCTTGAGCCCAATCCTCCTTCGCCACGTCTTGAAAGATGACGAAAGTCTGGTCTGCAGTGGTGCGGGCGATGGTGACCATCGCCTCGGTGATCACACGGGCCAGCTCAGCCTTCTGAGCCTTGGTCCGCCCTGGCCACATCTCAATGCGAACGATGGGCATGGCTTCCTCCTCTTCCGACTCTGGGCGGGATTATACCAAGGAACACATGGCCCTTCAACGAGGCCGACTGAATCCGATGAAACAAGACCCACTACGTAGCTCGCCCTTGAGGCCGGCACCGGTGGCCCCGTATAATGCGCTCATGGACGTACGAGAGGTAGGAGAGGCTGGCCTTCTGGAGCGCATCGCTCGCTGGGTGAGGGAGGGTACGGCCTCAGCCAAAGGCGCCCCCACAACCAAGGGCCCTTCCCTTTCTACCCTTTGTCTGGGCATCGGCGACGACGCTGCGGCCTGGCGGCCCCAGGGGGCCCTGGAGCTGTGGACCACCGACACCATGGTGGAGGGAGTCCACTTCCTCCGGCGGCAGGCCGATTGGCACGACGTGGGTTGGAAGATCGTGGCGGCCAACGTCAGCGACATCGCCGCCATGGGGGGAACACCCACCTACGCTTTGGTGACCCTGGGGCTCCCCGAAGGGACCCAGGTGGAAGAGGTGGAGCGCCTGTACCAGGGAGTGCTGGCCCTGGCTAACCTGGAGGGGGTGGCCATCGCAGGGGGGGACGTGGTGCGCTCCCCCACGTTCTTTGTGACCGTCGCCCTGGCGGGGGTAGCGGGAGAGGCCTTGCTGACGCGCTCGGCAGCCCAGCCTGGCGATCGTGTAGCCATCAGCGGCTCCCCAGGGCTCTCGGGAGGGGGCCTTCGCATGGTCCTTCAGGGCGGAAAAGGGAACACAGCAGCCGAGGCCCTGCTCTGGGAGGCCCATTTCCGCCCTGGGCCCCAGGTAGACCTGGGTAGGCGTTTGGTGACTGCGGGTGTTCGAACGGCCATCGACACCAGCGACGGGCTGCTGGATGACCTGGCCAAGGTGTGCCTGGCCAGCGGCATGGCCGCCCGGCTGGAACGCGACCACATTCCCGTCCACCCCGCTCTTCGGCAGACCTTCCCCGAGGACTACTGGGACCTGGTCCTGAGCGGCGGCGAGGAGTACCAGCTGCTCTTCACGGCGCCCCCAGAGGTCATGGAGCGCGTGGCGGCCCAGGAGGGAGGGGGCGTGGCGGTCATCGGTGAGATCACCTCTGGGGCGCCCGGAAAGGTGACTGTGGTGGATGGCTCAGGGAGGGACGTGACCCCGCCTCGCGGGGGATGGGACCACTTTCGCCCATGAGCACCCCCCTGCGCCTGATCACCACCAGCCCCGAGGGGACCCAGGAGGTAGGCCGCGCCCTGGGAACGGCGGCCCGGGCTGGCGACGTGTTCCTCCTCTCGGGGGGGCTCGGAGTAGGCAAGACCTGCCTCACTCAGGGCATCGCCTGGGGGGTGGGGGTCCAGGAGCACGCCCGCAGTCCTACCTTTGTCCTGGTCACCGAGTACCGGGGGCGGCTGCCGGTGTACCATATGGACCTGTACAGGATAGACCACCTCAATGAGGTGCTGGACCTGGGCCTGGACGAGTACCTCTTCGGCCAAGGCGTGTGCGTTATAGAGTGGGCGGAGAAGGCGCCCGAGGCCTTTCCAGCAGACCATGTGAGCGTCCAGATGGAAGAGGAGGGGGAGACCCAAAGGGTCCTGGAGGTGACGACCCACGGCCAGCGCTCTTCCCAGCTCCTGGCGCGGTGCGAAGGGGCCCTCGCCCAAGCCCATCGCACCGAAGATACGAGAGGGTAGGGGACTCCGCAGAAGGTGGTGAAAAGGGAGTGCAGAGGGGCGAAGCCCCGGAGCCTTCCCTGAGCGTAGCCGCCGGGGCGGGAGTCTGAGGGTGTCCCTAAGAGAGAGATCCTTGCCCCCTTCCTGGCCAGGAAGGGGGCAAGGGGGATGGTCGAAAGGGTTGTTCAGCATCCTTTGAGAGCAGTCAGCTCCGACGGTGGAGAAGGGTACGACGATGGAGCTCGCCATTGACACCTCCACTCGCTACGCCAGCATCGCCCTGGCCCGCCAGGGCCAGGTGGTGTGGGAGGAGTCGTGGCGCTCCGAGCAGAACCACACCGTGGAGCTTATGCCCGCCGTGGAAGGGCTGCTCAAGAAGGCACACGCCTCGGTGAAGGACCTGACGGGGATAGCAGTAGCCCAAGGCCCGGGACAGTTCAGCGCACTGCGAGTGGGCCTGAGCCTGGCCAAAGGGCTGGCCGCCGGCCTTGGGGTTCCCATCGTAGGCGTCAACACCCTGCTCCTGGAGGCCTTTCCGTACCTGAGCCTGGGTATGCCCGTGTACGCCTTGCTTGACGCAGGCCGCGGCGACGTAGCCTGGGCCCCCTTTGTTGACGGGCAAGGGACCCTGCAAGACCCCTCGTTCCGGGTCACCGACCTGGAAGCCCTCTTGCAGCAAGCGACACCACCTGCCCTCCTCTGTGGAGAGGGGGTCAGCCAGTGGCTTGAAAAGCTCATGGAACACCGCCAGACGGGGGTGCTCGTAGCGAAGGCAACGCCGCCTACCCGCAGGGCAGGGGTGTTGGCCTCCCTGGGCTCGCGCCGGCTGCTGCAAGGCCAGGCCGACGACCTGGCGACCCTTCAGCCCATTTACCTACGAGGGCCCAGCATCTCGGCGCCCAAGGCAGCATCCTAGAGTGGTCAACAAGCTCTAGCGTCCTGTCCCGGAGATTCACCGATTAATCCCGGGGGATAGCCAAGGGGGCAGAGCCCCCTTGGCCAGGGGTCTGGGGGTGTCCCCCAGATATAATTCCCGCCCCCTTGCTGGCCAGGAAGGGGGAAAGGGGGATGGTCAAAGAGGGTATTTCAACACCCTATT
>SHYH01000065.1 GCA_009692865.1 Dehalococcoidia bacterium
GAAACCCTGCCCTGAGTTGTTTGTGTCGAACTGTAATGGCTTTCTATCGGGGTAATCCAGTTCTATCCAGCATCTTACATTCAGCGCTGGCCCCACTCCGATATTCTCAACACCCAATTCCATGGATGGAAAACTTGGCTCAGTCGTTCACATCAGAATAGGCCGCACGCTCTGATGCATCTGCCTGGCTGTGTGCTCAGCGAGTTGGCGGGTGGCTTTCGTTATGCTGTTGGTGCTGTAGGCGTAGACCGCAGTTACCCCGACCAGCCCGAGAAGGAGTGCCAGCTTCAAAAACCTATCAAGTGTCAGGCTCGCTATCTCAGTAAGACTGAAGATCGCATTAACTACAGCCGCCAATGCACCTAATAGGAGCACCAAGAAAATGTTGATGCTCCACTTCGTCAACCTCTGCCGCATCGGTGCACCGCCCTTCTAGTTTCTTAAGGCGGGGACTACCCGCTCCCACCGGGTCACGCCCGCCACCAGGGCCGTGGCCAGCACCAGGCCCGCCGCCCAGAGGAAGGTGGACGGCACCCCATAGGCGTCGGCCAGGGCCCCCGCCACGGCGGGCGAGAGGCCCGAGACCACCACCGCAGACCCAAACACCAGGGACACGACGGTGGCCTGGGCGCCGGGTTCCACCAGGTCTAGCCCCGATGCCAGCAGGATGGACATGAGGGGAAAGAGGAAGGCCCCCATCACCAGCATCACCACCAGAAAGGGCCAGCCTTGAGGGGCGAGGTAGAGGGCGCCAAGAGTGATCCCCAGGGCGGTCAGGGCGGGCACCAGGACGGCCTTGCGCCCCAGGCGGTCCGAGAGGTGGCCCATGAGGGGCTGCGAGGCGATGCCCACGATCTGGGCCGCAGCGAGGTAGAGGCCAAGGGTGACGCTGGAGAGCCCCAGGTCCTCCCGCAGGTAGATGGGCAGGAAGGTGAGGACGGCGCTCTGGCCCCCGGAAAAGCCTGCGGCAAAGAGGAGCACCAAAAGCAGCCGGCGGTTGGCGAAAAGATGTCGGAGGGACCGCACGTACCCCCCGATGCTCGCCAAGGCGGCCTCGCCCATGGGGATGGGGCGTATCAGGAGCCAGATGGCGATTCCCAAGGCCAAGGCGGGCCCTACACCGACGCGAAGGACCGCCTGCCACGCCAAGACGGAGAGGAGAAGGCCTGCCACCAGGGGCCCCAGGGCCTCGCCGATGCTGCCGCCGGTGCCGTGGAGGCCAATGGCGAGCCCTCGGCGCTCGGCGAAGTGGCGCGAAAGGGAGCCAATGGCCGAGGGGTGCCAGAAGGTGATGGCAATGATCAGGAGGGTGGAGGCGATCACTGCCGCCCAGAAGGTGGTGGCCAGGCTCAGGGCAAAGGCGAAGACGCCTATGAATGCTAGGGAGAGGCCCAGGATAACAGGGCGCAGCCTGGTGTACCGGTCGGCGGCGAAGCCTGCGGGTAGGTTGGCCAGGCCACCGGCGACGTTGCGTATAGTGGAGAGGGTCCCCACCTGGATGTTGCTCAGGAGGAGGTAAGCCTTGATGGAGGGCAGCAGCACGAAGAAGGCGGAGGCGAACATGTGCTTCACGGCGTGGCCCGCTACGGTTACCACGAGGAGGGTGAGCCGCTGCCGCTCGGTGATAGCCCCTAGGGAGGACGGGTTGGTGTTTGGCTGCATTGAGGCCTATGCGTGGGCTATGGCTGTCAGGTTAGGAGGGCTTGGAGGAGCGCTCCATCTTCAGGAAGTTGCGCAACAGATCTTTCCCCACTCTGGTCATGATGGACTCGGGGTGGAACTGGACTCCCTCCACCAGGTGCTCCTTGTGGCGGACACCCATAATAATACCTTTGTCCGTCCAGGCCGTCACCTCCAAGCTATCGGGGAGGCTCTGGCGCTCGATGGCCAGGGAGTGGTAGCGAATGGCCTCGAAGGGGTTGGGCAGTCCTTGGAAGACGCCCTTGCCGTCGTGGTGGATCAGGGAGCTCTTGCCGTGCATGATCTCCCCCGCCCTGTCCACGATGCCCCCGTAGGCGTAGCCGATGCACTGGTGGCCAAGGCAGACGCCCAGGAGGGGCACCCGGCTGCCGAAGTGACGGATGACGTCGTTGGAGATGCCCGCCTCCCTGGGCGAGCAGGGGCCAGGGGAGATGACGATGCGCTCGGGGGCCAGGGCCTCGATGTCCTCCAGGGTGACCTGGTCGTTGCGGACCACGCGGACGTCGGCGCCCAGCTCGCACAGGTACTGGTAGAGGTTGTAGGTGAAGCTGTCGTAGTTGTCGATTAAGAGGAGCATCCTCTTCCTCCTTTGCCGTTTCGCTGCATGCCGCTGTCACCCTGAGGGAAGCGAAGGGTCTAGGGCCTTCCCTTTAGATTCTTCATCCCGATAAAATCGGGACTCAGAATGACACCATGGCATCGGACACCCCCAGGCCCCCGGCGGTCCCGACAAGTCCGGACTGCACCCCTGGAAGGCAGCGCAACCCTAGAGGCGAATGGTGGACTTAACCCTGGCCCCCCAGAAGCGACGCTGTTCCTTGCGCCTCTTGGCTATCCTCCGCCTCTTTTCGTCGAGGCCGCTGGTCTTGGTCCGGTTTAGGAAGTCATTGCAGGCCCGGCAGGCGGTGACAATGTTGGAGGCCTCATTGGCGCCGCCGTCTGCTGCCCTCACTACATGGTCAACACTCAAGAAGAGCCACCCCTCGAAGGAGCGTCCATCAAAGCCACAGTATTGGCATGTATAGTTGTCCCGCTCAAAGACGACCATGCCGGATCCCCGGCGAGCCGTCGCGCTATCTTTGCCTGGGCTCTGCATGGGCTGCTCTCCTCAACTACCCTGCCTCCATCTGCTCGGCCTGGTCAATGGCCCGCAGAAGGGCGGCTGCCTTCTGCAGGGATTCCTGGTGCTCCCGCTCCTCCACGCTGTCGGCCACGATGCCGCCCCCCGCCTGGACGTGGGCCACCCCATCCTTCAGCGCGATGGTGCGGATGCAGATGGCGGTGTCCATGTTGCCGGAGAAGCTGAAGTAGCCCACTGCGCCCGCGTAGGGGCCTCGTTTGTCGGGCTCTAGCTCGGCGATGACCTCCATGGCCCGGATCTTGGGAGCGCCGGAGACGGTGCCGGCGGGGAAGCAGGCGCGCAGGGCGTCGTAGGCGGTGAGCTCCGGCCTGAGCTGCCCTGTGACGTGAGACACCAGGTGCATCACGTGGGAGTAGCGCTCCACCTCCATGAGGTGGGTCACCTGGACGGTGCCAGGCACGCTGACGCGTCCCACGTCGTTGCGGCCCAGGTCCACTAGCATGAGGTGCTCGGCCCGCTCCTTTTCGTCGCCTAGCAGCTCCTCGGCCAGGGCTTGGTCCTGCTCCTCGGTCTCCCCCCTGGGCCGAGTGCCGGCGATGGGGTGGTAGTCGATGTGGCCGTCCTCCACGCGAACCAGCATCTCGGGCGAGGCGCCGATGAGGTCAAAGTCGTCCAGGTGCAGGTAGTACATGTAGGGCGATGGGTTGATGGCCCGTAGGGCGCGGTAGAGGTTGAAAGGGTGGGCCGAAGTCGGCCGAGACAGGCGTTGGGAGAGGACCACCTGAATCATGTCCCCGGAGTAGATGTACTCCTTGGCCTGGCGCACCATCTCGTGATACCGCTCTCGCGTTGTGTTGGAGGTCACCGGGGCGCCTTCCGCAGGCTGGCCGGGGCTACGCCCGACGGGTCGATGGAGAAGGGGCTGCTGCAATCGCGCCACCAGCTGGTCAATGCGGGCCACGGCCTGGCCATAGGCCTCCTGCACGTCGCCGTCCAGGCGGGCGTGGCTAACCACCTTGATGTGGTGCTTCAGGTGGTCGAAGACCAGGAGGGTGTTGGTGAAGAGGAAGACCGCTTCGGGAAGGCGTAGGGTGTTGGCCGGGGGCGAGGGCAGGCGCTCGAAGTAGCGGGCCGCCTCGTAGGCCAGGTAGCCCACGGCGCCGCCGTGGAAGCGGGGCAGGTCTGGGAGAGCAATGGGTCGGAACCTTTGCAGCTCCGTCTGGATGGCGGGTAGGGGGTCCATCGCTCCTTGCGGCTGGCCGGGGCCCGTCTTGAGGACGGAGTAGGGCTCGGTGCCGATAAAGCTGTAGCGCGCCAGCCGCTCACCGCCCTCCACGCTCTCTAGGAGGAAGGAGTAGGGTCCCCGGGCCACCTTCAGATAGGCCGAGACGGGGGTCTCTAGGTCGGCGGGCACCTCCCGATAGATCGGGACCAGGTTGCCCTGGCGGGTGAGACGTTTCACCTCATCCAGCGTGGGCGTGTACACTCGTCCTCTCCCTAGTGGTTCCTTTTCAAATCAAAAACCCGCCCCAAAAGGGGCGGGTTTTCCGCGATGCCACCCTTGTTCGCCGGCTTGCCCTACAACCCCAATGGCTTGGGTGGTTCAGGCGGGCACGCCTGCATCTCGACCGGTCGAATGGGGCGGCTGTTGCCCCACGATGCCGCGGACTGTGATAACGGTGTCCCTCCGGCAGCGCCTACTTTCGGAAGAGGGCTTCGCGATTTCGGGCTGCAGCTCCCGGGCCCATTCGGCTCCTGCACAGGCGCCAGGCTCACACTTTACCCCGGCTCTCTGAGCCTCGCTGGGAGCGTACTCTCCCCGTTCGCAGCTTTTTGCTTCTTAAGTTGGGGCGATTGTAGTCCCGCTGGTAGGGGGCCGTCAAGGGGAACAGCGGCGGTCGTGAGCGCGGCGGAGGCTTCGAGGAGGCGTGCAGCGGTTAGCTGCCCGGCAGCGACATGACCCCCACCAGCTTGGCTTCCACCAAGAGGCGCTGGTCGTAGACCCACCTGGGCACGCAGGTCACCAGGGTGATGGTGGGCTCGGATGACGAGGTGAGCTCAAAATCGTCCGTGGACACCACCCGTGGGCGAGTCACCACCTGGTACAGATAGCTGGCATGTTCGGTGTCGACGATGACGTGCACCTTCTGCCCGGTCCGCCAGAGGTCGAGGATCTCGGGCAGGCGGCTGAAGATTGCCCCCTCTTTCCTAATGGGGCTCTCCAGGTGGCCAAAGTACCAGCCGTTGTCCGCTGCACCGGGGTTGGAGCTCTCGGGAATATGGCCTACGGTGAACTTGGGGGTCTCATAGGCCCGAGAGTCCCCCAGATTCAGGATGCGCAGCCCTTCCACCTTGGTGTCCAGGTTGATGGAAGGGATGCGCATCCGCGTGGGCGCCAGGGTAGTGGATGGCGGTAGAATGCTCCAGTCAACGGGGAGGTACTGGGATAGGAGGTCTGTGCCTGGGGTGGCCCTGGGGGGTTCACCCCAGAGAGGATTCAGCCAGTCCTGGGGCTGGAGGACCCGGGCCGGGTACAGCGATACGGCCTGGGGAGAAAGGACGTAGATGACCTCGCCGGTTTCGGGGGGCGCAACCTTGGCCGGCGTCTCCGCAGGGAGGTTGTCCGAGGGAAGGCTGAGAGGGCCGCTTGCCACGAGCCCTGCTAATTGCGAGCGGGCATAGGTGGCGTAGAGAAAGTACCCAGCGCTCAGGGCTACGAAGACCGCGCCCACAGCCAGCAAGGCTATCCCCAGGGGCCTGCGAGGCTTGATCTCCCGTCGTTGCTTGCGATACAGGAGATAGTCGGCGCCTGCTTCCAGTGGACTGCGGCCTTGAACTTGTCGGGACACTTTGGGAAACCTGTTTTCTCTGCTGTGGTTCTGTTACGTAGGCCTGACGCCGGAACCCGTTGGGATCCCGGTTGGGGGGCTAGCGCACCCTGGGGGTGTGGACGGCTCCATCGCTAATGGGCTCGTTAAGATAAACGTCGCCGTTCCGGATTTTGATGTTGAAGCCACAACTGGGACTGGTGCAGACCCAAGCCTTGTAGTGGATTGGGGCGCCCTGGCTACCGAAGTCCGAGAGGGGGACCAGATCACCGAGATTGCAGTTCTGGCACTTGGGAAACGAACCGACTTCCACAACTCCCTCCTCACACCCGCTGGTTCCCAGCCTTCGGTTTACACAACTCGGGCTGAGTTTACCACCCTGTCCTTTAGACTCACAAGGCGCCCGTTCGCCGCTTTGAGTCAGTTTGGCTAGGGAGGCCTCCCCGCCAGCTTCACCGCGCTGAGGGGTGGGTAGACGGCGCCAGAGGGAAGCAGGGTGCTTTGGAAGAGGAAGAGATGGTCCACCTCCAGGTGACGGATGGCAAGCCGTCTGAGAGGCCCGGCACAGCCTGACGGGGGTCGCGCACCCGGCCCAGGGTCAGGTGGGGTGAGAAGGAGTGCTCTTCCCTGGGGAACCCGAGGGTTGCCAGGACCTCCTCCAGCCGTTTCTGCAACGCTTGTAAGGTCTCTAGTTTGCCGGTAATTCCTACCCACAGCACCCTGGGGTGTCGCAGGTTGGGAAAGGCCCCTGCTGCTCCCAAGGCCAGTTGGAAGGGAGTAACGCCTCTTGCCACCCGCTGCATGGTCGCGGTTACGTTTACCGTCTGCTCCTGGGTGATGTTGCCCAAGAACTTCAGGGTGAGGTGGACGCTCTGGGGGTTTGCTCACCGCACCGCGTCGGGTGCGACGGCCCGCCATCGGGCCTGGGTTTGGGCCAGGGTCTCCCTCGCCTGGGGTGGCAACTCCACAGCGATGAAGGTGCGAAGCGTCTCAGGCATGCTAACTTCTTATCTCCCCTTGTCTATCAGGGTGATGAAAACCCATTTCGACCATCCCCCTTGTTCCCCTTTTTGGCCAGGAAGGGGGGGAATTATTTCTGGGGGTCACCCCCATACCCCCGTCAATCCCGATGAGACGGGACTGCACTCCCTTTTCCTGCTTCCTGCTATGGGTGAGTTCATTCAATGAGAAGAGGGCGATGGCGTGAGCCCCAGGAGACGGGCGGCATTCCCGCCTAGGATGGCATCCCTCGTCTCCTGGCTGAGTTCAGAAGTCCGTATCTGGTCCAGCACCCTGGCGGGGGCTAGAAGGGGATAGTCGGTGCCGAGGAGGATGTGTGTGGGTGGGACGAGTTGACTGGCCACTGAAAAGACGTGGGGGTTGTAGAGGAAGGGGCTCGCTGCGGTATCGAAGTAGACGTTCTGCAAGGCCGCCGCCACCTCGGGCATCAGGGCGTAGAAGGGTAGGCCTCCTCCCCAGTGGGCGCAGATGAGGGTCACGCTGGGGAAGTTGGAGATGAAACGCATGAGCACCGCAGGGGTGGTCGTGCCCTTCCCGGAGTACGGGTGGCCTACGGGCTCAGAGGAGTGGGTGAGGAGCAACAGTCCGAGGCGCTCCACCGCCTCCACTAGGGGCTCCATGACCTCTTGGCTTCCCAGGTCGAACCCCTGGGTGTCAGGATGAAGCTCGCCCACCCCTCGGGCGCCGAGGCGGGCGCATCGCTCCACCTCGTAGACCGCTGCGTCCCCCCAAGCGGGGTTGACGGAGCAGAAGGGCAGTAGCCGTTGAGGAAAGCGGCGGGCAGCCTTCGTCAGCTCGTCGTTGCACTCCCTGGTGAGGCCGGGGTCGCTCCACCCGAGCCCCAGCACCACCGCCACATCGATGCCTGCGGCATCCATGGCGGCAACCAGCTCCTCGGCGGTCGCCATCTTGGCCGTGGGGTTGCTGTAGAGGGCTCCAAAGGTGGCGTCCCGCTTCAGGTATTCCTGGCGGCGTTCCCGTAGCCAGGCAGGGAAGATGTGCGTGTGGGTATCTACGATCATGTCAGTTGCTCATCATACACAGCCGATTGGCGTGTCATTCGAAGCTCGCCTCTTTGCTATCAGTAAGCCTCGGGGAAGGAGGAAGCCTGGGGCGCCC
>SHYH01000066.1 GCA_009692865.1 Dehalococcoidia bacterium
AGTAACAATCGCCACCTTGCCTTTAATGCCCAGGTCCATGCTTCACCTCGATAGGGAACGGTTGGGTACAGCGACCCAGTATAATGGAAGGCGGGGTTGCGGGCCAGCGAATCACCTTCTGGTTGGCCTGACCTTCTGGTATCATGAAACCCACTGCTATGGTGAACTCTTTGGAAGCGCCGCGTCGCCTTCCCGATTGGTTCAAGGTGCCGATGCCTGGCGGGCCCAGCTATCGGGATTTACAACATCGGCTGCGCGCCAGCGCCCTCCACACCGTATGTGAAGAGGCCCATTGCCCCAACATCGGGGAGTGCTGGGAGCGACGCACCGCCACCTTCATGATCCTGGGGGCCATCTGCACCCGGGCCTGCCGCTACTGCGCCGTCACCACGGGCCGCCCTTTGGGGCTGGACCTGGGGGAACCTGAGCGCTTGGCCCAAACCGTGGAGGCCCTGAGCCTCAGCTACTGCGTCATCACCTCGGTTGACCGTGACGACCTGCCCGACGGCGGCGCCTTCATCTTTGCCCAGTGCATCGTGCAGATCCGACAACAGGCCCCTACGTGTAAAGTGGAGGTTCTCATCCCGGACTTTCAGGGTAACTGGGACGCCCTCCAGAAGGTGATGGATGCCCGTCCCAACGTGCTCAACCACAACATCGAGACGGTGAGGCGGGTGTTCCATCCGGTGCGCCCCAAGGGAGGCTACAACCAGTCCCTGGATCTTCTGGCACGGGCCAAGCAGCTCCAGCCGGATATCCCCACCAAGTCGGGGATGATGGTGGGCCTGGGCGAGGAGTGGGACGAGGTGGTGCAGACCATGAAGGACCTGCGGGACGTGGAGTGCGACCTGCTGACCATAGGCCAGTACCTGAGGCCCGCCGCCGCCGGTCGCTATGTGCCGGTGGCGCGCTTCTACCATCCCAGAGAGTTCGCGGAGCTGAGGCGCATAGGTGAAGCGATGGGCTTTCGCCACGTGGCGGCGGGCCCCCTGGTGCGCAGCAGCTATCATGCCGATGAGCAGCACACCGCGGCCACTAACCCGGCTGGCGTTTAACAGGATGCGGACAAGGGGTGTCCAGAGGGGCGAAACCCCTTTGACGGGGGTCTGGGGGTAACCCCCAAATATAAATTCTTCCCCCTTCCTGGTCAGGAAGGGGGAAAGGGGGATGGTCGAAAGGGTTTTTCATCACCCTCCTAATCGAATCGTCGGCAAGCGGAGCTGAAGAGCTTATCTGAACCAAGTAGTGAAGAAGGAAGGACTATGCAAGCTGCTGGTGCGTTGACCCTAGTCGATGCGGTGTATCCCCGCACGGGTGTCTTCGTCAGAGACCTGGTGAGAGAGGCCGTACTTATCCTCGGCTTTGCCGGTTTCGTGGCCGGGTGCGCCCAGATAGCCGTTCAGCTTCCTTGGACCACGGTGCCCATCACCGGGTCAACCTTGGGTGTGTTGGTGGCGGGCGGTGCCCTGGGCGCTAAACGTGGCGCTGCCTCCATGATCGCTTACATGCTTATGGGCATCGTGAGCCTGCCCGTCTTTGCGCCCACCTCTGGGGTTACTGCGGGGACGTGGGACATCCACCTCATCCTGCCGTGGAGCGGTAGCCACTATATCCCGTGGGAAAGTAGTCGGGGGGGATATGTCGTGGGGTACATTCCGGCGGCGTTCTTGGTGGGGTATCTGACGGAGCGGCTTCAATGGGACCGCAAGCCGTGGGTCTACCTGGGGATGTTCCTGGGGAACGTAGTGCTCTACATCCCAGGGGTTCTGTGGCTGGCCTACCTCATCGGCAGCGGTTGGATCCACCCCTCGGGGAAGCCCCTGGCAGACCTTGTAGCGCCTACAGTCACCGGCACCTGGGACAAGGCCCTGATTGGCGGGCTGTACCCCTTCATCGCAGGCGACCTGATGAAGCTGTTCCTGGCGTCTCTCACGCTGCCCACCGCCTGGGCCGTGGTCAACAAGGTGCGTAGGCGGTAGACTGTTGCTAGGACAGACCAAGGTAGGGGCGTCCCGATGCTATCGGGACGCCCCTACCAGTTCATGGTTCGACCCTTCGGCTTCGCCTAGGGCAGGCACTGCTTGCCACGAGCGGTGTCCCGTAGGTCAGCCCTACGCACCTGGGCTGGTTGCTTCCCCTACCCCCACGCTCTCGGCCAGGATCTCCAAGATGTCCTTCGCCTGCTTCTGCTCCGTCACCCCCTTGGCCCCAATGCCCTCGGTGAACATCTGCAGGCAGAAGGGGCAGGAAAGGCCCACCACCTGGGCGTCGGTCTTGAGAAAGTGGTCGGTGCGCAGGTGGTTCACCTTGACCCCCGACTCCTCCATAAAGATGCGCCCTCCTCCGGCACCGCAGCAGAAGCCCCGCTCCCGACGCGGCTCCATCTCGATGAGCTGGAGGCCAGGGATGGCCTTGATGATCTGTCGAGGCTCATCGAAGATGCGGTTGTGGCGTCCCAGGTAGCAGGAGTCGTGGTAGGAGATGGTGGCGTTGATGGTCTTGAGGGGCTTCAGCCTCCCCTGCTCGACCAGTTCAGCGATGAACTGGGTGGCGTGGATCACCTCATACTTCCCGCCGAACTGGGGGTACTCGTTTCCGATGGAGTTGAAACAGTGGGGGCAGGTGGTCACGATGCGCTTTACCCCATACCTGTTGAAGGTCCCTATGTTCTGTTCGGCTAACGTCTGGAAGAGAAACTCGTGGCCCATGCGGCGGGCCGGGTCTCCCGTGCAGGTCTCCTCGGGCCCGAGGATGGCAAACTTCACCCCCGCTGCCCTCATCAAAGCGGCCAATGCCCGCGGGACGGCCTGGCCCCGTTGCTCCAGGGCCGACGTGCACCCCACCCAGAAGAGGACCTCCACCTGGTTAGGGTCCTGCACCTCGCTCATCAAGGGGATGTCCAGCCCGTTGGCCCAGTCGGTACGGCTAAATACGGTGCCCCTCCACGGGTGCCCGCGCTGCTGCATACTCTCCAGGGCCGTCATGGCCGTGCGCGGGACGTCCTGCTCCTCCATGGTCATGTAGCGGCGCAAGTCCACGATGCTGTCGATGTGCTCGATGAAAACCGGGCAGGCCTCCATGCAGGCACGGCAGGTGAGACATGACCAGGCCGCCTCCCGGTTGGCGAAGTCCACCATCAGGGGAGCTGGCTCAGAGGGTGCTTCTCCGCTGCGTTGGGCCGCCAGGATCTGCGGCCCACGGATGGCCGAGTAGGCCCGCAGGTCCTGGACGATCTTGCGGGGCGAGAGGGGCTTGCCGCTGGCGTAGGCGGGGCACTGGTCCTGGCAGCGGCCGCAGTTGGTGCAGGAGTCAAAGTCCAGGAGCTGCTTCCACGTGAGGTCCGTGATGTCCTTGGCCCCCAGGGCCTTGCCCTGGTCCATCATCTCCTCCAGGTTCCCCATGGGGCGCAGGGCACCCAGGGGCCGGTCGGAGCGCAGGAAAGCGTTGACGGGCGAGACGAAGATGTGGCTGAGCTTGGTGAACCGCAAGGCCCCGTAAAGGAGGATGGATGCCCATATGCCGATGTGGGTCCAGTAAAGCGCGAAGTGGGCCCACTCCACGGCGCCTGGGTTCCCTGCTGCTCCCTCTCTGCCAAAGTGGAACACCTCAGAACCGGAGGCGGTCAGGCCGATAGCCTGGTAGAGGAGAGCGAAGAGGTACCCCACGGGCTCTGCCCACGGGGCCTCGGGGCTCGTGGAGGCGATGCGCAGCCCCTCCACCAGGAACCCTGTCAGGACAAGGGCGCTGATGAGGCCCAGGAACCAGTTGTCCTCCATGAGGGTGTTGAGGCGTGGGGGCCGCAGGACGTAACGCCGGAAGACGGCCATGCCCATGGCCACCACCATCATGACGCCCCCAAGGTCCCAGATGGGGCTCGTGTACACCCGGATATAGGAGGTGGGAAACTCGAACCTCGCGGCGGGGGCCACGAACTTATGCCAGTTGCTCTCCGCCATCCCCAGGGAGGTGGCGATGAACAGGACAATAGCCCCCCAGAGGAAACAGAAGTGCATGATCCCCGGGTAGAGCTCCCTCTTCCTCAGGAACCGTCGGTGGCCAATGAGGTCAATGCCCAAGGGCATGATGCTGCGCAGGATGCGGGAGTCCCAGTCTCCCAGGTCGGGCATAGGCTTGCCCAACCGCCATATCTGGTACCGCTTGTAGTAGCCGTAGATGATGGCGCCCAAGGTGACGAGCACCATGAGATACACCAGGGCCCCCAAAAGGGGGTACCCAATGTTCCAGTACTCCTCCCGTCCTGGCAGCGGTGGCAGCTCCGGCATGACATTCCCTCCTATAGTAGGGCGTTAGCCGCTAAGCCTTTTGCAGCGGGAGTAGTTTAGCATAGCTGCTGAGAGGGCGCCAGCGGACTGTGCTGTGGAGGACAGCGATGTGAGGGTAACCTAGCAGGATGCTGAAAAAGGGAAGTGCAGAGGGGCGTGGCCCCTCTGCCAGGGGTCTGGAGGTGTCCCCCAGATATAATTCCCACCCCCTTCCTGACCAGGAAGGGGGACAGGGGGATGGTCGAAAGGGCTTTCCCGCAGCCTGCTAGTGGTTCCTCGCGGAAAAGTGCGGTATGGGAAGCCGCTCATGGTTCGACACGCTCAGAGCTTGTGACAAACCCCAGACTCAGCATACGAGGGGACCCCGCCCCAGATTGCCACGGGCGGGGACGCCCTCGCAACGACAATTCCCTCACACGCTCTCAGGGTGAGCTTGCCTGGGACGAACCTGGTGTAGGCGAACTTACGCAACCGAGTGCTAGCCCCGCGTGGGAGGCGTGAGCCCGCTGGGACTCGTGCCCGCATCTTGGCGGTGGGACGCTAGGGACGCAGTGGCTCAAGAGAAGTCGCCGGATGTGAGAGGAGGATGAGCCGAATGTACTACTCGCGTGAGCCTATGGTCGTGCAGTGCCGCTTCTGTGGGACCAAGGAGGAGACCCACTACGATCTCCTGGCGAACCACTTCGCCGAGAACGGGTGCCCCACCTGCCAGCGGCGTTTCAATGCCACCTCCGACCGGCTGTTGCGGCAGATGGAGGGCCTGGGCGGATTAGCGCAGGGCTTTACCGCCGCAAGGCCCGCTTCATCGTGACGCCGATCTCCCCTGGGGAGGGAACGATAGTCGCCCCGGCCTCGCGGAGCGCCCTGATCTTCTCCTCCGCTCGACCAGACACGCCGGTGATGATGGCCCCGGCGTGCCCCATGCGTTTGCCTGGAGGGGCCGTCGCCCCCACCACCAGGGCCACCACGGGTTTCTTGAACGAGCGTTTGATATACCGGGCTGCCTCCTGCTCCTTGGCGCCGCCGATCTCGCCAATGAGGACTACACCCTCGGTATCGGGGTCCTTGTTGAACAGCTTCAGAATGTCCACGAAGTCGGTCCCTGTGACGGGGTCGCCGCCGATGCCCACGCAGGTGCTCTGCCCCAGGCCCGCCTCGGTAAGCTGGGCCACCGCCTCATAGGTCAGAGTGCCGCTACGAGAGACGACGCCGATGGTCCCGGGGCGGTGGATATCGCCGGGCATGATGCCCACCTTGCAGCGAGCCCCCGGAGAGATCAAGCCCGGACAGTTGGGGCCGATGAGGTGCACCCTCTTGTCCTTCAGGTAGCTGTAGACCTTGACACTCTCCTGGACGGGGATCCCCTCGGTGATGCAAGCAATGACGCCGATGCCGGCGTCAACAGCCTCCAGGATAGCGTCCGTGGCGAAGGGGGCTGGGACGAAGATAAGGGAGCAGTTGGCCCCCGTCTCCCGCACTGCCTGCTCCATGGTGTCGAAGACGGGCACCTTGTCTTGCCACAGTGTGCCACCCCTGCCTGGGGTGACGCCCGCCACGATCTGGGTGCCATAGGCCATGCACCGCTCAGCGTGAAAGCCCCCCTCCCGCCCCGTAATGCCCTGGACAACTACTCGCGTGTTTTCGTTGACGAGAATCATGGCGCATCCTCTTTTTGGGGTTAGGTGATGTTTCTCGAAGACCTACTCTTGCCCTCTAGCGTCTGCCCACCTGCTGCAACTGGGCGATGGCCTCCTTGAGGTCCGCCACCAAGCGCACCGGTATGCCTGAGTCGTTCAGGATCTGGCGGCCCTCCTCGGCGTTGGTGCCTCGCATACGCACCACAATAGGCATGGGGGTTTTCAGCTCCCCATAGGCCTGCACGATGCCCCGGGCGGCCACATCGCATCGGAGAATGCCGCCGAAGACGTTGATAAACACCCGCTTCACCTTGGGGTCGGCGACAACGAGCCTAAAGGCCTGGGCCACCTTGGCCTCGTCGCCGCCGCCGCCTATGTCCAGGAAGTTGGCGGGCTGTGCGTGGGCCGCGTTGATGACATCCAAGGTTGCCATGGCCAGGCCGGCGCCGTTGACCATGCACCCCACGTCGCCGTCCAGCTTCACGTAGGAGATATCGTACTTGCCGGCCTCCACCTCCAGGGGGTCCTCCTGCTCCGGGTCCTGGAGCTGCTGATGGGTGGGGTGGCGGAAGAAGGCATCGTCGTCCAGATTCAGTTTACCATCCAGGGCCAGCAGCTTTCCGTCAGGAGTCAAGACCAGGGGGTTGATCTCGGCCAGGGTGGCATCCTCATCGATGAAGACACGGTGCAGGTTGCCGATGATGGTGGCGGCGTTGCGCACCACGGCGCTGGGCAGATGCATGGCGTAGGCGAGATCGCGTCCCATGTAGGGCTGAAAGCCGATGATAGGGTCCACCCGCACCTGGAGGATCTTCTCGGGGTGGATGGCGGCCACCTCCTCAATGTCCATCCCTCCCGCCTCGCTGCCGATGATGACGGGAGCCTTGCCGCTGCCGTCCACCACAATGGCCAGGTACAGCTCCCGCTCCACGGGGACCACCTGCTCCACCAGCACCTTGCTCACCGGCACCCCCTCGGGGCCCGTCTGGTGGGTCACCAGATGTTTCCCGAGAAGGGCGACTGCGGCCTGCTGGGCGGCCTCTGGAGAGTCCACCACCTTGATACCCCCGGCCCTGCCGCGGCCTCCGGCGTGGACCTGGGCCTTCACCACCACCCGGCCTCCCAGGCGCTGAGCGATCTCTCGGGCCTCTTGGGGCGTGGAGGCCACACCCCCCTCAGGGACCGGGATGCCGTAGCGGGCGAAGATGGCCTTGGCCTGGTGCTCGTGAATCTTCATACTTTTCTCCTAGAGCCATCCTGAGAGTTCGTGAAGTTTTGTCCTCTCCCCCCCTATGGGGGCGAGAGTTAGAGTGAGGGGGAGGCTTGCACCCTCACCCTGCCCCTCTCCCTCCGTGAGGGAGAGGGGCTTTCCTCACAGGCTGTGCGCTTGAACGGAGCGGGTGGGATTCGAACCCACGATCTCACAAGGAGATAGCGGTTTTCAAGACCGCCGCCTTCAACCGCTCGGCCACCGCTCCAAGTGCTTCTATTCCGGCAAGCCCTCCATGAAGAGGGGTGGGGTGAACGGGGGAGCTCCAGGCGCCTCTCGAGCAGCCTGCATCTCCGCCCGTACGTCGGTCCCTGGCGTCAGGTTCCAGATCTGCCGCCGGTAGTTCCAGCGGTGGGGCCGCAGGCGCGCCGCCTCGCTGAAATACCGTTGGGCGTCCTCCCGATGCCCCTGCTGGTGCAGGTAGGCCCCCATGTGGAAGGTGGCCGCCGCCAGGGCGTCCTCCTGGGAGGGGTCCTGCGCGCGCCGGACATCCTGGGTCCCTAAGACGTAGACGCTGACCTCGCCTTTCTGAACCCAGTCCCGAATAGCGTTGT
>SHYH01000067.1 GCA_009692865.1 Dehalococcoidia bacterium
GATTGAGCTCTTGGAGGGTGGCCTAAGGGTTACGCCAGGCGTCGTGTCCGTCCCTCTTGTCGGCGCCATCGCAGCCGGTCAGCCTCTTTCCGTTCCCGAGACCGGCACCTGGGAGGGGATGACTCCCCTGGATAAGTTGGAGCTGCCTGAAAGCCTGGTGGGCCGTCGGGAAAACCTGTTTGCTCTGCGGGTCCGGGGGCTGTCGATGATCGACGCGCTCATTGACGACGGGGACATCGTTGTCCTGGAGCCGCCGCGGAGGGTGGAAAACGGGGACATGGTTGCGGTGTGGCTGAAGGCGGAGCAGGAGGCTACCCTTAAATACCTGTACGACGAAGGGAGCAGGATCCGCCTCCAGCCCGCTAACCGACAGATGGAGCCTCTGTACACCTCGCGGGATAACGTGGAGGTACAGGGGAGGGTGGTGGCGGTGTTCCGCCAGATGCGGTAGTCAGGATTCAGGGAAGAATGAGGGAAAAAGCCGCCCCGACTGCATCGGGGCGGCTTTTTGTCGAGCTAACGGCTTGCCAAGATTGGGGCTGACGTCCTAGTCGGAGGACGGAAGCTTCTTGGGCTCTTGGAGCACCATGGGGTGCCCGTCACAGATCACACCGCCTTCGCCTGCCTTGGTGCACAGGACAATGGTGCCGCAGACTTCACACTGGTACCGTTTGCCCAGCTGATTGGCCATGAGGAACCCCCTGTTCTGATTGTCTGTTGTTGGCCCCTAGGATACCCTGCCTTTGGTGTTTCCCGGTCGGAAAGCCTCAGAGGGTTTCTTCTTCAGGGGCGCTACTTCTGGGTCATGGGCTGGTCGTGGCAGGTCAAGGTTCCAGCGCCTGCCTTGGTGATAATGAACTCCGACCCACAGACATCACACTTGAATCTCTTTCCTGCCTGATTCGCCACGAAAAACCCTCCCTGGAAATAGTCTGTTGCGCCTGTGATTATAGTGAAGGAACAGAGAGACAGTCAATCCCGTTTGCGGGTATTGCCTGCTGGGCTAGCGCAGATTGTTTTTGCGCGTCGCCACGCCCTGGCCAGGGCGTTCTGCCCTTGCCCTTCGGCCTTTGGCGGCTGATCCTTGTTGTGAATGTCTGGGCTGTAGTAGCCGTAGTGGTAGTAACCGTACCCCGCTCGACGGGCTTGAACTCGGTTGAGGACGAACCCCAAGATACGGGCGTTGGCCTTGGCCAATGTATCCTGGCAATCCTTGAGGGCCCGAAGCCGGGTTGTGGGGTCGACGATGAGGATGGTCTCCACTTGCTTAGAGGCCATGGCGGCTGTTTCGGTAACGGCCATGATGGGAGGAGTGTCCAGGACCACTATGTCGCCTCGTTGCCCTAGCCTGTCCAGCAGGGCATCCATCGCAGGAGAGTTGAGGAGCTCCACGGGGTTCGGGGGGGTAGGCCCGCTGGTAATGACAGAGAGGCCCTCGATAGAGGTGGAACGGACTACTTGGGAAAGGTCCAGGTGGGGGTTTGCCAGGAAGGTGCTGAGGCCTGTCGGATTATCCAAAGAGAAGTAGCGATGGACCGAAGGTCTACGAAGGTCGGCATCCACTAGGGTGACGCGTTTCCCCTCTTGCACGAGAGCGACAGCCAGGTTAACCGAAAAGGTGGACTTCCCAGCTCTGGGGCCTGGACTGGTGATCATGTACCGTTTGGGGGGCGCCGTGCGGCTGAGGAACTGAATGTTGAGCCGAGCCTGGCGAAAGGCCTCGGCGTAGCTGCCTCTGGGATGGGTCAGGGTAACGATCTCCTGGGGCAGGACTTCCCGCGTGGGCCACCTCGGGACAGTAGCGATGCGAGGTAGTCCGGTCCGCCGCTCCACCTCCTCCGGTGCGCGCGGTGTGTCGTTAAGGTACTCCAGGGTGAGGGTTCCCACCACGGCAACAAACCCGCCGAAGAGGATGCCGAGGAGGGTGTTAAGCGCAACTCTCGGCGAGACGGGGCGACTGGGCGCCACTGCCGGCTCTACCACCACTAGGCTGGAGAGGGCGCTCAGTTGGGCGCCTAGGATTTGCTCAGGATTGCTTATCCCCTGGGCCGCCAGGGCGCTCTGCACCCGGGCGATCTCTGCCAGCTGCTTCTCCTCGGTAAGGCGGATGAACTGCTGGGCCAAGGTGTTGCTGATGGCGGCTGCCTGTTGGGGGACCGGGTCGGTGGCTTCGATGTTAAGCAGCGAGGTGCCCGCGATTATGGAAACCCGGACCCGAAGGGCAGAGGCCGAGGATGGATAGCCTAATTCACCTATCACAGCCTCTAGGACGGGCCGGGTGGTGAAGACCTCTTTATAGGTGGGGGCCAGGATCTGGCTGAGTTGAAAATCGCCTGCGTTGGGGAGTGATAACCCACTGCGTTGCTGCACCAGCACCAGCGTCGCTGCCCGGTACTGGGGGGCTTCGTTGATGCTGAAAAGATAAGCGGCCACCCCTGCAACGATGGGACCTAGGAGGAGGAGCCACCACCAACGGAGAAAGATATCTAGGTATCGACGCAGGTCGACCTTTTCCTCATTCAAATGATCCCTCGCATGTTGCTGATGTACGATCTAATTGTGGATAATACTATGCCATGAAGATTTTATCACTTTTCGTATGGGCGAACAAGAGGATGTGGGTGGTTCTGGTGGCCTTTGGGCTCCTGGGTAGTGGTGGGCTGGGTGGGGCGTTGTGGGGGTTTTCGCTTTGGAGCCAGGCATCAGCTGTTGAGGAGGCGTGGGTTCGCGCGCGGGGCGTGGTGGAGGCGGGCGGGGGTCCTGCCTCCTGGGAAGAGGATCTGTCGCGACTGGAGACGGAGGCCGACGCTCTGCGAAGGCGGGTGGACCTTTTGCATGGGTGGACGTCCGTTCCTCTCCTGGGGAGGGAGTTGGGAGCAGTCTGGGCGATGGCTACGGTCAGCGCCCATGAGGCCCATTCAGCTCGGGACTCGCTCCAAGGCCTTTCGATCCTGCGGGGCCTTTTCCAGCAAGGCTCTTGGGACCCCGCACAGGCCCAGCTGGCTGCCGAGGCTTTTGAGCGAGTCAAGGTAGTACGGCTTGAGTCCCTGGCGCCGCCGCCTCGCTTCCCACCCCTTCGCAACAAATACGAGGCTCTGGCGGAGGCAAGCGGGCAACTGGAGGCGCTCTCTCGTTGGGGGCACGAGGCGTCCTCCCTGGTGTTGGCCCTAGGGGATGTGGACCAGATGCTGCAGGAGGGGGGATGGTCGTCCAGCCGCCTGGAAGATGTCATCGGTAAGGTCACCGGCCAGATTGCCACGGTTCAAAAGCTTACGGCAGAGGTGCGGTTTTTTCTTCCCTCTTTAGGCCAGGACCTGGACCGCCTTGCAGGGATGCTTCGTGGCCTGGAACTGGTGGCGGGTGGCGCCTCCCAAGGCCTTGGGGCGCTTGGGCCTGCCCTTCACATCCTGGAACAGGAGCAACCGTCGCTTCTTCACGATGGGCCTGCAATGGTGCGAATCCTCACTCTTCTCCGGGAGGGGCGACCGGCCCTGGAGGAGGCGGCTGCTCATGTCCAGGAGGGGGTCGCCCTCCTGGCATCGGCGCCTCCGAGCGCTCTTCAGCGCCTGGGCGAGCTCTCAAAGGCGTTGCAGACCCTTGCGGACCTCTCCGAGGTGGCCCCTTCCTTGATGGGGCTGGAAGGCCCAAGGAAGTACCTGGTTCTCGGCCAGACGGCTGACGAGTTGCGCGCCACGGGGGGGTTTGTCTCGACCATCTGGATAGTGACGTTCAATAAGGGGGAGTTGGTGGAGATCAGGTATCAGGACACGGTCGAGGTGGACGACCTGGACCACCTGGACCTCTACCCGGTGCCTCCGCCTGGGCTGAGCCTGCACATGCAGGCCTGCTGCTGGCTCCTACGGGATGTCTCCTGGGAGCCTGACTTCCCGTTCACCGCCCGTTTGGCCCAGGAGATCTATTTATTAGGGCAGAAGGAGGTGGTGGACGGTGTCATTGCCTTGAATCAATGGACCCTTCAGCGGGTGGTGGACTTTCTGGGGGGCCTGCCTACTCCTGAGGGCAATGGGCGTATCCCTCCCGAGGGGTTGATGGCGTTTATCGAAGAGCGAACCGATGCAGAGGGGAGGGGGTACACCCAATACCTCCTTTCCCAGCTTCTTACTGAGCTGGAGGGGACGGCCACAACCTCCAATCCGGTAGCCCTGGTCCGTTTAGTGCAAGACCTGTTTGGCGAGAAGCTCCTTTTGGTGTATGTAAACGACCCTCGGGTCCAGGCCCTCGTTCAGCGCCTGGGGTGGGATGGCAGCGTTGCCCAGGGGGAGGGCGACTACCTGATGGTGGTGGACTCCAACGTGGGCTGGAGCAAGGTGGACCGCAACATTCGTCGGTCCATCTCCTATCAAGTGTCCCTTCAGCCTCAGGGGGTGTCCTTGGCCCATCTTCTGCTCGAGTACGAGAACCTCAGCGGCCCTGGGGCCAGCGGCTGCCAGCTTCAGCTCGGCATCGACCGTGTACATGCCTACACAGAGCAGATGCAGGCCTGCTACTGGAATGAGGTTCGGGCGTACCTCCCTTCGGGGAGTCGTCTCGTCCAGGCCACTCCCATGCCTCTGCCTGAGGGGGCCATCTACGTTCAGCAGGGCGCGGGGAGAGCGGGAGGGGAGACCCTCCAAACCTCCACCGTTTATGGCAAGACGGTTCTCGAGGGGCTTCTGGTGGCTCCCCCTGGGGATATGGTCCAGCAGTCCTTCCTGTACGAGCTCCCCCCGGCGGTGGTCCTGGCCCAAGCGGACCGTTGGAGATACGCGCTGGTGTTGCAAAAGCAGCCTGGCGTTCTGGAGCGGTCGGTGGAGGTGGTGGTGACCCTTGCCCCTGGCTATCGCGTCGATGAGGCCACGCCCCAGCCCTCCTCGATCGAGGAAGGCCGCGTGGTGTGGCAATTCTCCCAGCGAGAGGACGTGCGTCTTGAACTGGTCTTTCATTAGGCGCCTGGGGCTGTTGGTGGCCTTGGGGGTCGTGGCTTGCTCTCAACCCCAGACACCTCAACCTCCCACTCCTACGCCTGTTCCCACCGTGGTGCTAGCGGCCAGGGCTACCATCGTCGTGACAAACCGCTCATTGGTGTAGTGCCCTCAGAGATGGCTCGTCTCGAGGTGGACCCGCCCTTCCTTCGAGTAAGGCCAGGGGAGAGCGTCCAGATGCGGGTGCGGGCCGTGGGTGTGGACCGCCGAGAGGTCTCAGGTGTTCGCTTCCTTTGGGCCACCGTAGATCCGCGGGCCGGGAGGGTGGCGGAGAGGGGGGCCTTCACGGCAGGCGAGGCCCCCGGCGCCTATCCGTCCGCTCTTCAGGTAACCGCCCTTCAAGTCGCCGGGGGAGAGACTCGGCGCGTGTGGACGCAGGTTACCGTGGTGGTGGAGGGGAATGCTCAGGCCCGGCCCTTGGCCTCGGTCCGCATCCTTCCCACCCCCGTTACGGCCCTTCAAGGCCAGGTGGTGCGTCTCCGGGCCCTCGGGTTCGATGACAGGGGTGTGGCCCTCTCTGGCGTGAGTTTTTCCTGGGGTATTGGGAATACAACCCTTGGCGTCATGGACCCTTCAGGCCTCCTTCGCGTGACCGCTCCTCCGGGGGTCTACGAGAAAGCGGTGCAAGTGGAGGCGCGTTATCAGGGCAAGGCGCTGTTGGAACGGGCGCGGCTCCAAGTCATTGAGGTCGCTCCCCTCCAGGACGTCATTAACGCCCAGATCCTTTCCAACCTGGTGAGGTTGGAGCCGGGAGGGAGCCTGGACTTTCAGGTGGTGGCCCTGGGAGGGTCGGTCCAGTACGTGTCCGATGTGGAGGCGAGTTGGCAGGTGGCGGTGGAGGGCGCAGGCTCCGTGAATGCCTCGGGCCGCCTCCGCGCAGGCTTGCAGCCGGGTGTCTACACGGATGCCGTCCGTGTAGATGTTACCCAGAGGACAGGGGGCCAACTCCTCACTGACCACGCCTTCGCCACGGTCATTATTGTGGCACCCAAGCCACCGGCTGTTTTGGCCAGTGTTGCCCTGACCCCTAAGGGGGTGGTCCTTCTTCCGGGGCAGGTCTTCGTGTTTGCTGCGCGGGCCTTGGACCAGTCCGGTCGAGAGGTAGCCGGGGCTCAATTCTCATGGCGCGTTGTCGACGGCGCCGTGGGCGCCCTTACGGAACAGGGCGCCTTTACCGCCTCTCAGCGGCCTGGGGTGTACCCCAGCGCCCTTGAGGTGAAGGTTGAGAGGAATGGAGAGGCCCGGTTTGCTCTCGCGGACATAACCATCGCGGGCGCCGTTGTGCAGATACAGATGTCCCTCTCAGGGGTTGAAGTACAGCCTGGCCAGGTTCTGGCCCTCTCAGCAGTGGGGTTGGATGAGAACGGCGTGGCGATCCCCGGCCTTCTGTACCAGTGGGAGGTGGGGGATCCCCGTGCCGGAACCATAGACCGGCTGGGGCATTTCACGGCGGGGCAGATTCCGGGGGTGTACGAGGGAGCGGTGGAGGTGCGCGTGACCCAGAGGCTTCCCTGAGGCGAACCACGCCGCCTGGCCACTACCTTCGGAAAGGAGTGGACAGGTGGGAGAACTAAAGCCTTGGCGCCCTGACGATTTCCTGAAGGGGCGGGAGCCTGCGTGACCCTTACCGAAGCCGCGTCCCTTGGCTGACACTTTTGGTGATTGACTCTGAATCGGGACGACCTTATACTTTTCCTTAGACTCATATAGCAGGTGACGTCTGTGTTGGCTTGGTATGTAGCCAAAGTCAAACCTCGCAATGAGCATCACGTCCAAACTTACCTGGAACGGTTTGGAGTGGAGGTGTACGCCCCGGAGATGCTGGTGCTCCGCAGTGGCCGCAAACGTAACGAGCCCCTCTTTCCCTCCTACCTGTTTGTGAAAGTTGATCCATCTTCAGGGATGTGGCCTCTGGTGCACTGGGCCCGGGGAATGAGCTACTTCCTGGGCGATCAGCGTGATCCCACCCCTTGCTCTGATGTGCTGCTCGATACGATACGAGCGCGGGTGGGGCAGTGGAACGGAGGTGGGTGGGAGGAGGCGTTCCGGTCCGGCGACCGGGTGGTCATTCGCTCAGGCCCTTTCAAGGAGTTGGACGCTATTTTCCAGAGGTATGTGCCAGGCAGGGAGCGGTGCCACGTTCTCGTGTCCCTTATGGACCGCTCCATTCCTGTGATCCTTGGAGTGGCGGCAATCGAGAGCATGACGTTGAGGCGCCGTTTCGCCGAAGTCGGTTAAGGTAGGGTGGCGCTCGCGAAAATGGTGGTGGACGGGGGGGGGGGGGGGGG
>SHYH01000068.1 GCA_009692865.1 Dehalococcoidia bacterium
CTTTGCCAGGACAGCACCTCCGCCTGGAGCTGCCGCTTATCGGGAACCACAAGCTCGGCGGCGGCCGATGGGGTAGGGGCCCGAAGGTCTGCCACCAGGTCGGCGATGGTGACGTCGGTCTCGTGGCCTACACCGGAGACTACGGGGATACGGCTGGCGTAGATGGCCCGCGCCACCACCTCCTCGTTGAAAGGCCATAGCTCCTCCAGGGAGCCGCCGCCCCGAGCTATGATAACCACGTCCACGTCGCTCTCCTGATTGACGGTCTGGAGGGCCTCCACGATGCGCTCGGCGGCCTGGCCCCCTTGGACCGGCGTGGGCGCGAGCGCCAACTCCACCAGGGGGTAGCGTCGGCGGATGACGTTCTGGATGTCGTGCCAGACGGCCCCCGTAGGGGAGGTCACAACTGCGATCTTGTGGGGAAAGGGTGGGAGGGAACGCTTACGGGAGGGCTCAAAAAGCCCCTCCTCTTGCAGCTTCACCTTGAGCTGCTCCAGCTTGAGGGTCAACTCGCCCACCCCTGCCGGCTGGACCAGGTCCACGTAGAACTGCAGGTCTCCTCTGGTCTGGTAGAAGGAGATGGCCCCGTGGGCCAGGACGGCTGCCCCCTTCTCCAAAAACTCGCGGCCCCGTTGGGAGCGGAACATGACGCACCGAAGCTGGCCCGCGTTGTCCTTGAGCGTGAAGTACATGTGCCCGGCCCCGGAGGCCGAGAGGTTGGACACCTCACCGCTGATCCACACGTCCCGCAGAAAATCGTCGCTCTCCAGGGAGGCCTGAAGGTAGGCGGTGATTTGGGAGACGGCGTAGACCGGCATTAGCTCACCCTGGTGAGGTACTCTCCGTTGCGGGTGTCTACCCGCACCACATCGCCGACGGCCACAAACAGCGGGACCTGCACCACCAGGCCCGTCTCCAGGGTGGCGGGCTTGTTGCCGCCCTGGGCCGTGTCGCCGCGGAAGGCGGGGGGCGCCTCCGCTACCTTCAGGTCCACGGTGATGGGCAGCTCCACGGTCAGGGCCGCCCCTTTGTAAAAGAGGAGGGAGACCTGTGTCTGCTCCTTCAGGTAGTTCAGAACATCGCCCAGCTTCTCCCGGGAGATGGGGAACTGCTCGAAGCTCTCCGAGTCCATGAAGTAATAGAGGTCGCCGTCGCTGTAGATGTACTGGGCGCTGCGGTGGTCCACCTCGGCCAAGGGCAGGTGCAGGTGGTAGGCCGAGAAGGTCCGCTCCACCAAGCGTCCCGTCCTCAGGTGGCGGAGCTTCAGATGCAGCACGGGCGCTCGTTGCTGCATCTTCTGCTGAGTGTACTCCACCACCTGGTAGGGCTCGCCGTCCAGCTCCACGGTGATGCCTCTCTTGAGATCACCTACACCTATCATGAAGATGCTCCTTGGGATCTATCAAGTTGCTGAATAACCCTCTTCGACCCCCGATAGATACGGGGCTTTCGGCAACCCCCTGCCCCTTCCTGGCCAGGAAGGGGCAGGGGGTTGTATCTGTCCCGACAAGTCGGGAAGACCCCCACCAATCTCGATTCGTCGGGACTGGACTCTCCGTTTTCACCACCTGTTATGGATTTCCCTTGGGACTCTACATGAATAGACTACCACAGGCGCCATGCCGAGCAGGAGGAGGGACAAGCAACTGAGGCGCCATCGCTAAGGCCGCTCGCGCTTGTGGGCCCGGCTCAAGCGCCGCACGCGCCCCTTCTCCATCACCACCGTGTCCTCAATGCGGACGCCTCCCCAACCCGGCAGATAGACCCCCGGCTCGATGGTGAAGACCATGTCGTCCACCATGGTGGCGGGGCCGTTGGGGCCCACCCCGGGGAACTCGTGGATCGCCAGGCCGACGCCGTGGCCCAGGGAGTGGCCGAACTTGTCCCCGTAGCCCGCCTTTTCGATGATGGTGCGGGCCAGGGAGTCCACCGCTCCGGCGGTCATCCCCGCCTTGGCGGTGGCGCACGCCGTCTCCTGAGCCCCCAGCACCAGGTCGTAGACCTTTCGGAAGGTGTCGTCGGGCTTGCCAAGAAAGATGGTGCGGGTCATGTCGCTGCAGTACCCCTGGTAGATACAGCCCATGTCAATGACGATGGGCGCCCCCTCCTGGATGAGGTCGTCGGAGGCCAGGTGGTGGGGAAGGGCGCCGTTGGGGCCTGACGCCACGATGGTGTCGAAGGAGACCTTCTCCGCCCCCAGGCGTCGCATGACCTGCTCCAACCGCCAGGCCACCTCCTTCTCAGGCTCGCCGGCGCGAATGGTGGGCGCCACCTCCTCAAAGGCCTGGTCGCTGATGGTCGACGCCTTCTCCAGCAGCGCCAGCTCCTGGGGGTCCTTCACGCCGCGGATCTCCTCCACGATGCCCGAGGTGCTGATCAGACGCACCCGCTCCTGGGCAGAGGCCTCCTTGAGGGCCTCGGTGATGCGGTGGTGCTGGGCGACGGTGAGGTTGTCGCCCTCGAAGCCGATACGACGAGCGCCCGCCTTGCCCGACAGCTCCACCAGCCAGCCAAGGTCTCGGCCGATGCGGACCACCTCGAAGTCCGGCGCCTGGTGGGCCGACTGCTCGATGTAGCGGAAGTCGGTGGCCAGGATGGCGTCCTTCTGGGTGACGAAGAGGAAGCCTGCAGAGCCCGCGAACCCCGAAAGGTAGCGCCGGTTCTCGGGCGTGGACACCAGGAGGGCGTCCATCTCCCTCTCCTGGAGCGTCGAGCGCAGTCGCTGCAGGCGTGTGGTCACGGTGCTGCTTCCTCCTTGATGCGGTCTACCAGGAAGTCCAGGGCCGCCAGGTATCCCCTCCATCCCATGCCTGAGACCTGGGCGACGGCGATGGGGGCCACCACGGACCGCTGGCGCCATGCCTCTCGGGCATGGATGTTGGACAGGTGGACCTCCACCACCGGCAACCCGGTGTCCACCAGGGCCTCCCGCAGGGAGAGGCCGTAGTGGGTGAGGGCTCCAGGGTTGATGATCACCCCGGCGGCCTGGGGCGCATCGCGTTGCAGGAAGTCGATGAGGGCGCCCTCCAAGTTGGACTGGAAGAAGGCTAGCTCCACCCCCAGATGGCGGGCCCGGTCCCGCAGCCGCTCGTGGATGGCCTCCAGGGTCATGGTTCCGTACACCGAGGGGTCTCGACGGCCTAGGAGGTTCAGGTTGGGGCCTTGGACCACCAGCAGTTTCATGACGCCTCCTGGGCAAGGGGACGGCTCTCATCTGCCTGGCCCTCCAGGGGCGAGGTTTCGTTGGGGCTGGCCAAGGGGTGGGCCAGGGTGTAGAGGCGGCGGGCCTGGGCCAGGGTAGGGTGCGTGTACACCTGGGTGGTTCGGGGGCTGGCGTGGCCCAAAAGGTGCTGCACCACCCGCAGGTCTGCGCCGCCGTCCAGGAGGTGGGTGGCGAAGGTGTGACGCAGGGTGTGGGTGTGGGTGGCCGGGTTTGCCCCCACCTCCAGGGCGTACCTCTTGACCAGCCGCTGCACGCTCCGCTGGGAGAGGCGCTTGCCGGCGGCGTTGAGGAAGAGGGCCTGCTCCGCCGTCCGGGGGTGCAGCCGCGCCCTCCCCTCCCGTAGATACCTCTCTACGGCCTGGGCCGCCGGCCGTCCCATGGGGACCCTTCGCTCTTTGTCGCCCTTGCCTGTGACCTGGACCTCCCGCTGGGGCAGGTCAAGGCCTTGGATGTCCAGGCCCACCGCCTCGCTGACCCGCAGGCCGGCGGCGTAGAGCAACTCCAGGAGGGCGCGGTCCCGCAGGCCCGTGGGGCGTGACAGGTCCGGCGCCTCCACCAGATGAGAAGCGTCGTCCTTCCCAAGGAAGGTTGGCGGTGGCTGGGTCCTTCGTGGCCCAAACCGTCGCGGAGGGATGAACGCGGCTGAGCCCCCCCGGGCCTGGCGGAAGCGGAGGTAGGAGCGCAGGGTGCTGACCTTGCGGGCGATGCTTCCCCTGGAGTACCCCAGCTCCATGAGCCATGCCAGATAGCGCCTGAGGAGGGGCCGGTCTGCCCCCTCCGGCTTGTCTAGCGGGACGCCCTCCTTCTGAAGGAACATCAGAAAGGGCTCCACGTCCGCCAGGTAGTTGCGGACCGTGGTGGGGGAAAGCCCTCGCTCGCCCTGAAGGTAGGCCTGGAACTCCTGAATCTGCGGCTGGTGGGAGGTCTTGGTGGTCATGGGGCTACACCGCCACTTCCACCGCTGCTTCCACCTCCGGCTCTTCCTCAGAACGGGGGCCTGTAAAGCCACACGCGGTGCATCGGACCTTGTCTCTGCCGCTGACCACCAGCAGCTTGCTGCACTGGGGGCAGGGCTGCGGCAGGGGTCGTTGACCGATGGTGAAGGTGCATTTGGGGAAGTTGGAGCAGCCGTAAAAGGCCCTCCCCTTCTTGCTCTTGCTCCGGCGAGCTACGAGGTCACCGCCGTCTTCGGGGCAAGCCACCCCCATGGACTTGCGAATCGGCTGACTGTGGCGACATTCGGGGTAGTCGCTGCAGGAGAGGAAGGGCCCGAACCGTCCTCGTTTGATCACCATGGGTTTTCCGCAGACGGGGCACTGCTGTCCAGCGTCCACGTGCACCCGTTGATGGTTGGCCTGGGACAGAGTCACCGCAGCGTCAAAGGGCCCGTAGAACTCCTGGAGCAAGGGAGCCCACTCCCGCTCGCCACGGGCAACCTCGTCCAGCTCCTCCTCCATGCGAGCGGTGAACCCCACCTCGATGAGGTCGGGGAACTGCTCGGTGAGCAGGCCGTTGACCGCCGTGCCCAGTGGGGTAGGGGTCAACCGTCCACCCTCTCGCACCGCGTACTCCCGCGCCAGCAGGGTGGCGATGGTGGGAGCGTAGGTGCTGGGCCTGCCGATGCCCTCCTCCTCCAGGGTCTTGACGAGGGTGGCCTCGGTGTACCGTGGCGGGGGCTGGGTGAAGTGCTGCCCAGGGTCCAGGCTCAGACAGGTGAGCAGATTCCCAGGGGCCAGGTCGGGGAGAGAATTCCCATCCTGCCGGTCATCATCATCCAGGCCCTCCAGGTAGAGGGCGCGGAATCCTGGAAACTTGAGCCGACTGCCTGTGGCCCTGAAGAGGTAGACGATCTTCCCCTGAGGGGGAGTGGCCTGGATACCTACGGAGGTGGCGTCCAGGAGGGCGTCCGCCATCTGGCTTGCCACCATCCGCATCCAGATGAGCTCGTAAAGGCGTTGCTGGTCACGGCTCAGGGCGGAGGCTATCTGCCGGGGCTCCCGCGTCAGGCTTGTGGGGCGAATGGCCTCGTGGGCCTCCTGGGCCCCCTTGGTGCGAGTGGTGTAGACCTTTGGCCGTTGAGGGACGTACTCCTGGCCGAACCGCTGCCCAATGTACTCGCGCGCCTCGTGCACCGCCTGGGGCGCCACTGTGGTGGAGTCGGTGCGCATGTAGGTGATGAGGCCCACCTCGCCCTCTCCGGCTAGAGGCAGGCCCTCGTACAGGGCCTGGGCCACGCGCATGGTGCGCTGGGCGTCAAAGCGGAGCTTTCGCCAGGCCTCCTGTTGGAGGGTGCTGGTGGTGAAGGGAGCGGCGGGCCGTTGGCGTCGCTCCTTGCGCTCGACGTCGGCGACCTTGTAGGCTGCGCCTTTCAGCTCCTCGACGATCTCCCTGGCCCTCTCCCCGGAGTGGATGGCCAGCCGGCCCTTGTGCCCCTGGATCCCGTAGAGGCCGGCCCCGAAGGGGCTCTCGCCGGAGGTTCCCAGCTGGCGTTGGAGTTTGGTGTCGATGCTCCAATACTCCTGGGGGACGAAGGCAAGGATGGCTTGCTCCCGCTCAGCGATGAGGCGTAAGGCAACCGACTGGACTCGTCCAGCGGAGAGGCCCGGCCAGCGGAGCTTGGTCCACAGAAGGGGGCTCAGGCGGTAGCCCACGAGGCGGTCCAGGATGCGCCGGGCCTGCTGGGCGTTGACGAGGCTCAGGTCGATTTCCCTGGGGTGCTGGAAGGCCTCTCGAATGGCTTCGGGGGTGATCTGGTGGAACACCACCCTGCGTACAGACCTGGCCTTCAGGCCCAGGGCCTCCATGATGTGCCAGGAGATGGCCTCGCCCTCCCGGTCGGGGTCAGTGGCCAGGTAGACCATGGAGGCGCCCTTAGCTGCTCGCTTCAGCTCCTGGACCACCTTCTTCTTCCCTGGCGGGATCACGTACTCGGGGGTGAAGCCGTCGTTGACGCTCACCCCCATCGCGCTGGTGGGAAGGTCACGGACGTGGCCCAGGGAGGCCATCACGGCATAGTCGGATCCCAGGAACCTTTCGATGGTCCTTCCCTTGGCTGGCGACTCTACGATGACCAGGTTTTTTGGCATCTTTTCGGTTGCCCGCTCGTCTCCTGTTTTCTGTGTGCCTTGAATAAGCCGACAGGGTGATGAAAAACGCTTCCGACCATCCCCCCGCCCCCTTCCTGGCCAGGAAAGGGGCGGGGATTGTATCTGGGGGATACCCCCAGGCCCCTGTCCCTTCGGCCTTGCTCAGGGCAGGCTCCGGGGCTTCGCCCCTCTGGACTCCCCTTTTTATCACCCCACTGGTGCTGTCACCCAAGGGTTGGGGGTTCGACGGTGGGGCAATTTCATGAATTGCCCATACAAGAGGACGCTAGTGTCCGTACGCCGCCATAGTCTCGCGGGTACGCACGTAGCGCATCCCTCCCATCTGTCGTACCAGACCCTAAAGCTCCATCATAGCAAGGGTACCGCTTACCGTGGGAATGGGCAAGCCGCTGGCCCTGCTCACTTCGTCGATGTGGGTGGGATCCAGGGAGAGGTAGCTGAGGATCTGGTCCTCTAACGTGGAGGAGGCCAGCAGTGGCTGGAACTCCATCTGCTTGGCCACGGCGGTCAGGTTCAGTTCCTCCAGGATGTCCTGGTATTCGGTCACCAGCTTGGCCCCGTCCTTGATCAGGCGGTTGGTCAGTTCGCTTGCGGGTGAGAAGATGCTGCCGGGGACCGCGAAGACCTCGCGCCCCTGCTGCAAGGCGTGCTCCACGGTCCACTGGGCGCCGCTCTGTTCGCCGGCCTCCACCACCAGGGTGCCTAGGGTCATGCCGCTGATGATGCGGTTGCGGCGGGGGAAGTTACGGGTCTCGGGCGGGGTCCCCAGGGGGAACTCGCTCACCATGGTGGTGAAGGCCTGCTCCAGGGTGCGGAAACGCACGGTGCCCATGCCGGGGATCCGGTTGAAGGCAACCCAATAGTTCAGGTCATCCATGAAGGGGCGCCCCTCCGTAGGAGGATGGCGGAGAGGGTGGGATTCGAACCCACGATCCC
>SHYH01000069.1 GCA_009692865.1 Dehalococcoidia bacterium
ACTCGCCGGGGCGCGAGTCGGAGGGGAGGGTAGGGTCGGTGACCGGAGGCGGTGGGGCTGGGGGGACGGCGAAGGCGTTGACGAGCACCACCGCCAGGACCAGAGAGGGCACGGCGAGGAGGGCGGCCCTCAGGATGAGCCTCCTTCTCCTGCTCCGCTGCCGTTGGAGGAGGAGCCGTTCCGCCTCCTGAAGGTTCACCACGCTGGTGTCGATGAGGCGGCCCCAGCAGGAGAGGCAGTAGTGCACCGAGAGCTCGTTGGCTGCTCCGCAGCGGGGGCAGATTTGGACCATGACCTGGCTGGTCTCTGCGGGCGCCTCCATTGGCAGGCTTGCGACAGCCTCTCCTCGAGCGGGCTCAGGGGCCGCCGAGGGGGAAGGGGCCGGCGTCTGGCGTACCCTGGTATCCGGGGGGCTGAGGGCCACGTCTAGAGCCTTCTGGAACTCCTGGGCGGTCGAGAACCGAGCTTCCGGCCGGCGGTTCAGGGCTCGCAGGATGACACGGTCTACCGCTGCGGGCAGGGTAGTGTTGACACGGCTGGGAGGGAGAGGCGTTCCTGTGAGCTGGCGGACCAGGGCCGTGGAAGCGGTGAGGGCGTTAAAGGGGAGGCTCCCGGTAAGAAGCTCGTAGGCCAGGACCCCCAGGGAGTAGATGTCGGTGTAGGGGTCATGGGGAGCGCCTTGGGCCAACTCCGGCGCCCGGTACACGGCCATGGGGCTGGAGACGTCGGTCTTCATGAGGGTCTGATGGGCCTGGTTCAGCAGGTCCATGCCGAAGTCGGTCACCAGGACCTCGAGGTCGGGCCCCACGAAGATGTTGCTGGGCTTGAGGTCTTGATGGGGCACGTCCTGGCGCAGGGCGAAGTCGAGGGCCTGGGCCACCTGGCCGATTATAGCCGGGGCCTCCTGGGGCGGGAGGGGGTAGCGTAATCGCTCGCGAAGGTTCTCCCAAGGGGTGTACTGCATGGCGACGTAGCAGAGGTCGCCTGCCTGGCCAGCCTCGTAGACCCGGCGGATGTTGGGGTGCTGAAGCTCCCGAACCCGCTCCATCTCCTGGAGGAACCGCTCCACCAGGCTGCTGTTTTGGGAGAGGTAGGGGCGCAGGAGCTTGAGGGCTACTTGTTGGGCGCGCGCTGGGTCGGTGGCGAGGTAGACGCTGGCCATGCTGGTGCCTCCTAGGTAGGACCCCAGGAGGTAGCGGCCTACTGATTGATGGGTGATGACTTGCAAATGCTTCTCCTATCAGGATGCTGAAAAACCCTTTCGACCATCTCCCCGTCCCCCTTCCTAACCAGGAAGGGGGAGGAAATTATATTTGGGGGACACTTCCATACCCCTGCCAAAGGGGCTTCGCCCCTCTGGACACCCCTTTTCCGCAGCCTGCTCGACGGGCCCTGCTGGTGGTGCGCCTGACCTTCGGGTACAGTATAGCGAGAAACGATGGGGGTGGGAACGGTATGTCGGTGTTCCTCTACCTGGGCGAGGACGACTTCTCCAGAGGAGAGGCCTTGGCCCGGCTTCGGGTGGAAGTTGGCCCGCCTGAAATGGCCGTTGGCAACGTCTCCAACCTGGAGGGGGCCAGGCTCACTCTGGAGGAGCTTGTCCAGGTGTGCAGTGCCATGCCCTTCCTGGCCCGGCAACGCCTGGTGGTGGTGTCCGGTCTCCTGGCCCGGTTTGAGCCCAGGGAGGGCCGACGTGGCTCTTCCCGGGGGCGTCGCGCTCGGGAGGGGGAGCTGGGGCCGTGGGCGGGGCTCCGACCATATGTCGAGCAGCGTGTACCTGCCACAACAACGCTGGTCCTGGTGGGGGGCGTTGTTGGGCCCGCGAACGCCCTCCTCCAGGACCTCCAGGGCGTGGCGGAGGTGTGTCGATTTGACCCCTTGCCACCGGAAAGGGTCCCGGCGTGGATCCGGGAGTGGTTGGGGAGCCGGAGCCAGACCATCGCCCCCCAGGCGGTCGCTTTGCTGGCGAAGCGCGTGGGGAGCGACCTGTGGGCGTTGAGCCAGGAGATGGAGAAGCTGTCCCTCTTCACTCAAGGCCATCGCTCTATCGGTGTGGAGGACGTCCGCCTGATGGTCCCGGGGGAGCAGGGGGCCACGGTGTTTCAGTTCGTGGACGGTGTGGTGGAGCGGAGGTTTCCTGTAGCCATGGCCGCCCTCCAGACGCTTCTCCGCGATGGCGCCGATGCTGGCTACCTCCTGGTGATGCTGGGACGTCAGGTGCGGCTGCTGCTGGAGGCGCAGGAGGCCCTGGCCGAGGGACTCGCTCCTGAGGAGGTGGGACGGCGGGTAGGGGTGCGCCTGGGGTTTCCGCTTCAGAACCTCCTGCAGCAGGCTCGCCAGCGCTCTGGGGAAGAGGTGCGGGCGCTGCACGAGGCGCTGCTGGAGACAGACCTGGCCATCAAGCAAGGGGTGCTGGAGGAGGCCGCTGCGCTGGAGCTGTTGGTGGGGCGTGCCCTGCAACCACGCTACGGGAGGTGATCACAGGCAGTGGTGATCTGCACTTGCGGGGCGTGCAGGCTCAGGCCTCACCCCTGCCCTATCCCTCCGGGAGAGGGAGATAGGATTGAATTCGGGGGACACCTCCACTCCCCAGGCAGGGAACCCGGGTTCCCTGCACCCTCCTGGCGGCCTACCACCTGAGCGCTCCCCGTCAAGCACCTGCCGAAGCGTGGGCGCCCCCTTATCCTGACCTTCTCCCCGCAGGGGAGAAGGGAGTCACGCCCCCACAATCCCCTTCCTCCCTAATGCCCGTTCCAGCGAGGGTTGCATCTTCATAGCGCGGAGCTAGGCTGCGGCGCCTGCGTTGCGCCACATGAGAACCCCCATGATGAAGATCCAGACGATGACCACGACCGCAAAGATGGGAAAGAGCCGGTAGGTCAAGAGCACCGATGGCCCGTTGTAGGCCTGAAGCACGCCGACAACGGAGGACCCGACACCCCTAACGATGGCTAGCCACCCCAGCCACCTGGGATAGACCCGGCTCATGGCAATGGCGAGGCCGTAGAGGGTTGTGGAGAACCCGAAAGTGATAACTCAGACGGTGAAGATACCGAAGTCGATCCAATAGATCGCCTCGGCCATGGGGCTGCCGGAATCGGCGAGCTGTTTCAAGGCGATGGCCTCGGTGCCGAGAACCACAAAGAGGACGGGTGTGGCGAGGAGGGCCGCTGCAAAACCGAGGCGCGCCAGGGCTGCCCCAGGCTGGTCGGTGATGGAGCGTTAGAGGGCCACAAGCTCGCCGGTGGTGAGGAGGACGCCGACGAGGATGCCAATGTGGGCGCCAACCCAGATGGAGCTGTCGGCGGCCTTCTCCAGGAAGGCTGTAACGTTGGTGGGGTCGTCAGCTCGGGGGAAGAGGATATTGCCGACGAGGGAGAGGATAGAGCCGATGATAGCTGAGAGAGAGCCAATTCGTAGAAGCGTGCGGTCGGCCATAGTCTACCTCCTACGAGTGATTGGCTCCCATTGTGCGTGCCCCCTTTCCTGTCGTCAAGGGTGACGGAAATCAGGTTAGGGCTTGCCCCTCCGCCTCTTCTCAGGCGCTTGCCGTGCTGCGACTCTCCGTCCGATGAATGCCGAGGGATTCTGGACGGCCTGGGGCGGAGGCTTGCCTTGAAATCTCACTGGCCCTGTGCTATAGTCGCCAGCAATCTCCCGTAGCTGAGGCCTATTCTGGAAGACTACTTCCGCCAATACGGTCTCGTCCTCCTCCTCGCGGGGGTCGCTGTTGCTGTCCCAGCGGGCATGTTGGCGGCGTCGTGGCTGGGTGCCCGCTTCGGCCTCAGGCCCCAACGCCCCACCAGCGTGAAGCTGGAGATGTACGAGTGCGGCATGGAGCCCATTGGGGGCAAGTGGATCCAGTTCAACTTCCGCTACTATCTTTTTGCCCTGCTGTTCCTGGTCTTTGATGTTTTGGGGGTGCTCTTGTACCCGTGGGCCGTGGAGCTCCGGAACCTGGGCGCTCTGGGTCTTGGCTGGCCTGCCCTGGGGGGTGTGATGGTGTTCGTGGGCCTTGTGACGGTTGGCTGGGTGTACGCGTGGAAAAAGAAGGGGTTGGAGTGGAGGTAGCGGCATGAACCAAGGATTGCAAGGGGTGCGCCTGCCCCTATCCCTTACTACCGCAGACCTGGACCGGCGTGAGGGCGACGTCATTTCGGCCCTGAAGGTGGAGCGCGCAGAGCCTTACCCGGAGCCCTTGCTGGCGGTGCAGGAGGGGCTTCACCGGGGGGTCGCGGTGACCTCGGTGGACGCGCTGCTGAACTGGGGGAGGAAGAGCGCCGTGTGGCCCCTGAGCTTTGGGCTGGCCTGCTGCGCCTTTGAGATGATCGCCTCGGCTATGAGCCGCTTCGATATTGCCCGCTTTGGCATGGAGGCCTTCCGGGCCACGCCGCGCCAGGCGGACCTGATGATCGTGGCGGGGACGGTGACGTGGAAGATGGCCCCTGCCATTCGCCGTGTGTACGACCAGATGGCGGAGCCCAAGTGGGTCATTTCCATGGGAGTGTGCGCCACCAGTGGCGGGCCTTACTACCAGTCCTACAGCGTGGTCCCTGGTGTGAACCACATTGTGCCGGTGGATGTGTACGTCCCCGGTTGCCCTCCGCGCCCCGATGCGTTGATGTACGGCATCATGCAGCTCCACGAGAAGATCAAGCGGTACAGCCTGGCCGGCACCAGGGCGGGCGAGGAGCGGCCCTAGCAGGGCGTGCCTTGCATCCACGCTACGGTGAGGCATGTGAGGGAATTGTCATTGCGAGGGCGTCCCCGCCCGTGGCAATTTGGGGCGGGGCCCCATCGTCTGCCGAGTCCGTGATTTCCTCACAGGCCCGGAGTGGTCCAGAGCAAGGGCCGAGGTGCTTGGCTAATGTGGGTGTCCCGACGAATTGGGACGACGAAACAATCTCGTCGCTGGCCATGAGATTGCCACGCCCTGACGAAGTCGGGGCTCGCAATGACAAACGAACTTAACGGACGGGACACTAGATGACCAGACTGGTCGCCGGAGGGGACCTGGCCCACCGTCTCCAGGATGCCTTTCCCGGCACGGTGGAGTCATGGGACGATGCCTGGGTGTGGGTGCAGCCGGGCCGGTTGGTCGAGTTGTGCCGGTGGTTGCGCGAGACGCCGGACCTGGCCTTTGACTTCCTGTCCTCCATCAGCGCGGTGGACTACATCGAGCACTTTGAGCTGGTGTACCACCTGACCTCCATCCGTCATAACCACCGGGCGGTGGTGAAGGCCAGGGTGTACGGTCGAGAGAGGCCCACGGCGCCCTCCGTGGTCTCGGTTTGGCGCGGGGCCAACCTCCAGGAGCGGGAGATATGGGACCTGATGGGGGTCGCCTTTGAGGGCCATCCGAATATGAAGAGGATCATGCTGTGGGAGGGGTTCCCCGGCCACCCCCATCGAAAGGACCACCTGGGTGGATAGGAGCGATCAGGAGAGATCGGCGACCCTCCGCACGGAGCCGGTCACCATCAACATGGGCCCCCAGCACCCCAGCACCCATGGGGTGTTCCGGCTGCGGGTGACCTTTGACGGCGAGATGGTCCTGGACGTGGAGCCTGTCTTCGGGTACCTGCACCGGGGGACGGAGAAGCTGGCCGAGGAGCGGAACTACACCCAAGTGATCACCCTGACGGACCGGCTTGACTACGTTTCCTCCATGACCAACAACCAGGCCTACGTGCTCTCCTGCGAGAAGCTGGGGGGCATCGATGCGCCGGAGCGGGGCCAGTACCTCCGCGTCATCGCCGCCGAGCTTCAACGCATTGCCAGCCACCTGGTGGCGACGGGCTTTCTTTTGCAGGACCTGGGCGCTTTCGCGACACCGCTGATGTACTGCATGCGGGAGCGGGAGCGGATTCTGGACCTGTTCGAGATGCTGTGCGGAGCGCGGATCACCAACAGCTACATGCGGGTGGGTGGGGTGTTCCAGGACGCCCCCGATGACTTCTGGCCGGCGTTGCGGCGGTTCCTCGGGGAGATGCCCCGCTTTATTGACGAGTACGAGGCCTTGTTGACGAGCAACGAGATCGTGCTGAGCCGGGCCAGGGGGGTCAGCGTCCTGTCGCCTGACGACGCCATCAACGCCTCCATCAGCGGCCCTGTGCTTCGGGCCACCGGGGTGGCCTGGGACCTGCGCAAGGCGGCCCCCTACGAGGTGTACGACCGGATGGCCTTCGATCTGCCCGTGGGCAAGGCGGGCGACGTGTACGACCGGTACTGGGTGCGGATGCAGGAGATGCGCCAGAGCGTGGGCATTGTTCAGCAGTGCATGGCGCAGATTCAGCCCGGCCCTGTGCGGACCAGGGTGCCGCTGATCTTCCGGCCCCCTGTGGGGGAAGCCTACGTTCCCGTCGAGGCGCCCAAGGGAGAGCTGGGGTTCTACCTGGTGAGCGACGGTGGCATCTCCCCCTACCGGTGTAAGATACGCGCGCCCTCTTTTATCAACCTGACGCTGCTGAGGGAGATGCTCATCGGGTACAAGCTGGCGGACCTGGTGGTGATTTTTGGCAGCATAGACATCAACATGGGTGAGGTGGACCGGTAGTGGGCCCTGTGGAACAGAACAACCTTTACCAACTGGTGCACCGGTTCCTGGACGGGTTGCTGCCCGAGTCCCTGGACTGGCTGGCCTACGGGATCACTGCCCTGGCCTTGGTGGGTGTGATAGCCAACGTTGTCCTTGTTGCGACCGCCCTGTTCACCTGGGTGGAGCGGCGTCTCCTGGGGAGGTTCCAGCAGCGCATTGGGCCCAACCGGTGGGGGCCCTACGGGATGTTGCAGCCCATCGCCGACGCCCTGAAGCTGCTGTTCAAGGAGGACATTGTCCCCAAGGAGGCGGACCGGTGGGTGTTCAACCTGGCGCCCCTGGTCTTGTTCACGCCGGTGCTGATCATGGTGGCGGTGATTCCCTTTGGAGCGGGGGCCTACTTGGTGGACCTGAACGTGGCCGTCCTCTTCGTCGTCGCCATGGGCACGGTGGAGACGCTGGGGTTTTTCATGGCGGGTTGGGGGTCTGGGAACCGGTATGCCTTGTTGGGAGCCATGCGGGCCGTGGCCATGCTGGTGAGCTACGAGGTGCCGCTGGTCCTCTCTCTGGTGGGTGTACTGCTGCTGGCGGGCTCCATGTCCCTGGTAGGTGTGGTGGAGGCCCAGCG
>SHYH01000070.1 GCA_009692865.1 Dehalococcoidia bacterium
AAGAGGCCCAGGGTGCTGTGCAGCGTGACCATCAACCCCACCAGGTCCTCCGTAGCGGCCTGGCGGAGGGCCACCAGGTCCATGTTGCCATGAGGGTCGGAGGGGACGCTGACCACCTGGAAGCCGGCCATAGCTGCCGAGGCGGGGTTGGTGCCGTGGGCGCTATCGGGGATCAGGACCGTCTTCCGATGGCCATTGCCGTGGGCTGCGTGATAGGCCCGCATGAGGAGCATACCCAGAAACTCTCCGTGGGCGCCCGCCACGGGGGCCAGGGAGACGGCGGTCATGCCGGTGACCTCCGCCAGGGAGGCCTGGAGGCGGTGGAGAAGCTTCAGTGCCCCCTGGACGGTCTCCGCTGGCTGAAGCGGGTGAATCCCCGCGAACCCTGGCAGGGAAGCGGCCTCGTCGTTCACCTTGGGGTTGTACTTCATGGTGCAGCTTCCCAGGGGGTAGAAGGCGGTGTCCACGGAGAAGTTCATCTGGCTAAGGTTGGTGAAGTAACGCACCACCTCTCCCTCGCTCACCTCGGGCAGCGGCAAGTCGCCTCGCAGGAGATCACGACCGGGAAGAGGCGACGGCGGAACGTCAAGCGCAGGGAGAGTGACCCCCGTACGCCCAGATACGCTGCGGTCCATGAGGAGACGACGCTGAATCTCCTGGAGGTTGCTGGGCATTCTAACCCTCCCCTGCCTTTGCAAGGGCCGAAACGAGCCGGTCAATCTCCTCGCGTGTGTTCATCTCTGTGGCGCAGAGCACCATTCCGTTGGTGACCTGATCGCTCACGTCCAGGCCGCCGATGATGCGCTCCTCCAGAAGGCGACGGTTGAGGATGGCTGGAGGGATAGGGCATTGCATCACGAACTCATGGAAGAACTCCCCCTCAACGGGCAGGCGGTAGCCGGGGAGCTGGGCGATTCGAGAGGCGGCGTAGTGGGCTTTGTGGTAGCACTGCTCGGCCACCTGGCGCAGCCCTTGCCTTCCCATGAGGGCCAGGTACACCGTGGCCATCAGCCCCACCAGGGCCTCGCTGGTGCAGATGTTGGAGGTGGCCTTCTCCCGACGGATGTGCTGTTCGCGGGTCTGGAGGGTGAGGACGTAGCCGGTGCGGCCCTGGGTGTCCACCGTTTTCCCCACCAGACGTCCAGGCATCTGGCGAACGTGCTGCTCGCGGCAGGTGAAGAAGCCCACGTAGGGCCCGCCGAAGCTGAGGGGGATGCCCAGGGGCTGGCACTCCCCCGTCACGATGTCTGCCCCGTACTCACCGGGGGGCTTCAGCAGGCCCAACGGGATGGGCGACGCGGAGGCCACCAGGAGGGCCCCCGCTTGGTGGGTCGCCTGCTCCAGGAAGGCCAGGTCTTCCAAGTTGCCGAACTGGTTGGGGTACTGGACGACGACGCAGGCGGTGTCTCGCCCCAAGGCCAGCGATTCTCTTGACGTCACCTCCACCTGGACGCCCTGGGATCGGGTGTAGGTCTCCAGCACTTGGCGGTAGCGAGGGGAGACGGTATCCAGCACCGCCACTCGGCTCCGATGGGTGACTCGGCAGGCCATAAGGGCGGCCTCGGCCAGGGCGGTGGCGCCGTCGTACATGCCGGCGTTGGCCACCTCCATGCCCGTGAGGAGGCAGATGAGGCTCTGGAACTCATAGGTGGCCTGAAGGGTGCCCTGGCTCACCTCAGGCTGGTAGGGGGTGTAGGCGGTCAGGAACTCGCCGCGGGTCACCAGGGCGCGAATGGCGCTGGGTATGTAGTGGTGGTAGGCGCCGGAGCCCAGGAAGCAGGCGTAGTCGCCGGGTACGGCGTTCTCGGCGGCCAGGGCCCGCAGCTCCCACTGGAGCTCAAGCTCCGAGGCGGGCGGCGGCAGATGCAAGGGAGGGTTGCGGTAGGCCTGGGGGATGTCCTGGAACAGCTCCTCAGTGGAGGCGACGCCGATGGCCGCCAGCATCCGCCGGCGGTCCTCGTCGGTGTTGGGGATGTAGGGGGAGCGGAAGGGGGTGCTAGTCATGGGCCTGGGTCACCTCCGCGCTATTGGGGGCTTTCTCCAGGGTCTCGATCCTCAGTGCTCCAACCCTTCCAGGAACTTCGCGTACTGCTCCGCGGTCATCAGTTTGGCGAGATCGGCGCGATCGCTCATGCGCACACGAACCATCCAGGCCTTGCCAAAGGGGTCCTCGTTCACCCACTCGGGGTGCTCCATGAGCTCCTGGTGCACCTCCACCACCTCGCCGCTCACGGGGGAGAACAGGTCCGAAACTGCTTTCACCGACTCCACCTCTCCCAGCTTACCGTACTGGGTGACCTGGGCGCCTACCTCGGGAAGGTTAAGGAAGACCACGTCGCCCAGCTCCGCCTGAGCGTAGTCGGTAATGCCCACCAGCGCCGTGCCGCCATCGGTCAAGACCCACTCGTGCTCTCGGCTGTACCGTCGGTCGGTAGGGCGATCGGTCACAGGCCTCTCCTCCTGGAGTAGAAGGGTAACGGGACCACCTGGGCTTCCACCAGGTTGCCGCGAATGTCGATGATCAGAGAGGCGCCGGGCTGGGCGTGCTCCACGGCAACATAGCCCAGGCCTATGTTCTTGTCAAGGGTTGCGGAAGGGCCTCCACTGGTCACCTGCCCTATAGCCTGACCGTTGCTCAGGATGGAGCACCCTGAGCGGGCGATGCCTCGACCCGTCATCACGAACCCCACCAGTTTCCTGGCCACGCCGTTGGCATGGACTCGCTGGAGGGCCTGTTGGCCGAGGAAGCGCCCCTTCTGAAGGTTGACGAACCGCTCCAGGCCCGCCTCAAAGGGGTTGGTGGAAACGTCCATGTCGTGGCCGTGGAGCGGGAGGGCGGCCTCCAGGCGCAGCACGTCCCGGGCCCCCAGGCCGCAGGGGGCAGCGCCCCCCTGAATAAGGAGCCCCCACAGGCGTTCGCCCTCCTGTGCCGGAGCCATCACCTCAAAGCCGTCCTCGCCGGTGTAGCCGGTGCGGGCGACCAGGGCCTGGACGCCTGCAACCTGGGCGCGGGTGATGGCAAAAGGCCGCAGCGCCGAGGCCACCCCAGGGGCCAGGCGCTCCAGGATAGCAGGGGTCTGGGGCCCCTGGAGGGCGATCATCACCGTAGCCTCGGTGGTGTCCTTCAGGTCGACTCGATTGAACTCCCCGGCACATCGTTGGAGCCACGGCCACACCGCAGGTCGGTTGCCGGCGTTACACACCAGGAGGAGATGGTCCGGGCCTAGCCTGTAGATGATGACGTCATCCGTGATGCCGCCCTCCTCGGTGCACAGGAGGGCGTAGCGTGCCCGCCCCTCTTTGAGGCCCATCACGTCCTGGGTGAGCACCAGGTCCATGAGGGCGGGGGCGTCTCGACCGGTGATCTCAATGCGCCCCATGTGGGAGACGTCGAAGATGCCAGCCGATGAACGCACTGCGCGGGCCTCGGCCAGGATACCCCTGGGGTACTGGATGGGCATCTCCCACCCGGCGAAGAGCACCATCCTTGCACCGAGGGCCAGGTGGGCAGGATAAAGGGCGGTCCGCTGCAAGGAGTCGGTAGTTGACATGGTGGATGGAAGCCATGCTAACGTCCTGGGCGCTGGGTGTCAACGCGCGGCCCAGGCAGGCGCCTCCACGCAGGGCTCGCGGCCGACCCCGCTCGTGGTGAGTCGCCTTCGCAGTTGGCTCCTGGCCTCGTATGCTATACTGCCTATAGATTGGTCTGTCTATTTGGGAGCAGGCACGAGGGCACTCTTGATGCGTACGTTGCGCTTGGGCATGGCCCAGGTCAACCCCACGGTAGGTGACCTGGAAGGGAACGCCCACAAAGTCCTGGAGTTCCTCAAGGAGGCCCGCGACCTGGACGTCGACCTGGTGGCCTTCCCGGAGCTGGTCATCACCGGCTATCCTCCTGAAGACCTCCTGTTCAAACCCCAGTTCATCCAGGACAACCTGAAGGTCATGCGGGAGGTGGCCTCCCGCACCCAAGGCATCACCGCCGTCTACGGGTTTGTGGACGCCCAGGGCGACATCCACAACGCCGCCGCCGTAGCCTCTGACGGCCGCTTGGTGGGCATCTATCACAAGATGTTCCTCCCCACCTATGGCGTCTTTGACGAGGACCGGTATTTCAAGCCCGGCCGCACCTGCCCGGTCTTCACCATCAACGGTGTGGCTGTCGGGGTGAACATCTGCGAGGACATCTGGTACGCCATGGGCCCCACGGCGGTCCAGAGGGAGGCGGACGCAGAGCTCATCGTCAACATCAACGGGTCCCCCTACCACGCCGGCAAGCGACTCTCTCGAGAGAAAATGCTGGCCACCCGCGCCTCGGACAACGGTCTGTACATCTCCTACACCAACATGGTGGGCGGCCAGGACGAGTTGGTTTTCGATGGTGGTAGCATGGTCTTCGACCCCTCTGGCGATCGCATCGCCATAGGGAGCCAGTTTGCCGAGGAGCTGGTGGTGGTGGACATCAACGCCGATGCGGGGCTGCGGGCCCGCCTCCACGATCCCCGGCGGCGGAAGGGGAATCTTCCGAATCTGGCGGTGGTGGGCACACCGGAGCGGGTCTTCGTCTCTGGCGACCCAGGGTCAAAGGCCCGGCGTCCCCTGCCGCAGCGCACCCCCGCCATCTACGACCCTGTGGGCGAAGTGTACACCGCCCTGGTCACCGGCACCCGTGACTACATACGCAAGAGCGGCTTCCAGCGTGTGATTATCGGCATGTCAGGCGGCATCGACTCGACGCTGGTGGCCTGCGTCGCCGCCGACGCCCTGGGCAAGGAAGGCGTCCTGGGGGTGGCGATGCCCTCCCGCTACTCCAGCGAGGGCAGCATCCTGGACGCACGCTCGGTAGCGGAGAACCTGGGCATGGATCTGTGGGTGATCCCCATCGAAGAGGCCTTCTCCGCCTATCTCAACACCCTTGAGCCCCACTTTCGGGACACCAAACCCAACGTGGCCGAGGAGAACATCCAGGCTCGGATTCGGGGGAACCTCCTCATGGCCATCTCCAACAAGTTCGGCTGGCTGGTGCTCACCACAGGCAACAAGAGCGAGATGGCCACGGGCTACGCCACTCTTTACGGCGACATGGCCGGTGGCCTCGCCGTGATCAAGGACGTGCCCAAGACCCTGGTGTACCGCCTGGCCGAGTGGCGCAACTCCCAGGGCCCCAAGCCCGTCATCCCTCAGGCGGTGATGGCCAAGCCCCCCAGCGCCGAGCTGAGGCCCGATCAGAAGGACGAGGACACCCTGCCGCCCTACGCCGTGCTGGACCCCATCCTCAAGGCCTACGTGGAGGAGGACAAGAGCTACGGGGAGATCGTGGGCATGGGGTACGACGCGGAGATGGTGAAGCAGATCATAGCCATGGTGGACCGCAACGAGTACAAGCGACGCCAAGCGCCCCCCGGCGTGAAGATCACCCCTCGGGCCTTTGGCAGGGACCGCCGCTTGCCACTCGTGAACCGATACAGGCAGTTTTAGGGATCGTCGTCAAGGCTTGTGCCCTTTTGTCCAAGGGCCCCCGGTAGCATCAACGAAGATCCCCTTGCTCCTACTCCGAGGACGCCCCTTGGGGGCATCCTCGGAGCATCCTCAGAAGTCGGGAGGTGACGCATGGCCCGCGTGACGGCTCATCTGAGGCAGACTTTTATAGCAGGCGTCCTGCTCATGGTGCCCGTGGCCGCCACGTTTGTCCTCCTGTGGTACCTGTTCAACCGGCTGGACGGCTTCCTTCAACCGGGGGTGAAGCAGATATTCGGATTTGCCATCCCAGGCCTGGGGCTGCTGGCTCTCCTAGTGCTGATCTACCTGGTGGGTCTGGTAGGCCGCAACGTGATCGGCCGCCGCCTACTCACCTGGGGCCAAGGGGTGCTTCTGCGGATTCCCCTGGTGCGCGCCGTGTACTCGCCTGCCAAGCAGCTTATCGAGTCCTTCTCCGGCAGCGGGGAGATAGGCTTCAAGCGAGTGGTGCTAATCGAGTACCCAAGCGCGGGTTTGTGGACGGTGGGTTTCCTCACGGGCACCGTCAAGGATGAAACGGGTGGCGTCCAAGCGTTGGTCTACATTCCCACGGCCCCCACGCCCTACACCGGGTTTTTGGTGGTCTTGCCCTTCTCGAAGGTGTACGACACCGACCTCTCGGTCCCCGATGCCATCAAGCTGGTGCTCTCTGGGGGAATTGTGGCCCCCGCGGCCATTCGGAAAACCCCGGTGCGGTAACGCGTGGAGGCCTGAGGGAGGGGTCTTTAGCGGGTGATTGAAAGGGGGAGTCCAGTCACGACCCATCGGGATTGGTGGGGGTCTGAGGGTATCCCCCAAATACAATCCCCTGCCCCTTCCTGGCTAGGAAGGGGCAGGGGATTGTCGAAAAGGGTCATGCAGCAACCTGCTAGACCAGAGGCCAAGGGACGTTGTAGCGTTGATTGAGCAGCGGGTAGACGGGATTAGCCAGAATGGCCTGAAGCCGCTGTCGCAGGCACCGCACCTCCTCGCCCTCGAGCATCTCCCCCAGTTGGAGGGCGAGGTCTGAGGCGGTGTTCAGCCGCCCCAGCAACACCATGAGGTCGGCCAGAAGAGGCTGAGGGATGGCCTGGCCGCAGAAGTCCCAGATGACAGTGCGCAGCTTGGGGTCGACGTTGAAGGTGAGGCCGTGGTCAATGCCCCATAGCTTATCATGCTCATCCAGGAGACAGTGGCCTGCCTTGCGATCGGCGTTGTTGGCAAACAGGTCGAATAGGGCCATCTTCCACAGTTGTTCCTTGTGACGCTCCTGGAGGGTGAAATAGGTGCCTCCGCGCCTGGCCTCGATGAACTGCTGCAGCGCACCGATGCCGTGGGGCCCCTCTCGCGGGACGGTGAGCGGGATGAAGTCCCAGCCGATGGCCTGGCTCACCACGTAGGAAGCGCACTCTCGCAGGTACAGGGTTCCCTGGGGAAAGTCCCAGAGGGGGCGCTCTCCCGCTTGGGGCTTGTAGATGGCCTGGCAGGAACTGTCTCCCTCGCCGACCACCTTGGCCAGGAAGGTGTAGTTGGACCCCTCGGGGACCAGGCGGCAGTCGGTGATCTCCCCCCCCACCAAAAGGCGGCGCACCTCTTCAGGCGAGGG
>SHYH01000071.1 GCA_009692865.1 Dehalococcoidia bacterium
AAAATGGATGTTCCCCCTACCCCCAGACCCACCCTTCGCTGCACACCACTCCTGACCTGATCCGGTGAGGTCTACAAGAATCTTCTCCTCACCATCCCCTCTCCACACTCTCGTCCCAGGAGGCACCAGTACAATAAAGCTTCTCCCATACGCCCCGGTCTTCTGTCTACCTCCTCCATCTCCCCCTTCTCCAGCACGGCAGTGAGTAACGTACCGCAGGTGTAACAAGGTGTTCAGACTTCCGTCAACCTGCAGGTACACGTCACCCCCTTTTCCCCCATCCCCACCATCAGGTCCTCCCCGTGGCACAAACTTTTCTCTTCGAAAGCCTGCGCTTCCCTTCCCTCCTCTTCCAGCAATAGCGATCAGAGTAACTGTATCTATCATTCATTTCTCTCTTATCAGAAATTTCTAGAGGAAGTAGTCTTTAGAGTAATAACAGTATCAATAGGGTTTGCACTGTGGAGATAGCTAAGGCCACAGAGTGATTGTAACAGAGAGAAGACGTGGGTAAGAAGAGGCAGACTGTGGAGAGTCTTTACGTAAAGGGAATGGGAGGTCTGCTAGAGGGGCGATCGTTGGTGAAGTTATCCACGTCTTACCCGAGTTGTCCACGCAGGAGGAGGAGTTACCCACGCCCCGCTTTACTGAGGTTAGGACGTAAGCTTGGTTTGGTGAGCCTCTCGGAGGGAGTCCTTGATAGCGATGACGGTGCGGCGAAGGTCCGGGTCTATGTTGATTTGGTAGGAGATCTTGCCGCAACCGTTTATCACGGTGCTGTGGTCCCTTCCCCCAAGGAGCCGGCCGATCTCCGTTACCGACATCAGTGCATCCTCCCGAAGCAGATACATGGCGATGTGACGGGCCAGGGCTGTTTTCTTGTCCCTTCCGCTGCCGGTGAGGGCGCTGGAGCTGAGCTTTAACTGCTCGGCGACAGTTGCGACGATAAGCGCGGGGGGCAGCGGTGGTGGCTCTGCTCCATAGTGCAGGTCAGCAAGGGTGCGAGAGGCAAGCTCGATGGATATTGGTTGGCTGGAGAGATCGGCGTAGGCCTGGACTCGGTTGAGGCTTCCCTCCAACTCGCGAATGTTCCGAAGGACCTTGCGAGCCAAATAGTCGATGACCTCATAGGGGAATGTGCGGCCTGTAATGCTGGCCTTCTGCTGGAGGATGGCGATGCGGGTCTCCAGGTCGGGGGGCTGCATGTCGGCAATGAGGCCCCACTCGAAGCGGGAACGGAGGCGGTCCTCCAGGAGGGCCAGGGCTCGAGGAGGTCGGTCAGAGGTAAGGACAATCTGGTGGCCGGCGTTGTGAAGGTCGTTAAAGGTGTGGAAGAACCCCTCCTGGGTCTGCTCCTTTCCGCTGATGAACTGGATGTCATCCATCAGCAGCGCGTCCACGCTCCTGTACTTGTTGCGGAAGGAGTCGCTGGTCCCCTCGCGAATGGCCTTGATAAACTCGTTGGTGAACTGCTCGCTGCTGACGTACAGGACGTTGAGGTCCTGCTGACGAAGGTGATGGCCGATGGCGTGGAGGAGATGGGTTTTTCCCAAGCCCACGTCGGAGTAGATGAAGAGGGGGTTGTACCGGCGTCCGGGGGATTCGGCCACGGCCAGGGAGGCGGCGTGGGCCAACTGATTGCTTTTGCCGACTATGAACGTGTCGAAGGTGTACTTCTCGCTGAGCAGGTTGCCTGCATAGGTGGCCCAGCGCGGCCGGGTGGGTTGGGTTGTTGGAGGGCCGCCGCTTCGCTCTGGCGTCAGCTGGGCAGCGCCAGCAGAGGCGTCCACCTGGAACCGCACCTCGAGGGGCCTCTTGGCGACCTCTTCCACCGTCCGCTTGATCATGGAGTACATGCGCTGCTCCAGCCAGGAGGCGACGAAGGTGTTCGGTGTCCCTATGACCAGCTCGCCCTCTCCTCCCCACAGCCCCTGGGTGCCCCGCAGCCACGTCTCATAGGTGGAGCGGGCAACCTCCAGCTGGAGGACGCCGAGGGTGCTCGACCACAGGTCATGGGCGTTTTGCTGCTGGGTCATGGGTGTGGGTGGCTCCGGGGGAAGACTCTGGCGGAGGGTAAGGCCCCGAAGGGCGAGGGGCGCAAGGGGTAAAACTCCCTGTTTTGCCCCGTTTTCCCCCTTGCGAGGCTTCCCTATTGGTGTAGCTTAAACTGGGGGTATATGGCCAACACGGTCGTCTTCATGGGAACCCCTGCCAACGCCTTGCCGGTGCTTGGCGCCCTCTTGGGCGCAGGCCACCTGATAAAGGGAGTGTACACTCAGCCGGACCGGCCCGCCGGACGCGGGCGTGGGCTGGAGGCCTCCCCTGTCAAGCAGGAGGCCCTGCTGCGAGGACTGCCCGTCTATCAGCCGCCATCGTGGCGTGCTCCCCAGGCGTTGCAGGGGCTAGCTGCCCTCTCTCCAGATGTCATCGTTGTGGCCGCCTACGGGCGCATCCTGCCCCCTGAGGTGCTGCGCCTGCCGAAGTACGGCTGCCTCAACGTGCACCCTTCACTCCTTCCCCACTACCGAGGCCCCTCGCCGGTGGTCACCGCTCTCCTGGATGGGGAGGCCGCCACGGGGGTCACCATCATGGCCATGGACGAGGGCATGGACACCGGCCCCGTCGTTGCTCAGCGCGTGGTGCCAGTGGAGGATGCCGACACAGGAGATGCCTTGACCCAACGCCTCTTTGAAGTGGGGGCTGACCTGCTGGTGGAGTCCCTCCCGCGGTGGATCAAGGGGGAGCTTGAGGCGGTGCCCCAGGACCCCGGTAAGGCCACCCTCACTCGGCGCATTACCAAGGAGGACGGGTTGATGGACTGGCGGCAGCCCGCCGCCCAGTTATGGCGCCAGGTCCGGGCCCTGGACCCTTGGCCAGGCGCCTACACCCTCTGGCAAGGAAAGTTGCTGAAGGTGCTGGATGCCTCGGTGGCTGGGGGCCCAGGTCGGGGCGCCCCAGGTCAGGTGTTTCTCCTCGGCGAGGGCCGCCTTGGCATCGCGACCGGCGATGGTGTTGCCCTGGAGGTGCGCCGTTTGCAGCTTGAGGGGCGGCGTCCCCTTGGGGTGGTGGAGTTCCTGCGCGGTCATCCCGACCTGGTGGGGTCGCGCCTGCCCTCTTGAGGCAGGGCGAGCCCTGCACCGACGCTACGTGCGGCATTGAGGGCAAACGCCTAGGTAGAAGCAAGCAGGAGGGTGCAGGGAACCCAGGTTCACTGCCAGGGGTATGGGGGGGGACACCCCCATATAGCTAGACCCCCCCCCTTCCTGGCCAGGAAGGGGGAAAGGGGGATGGTCGAAAGGGCCTGGCATCACCCTGTTAGGATAGTTTCTCCATTGGGAAGAGGGTATGAGTGAGGGGCATGGCCAACCGCATCTACTTCGGCGATAACCTGCCGGTCCTCCAGGCCATGCCGGCGGAGTCGGTGGACCTCATCTACGTGGACCCCCCCTTCAACACGGGGAAGGTGCAGCAGCGCACTCGGCTGAAGACGGTGCGAGACGACGAGGGCGACCGGACGGGGTTCCGTGGTCTGCGCTATCGCACCGTTAAGGGCGAGACCTCCGCCTTCTCCGACGTGTTCCCCTCCATGGAGGAGTACCTGGCCTTCCTGGCGCCCCGCCTGCGGGAGGGACATCGGGTGCTGAAGCCCCAGGGCTCCTTTTACCTGCACCTGGACTACCGGGCCGTCCACTACTGCAGGGTGCTGATGGACAGCGTCTTCGGGCGGGAGTGCTTTCTCAACGAGATCATCTGGGCCTACGACTACGGAGGCAAATCAAAGAGCCGCTGGCCTGCCAAGCACGACAACATCCTGCTCTACGTGAAGGACTCCAACCACTACACCTTCAACGTGGACGCCGTGGACCGCATCCCCTACATGGCGCCCGGCCTGGTGGGGCCAGAGAAGGCGGCACGGGGAAAGCTCCCCACCGACGTCTGGTGGCACACCATCGTCCCGCCTGGGGGCAAGGAGAGCACGGGGTACGCCACCCAGAAGCCCCTGGCCATTCTGAAGCGCATCGTAGCCGTTTCCTCCAACCCAGGCAACGTGGTGCTGGACTTCTTCGCGGGCAGCGGCGCCACGGGCCTGGCCGCCCACGAGCAGGGGCGCTCCTTCATCCTCGTGGACAGCAACGAGCAGGCCCTGCGGGTCATGGCCAAACGGTTTGAGGGGGTACCGGACGTGGAATGGGTGGGGTTTGATCCGACAGCCTATCAATTGCGAAGGAGGCTCTTGTGAGGATTGTAGCGTAAAGAGGTCATTCCTATGGTTAGACAAGCGATCCGTAGGGAAGGAGACCATGCTGTAGCCCGTTTTCTCGAGCTGGTCGATGGTTCTAGGGCGAGCGGCGATCAAAAAAAGGGAGATGCGGTTGTTCTCATTGATAAGCAAGACTTCTATGTTGAGATCAAGGAATGTCATGCGCCCCCCGGCCGTTCCGGGACACTGAATCAAATTCGCCCAATCAAGTACACGCCGCTGATGGTTCAGGCCCCCCAGCGGGGATGCTGGTATGTAGTTCCTGCCGGGGAGCTTGTCCGTATGGCAGCGAACAAAGACCGAGGTCAGCACACAGAGATAGCGTTCGAGTGTATGAATCTTACCCTGGCGCAATTGGAGGGGGAGGATTCGAGTCGTCAGACCTGGGTCTTTCATCGAGTGTCCGCAGTGCCATCAAGCCAGGCACACGCGATGAAAGCCCTAATGAACGAACTCCTCCAGGCGATCAGAAAACTCGGTGAAGACTACAAGCACAGGGTCAACGCGCTTTGAGGGGGTGTCTGACGTGGAGTGGGTTGGGTGCGACCCCGCCGGGGCATGCCCTGCCTTGCCTTCTACCTGAACCCTCACCCTCAAACACGCACCGCAGCGTGGGTGCAGGGCACGCCCTGCGGTTGCAACACGCCAATCCACCCGATACACTGTGGGCACCTTAGGAGGGTGGCATGCAGCAAACGAGTGGGTTGGAGCGGGTGTACGAGCTGGGGCATCGCCTCAAGGCCAACATTGCCAGGGTGGTGGTAGGCAAAGATGCGGCCGTTGATCTGACCCTGGCCGCCCTCCTGTGCAGGGGCCACATCCTCATCGAGGACGTGCCTGGGATCGGCAAGACCACCCTGGCCCGTACCCTGGCCCAGTCCCTCCGCTGCACCTTTGGCCGCTTGCAGTGCACCCCCGACCTCATGCCCTCGGACATCCTCGGCCTCTACTACTTCAACCAGAAGGTGGGCGAGTTCCAGTTCCGGCCAGGCCCCATCCTGGTGCAGGTCCTCCTGGTGGACGAGATCAACCGGGCCATGCCCCGCACCCAGTCGGCCCTCCTTGAGGCCATGCAGGAGCAGCAGATCACTGTGGAGGGCGTGACCATGCGCCTCCCCTCCCCCTTCCTGGTAGTGGCCACTCAGAACCCGGTAGAGCTGGAGGGGACGTTTCCTCTGCCCGAAGCACAGTTGGACAGGTTCATGCTCCGGGTCCGCCTGGGTTATCCCTCGGCTGAGGAGGAGTCGGCCATTCTACTGCGTTTTGGGGACGCCAACCCCCCTGTCGGCGTTGAGCCTGTCGTGGCGCCGGAGGAGCTCTTGGAGATGCAGCACACCGTGGCTAAGGTGGTGGTGGACGAGAGCGTGCGTCGCTACGTGATCCAGGTGGCCCAGGCCACTCGCCAGCATCCTATGGTGGACCTGGGGGCCAGCCCACGGGCTTCCTTGTCCCTCTACAAGGTCTCTCAGGCCCACGCCGCCCTTCAGGGGCGGGACTACGTCTTGCCCGACGACGTGAAGGCGATGGCCGAGCCGGTGCTGGCCCATCGCCTGATGCTTGGCGCGCAGGGGAGGCTCCGGGGTGGGACGGGGGAGCAGGTGGTGAAGGAGGTCCTCACCGGTGTTCCCGTGCCCATTTACGAGACCTAGATGGTAGGTGGATTTGGCGCCCTCCTTTTTCTGGTCCTGGCAGGTGTAGGGCTGGCCCTGCGCGAAGGGATTCTGGTGGCCGTGGGAGGCATGGGCGCCCTTACCCTGGGACTCTCGTGGGCCTGGCGACGTCTGTGCTTGGAGGACCTCTCCTACAAACGGGAGATGGCCACGGTGCGAGCTTTCCAGGGTGAGGAGGTGGACATCGCGGTCGAGGTGCGGAACGGAAAGCTCCTCCCTCTCCCAAGGGTTAAGGTGGAAGACGACTTTCCTGAGGGCGTCGAGCTGGTGGACGGTGCTCTCAAGGCAAGTCACCGTGAGGGTGTCTTTCTCCTCTCCCACTCTACGGCCTTAGCCTGGCACGAAACTGTCCGTTGGAAGTACCGCATCCGTTGCTTGCGACGGGGGTACTTCCGCTTTGGGCCCGCTCAGGTGGAGAGCAGCGACCTGTTTGGTTTCTTCACGAGCACCACCAGGGAGCCCGCGGTGCACCACCTGCTGGTGTACCCGCGGGTGGTCCCTCTCTCGGACCTTGGCCTTCCCGCTCTGCGTCCCTTTGGCGACCTCAAACGCCGCTCCTGGCTCTTTCAGGACACCACCCGACCCATGGGGGTTCGGGACTACCAGCCCGGGGACCCTATGAAGCTGGTGGACTGGAAGGCCACGGCCCGGA
>SHYH01000072.1 GCA_009692865.1 Dehalococcoidia bacterium
CTGGTGGTTGGCAGTGTCATTACTGCCCCCTTTGGTGCGTATTTGAGCCGCCATCTTCCTGCTAGGGTGTTGGGAGTAGCAGTTGGAGTGGCGCTGGTTGTTCTTAACCTATGGAGCCTCTACCGTTATTTCTAGTCAACACCCTGCCTTTGGGTGGGCAGTCCTTAATGAAGACTCCTCGATGTGGCTGTACAATAGTGGGGGCGCTCGCACGGCACAGGCACAATTCTGATGGCGATGGGGACCAAGCACTCGATACCTACGGGGTCTGTCTAATGGGGAAGGGAGAGTGACCATGAGCACCAACGGCAATGGAAACGGCGTCAAGCCTGTTTCGATCATGCAGTACAAGGACGACGAGATCCAGGGGTACGAAGCCCAGGTGGAGGCCTTTCGCCGAGGGGAGGCGACTGAAGAGGATTTCAGGTTCTTCCGTCTTCATCTTGGGGTGTACGGGCAGCGCCAGTCGGATGTCCAGATGATGCGGATAAAAATCCCCGGCGGGATTATGCACGCGGACCAGTTGGAGGCCATGGGGGAGATTGTCGAGAAGTACACTCCCCTCCAAAAAGGCCACATCACCACCAGGGAGAACGTCCAGATCCACCACCTGACGCTGGAGACGGCCGCCGAGGTGTTTCGCATTTTGGAGCGGGTGGGGCTCAGCACCCGAGAGGCCTGTGGCAACACGGTGCGCAACGTGGTCGCTTGCCCCATGGCGGGTTTGGACCCCCAGCAGGCTTTTGACGTTCGGCCCTACCTGGGCGCCTACGTCCGCAACTTCCTCCGGCGTGACTTCACGAACAACATGCCCCGCAAGCTCAAGACCGCCTTCTCCTGCGGCGAGCACGACTGCGCCGTGACCGCTATGCATGACATAGGGTTTATCGCCCGGGTGCGCGAGGTGGACGGTCAGCCTCGCAAGGGCTTCAAGATTGTGGTGGGGGGCGGCACCTCCATTCATGCCCTCGTGGCCCAGACGCTTTACGAGTTTGTCCCTGTGGAGGAGTTCCTCAAGGTGTCCGAGGCGGTCCTGCAGGTGTACAACCGGACGGCCTGGCTGCGCAAGAGCATTATGAAGGCCCGCATCAAGGAGCTGGTCCACGCTGTAGGTATGGAGGAGTTCCGTCGCCTGGTGGAGGAGGAGATGCAGCAGGCGTGGGCCCAGAGCTACGAGGATCGGAGCCACCTCCTCTGGTTCGACGATGAGGAGGCGGACGTCCCGCCTCTTCCCACCAGCGTCCGTCGCCCTGCGGGAGAGGACGACCCTGCCTTCCAGCTCTGGAAGGCTACCAACGTGACTCCGCAGCAGCACGAGGGGTACTGCCTGGCGGGTGTGACGGTCTTCCGAGGCGACCTGGTCCCTGACCAGTGGCGGGGCCTGGCGCAGATCGCCCGCAAGTATGCCAGCCATCGGGCCTATACCACCCCGGAGCAGAACCTTCTGTTCCGCTGGGTGCCCAAGGTCTACCTGTACGAGATCTACCAGGAGCTGAAGGCCCTGGGCCTGGGGCGCGCCGGAATGAACCAGATCACCGACCTCACCTCCTGCCCCGGGACCGATAGCTGCAAGCTGGGCATCACCTCCGCCATGGGTCTGAACAAGGCCGTCACCGATGTTCTGGAGGGAAGCAATGGGCTGGTGAGCGATCCCCTGGTCCGCGGCATGCACATCAAGATGAGCGGTTGCCCCAACGGCTGCGGCCGCCACCACATGGCCGATATCGGCTTTCACGGGGCCGCCATGAAGGGACCCACGGGGGGCCAGGTGCCGGCCTACGAGCTGTTTGTGGGTGGCAGCTACGAGAACGCCGATGTGCGCTACGGGATTCGGCCCAGAGGCAAGGTCCCGGCCAAGCGGGTGCCGGATCTTGTGCTGCGGCTCCTGCAGTTCTACAAGGAGCAGCGCCAGGACGGCGAGATCTTCAAGGAGTTTGCCGCCCGCCTGGGCCCGGGCCCCTTCGAGGCTATCCTGCACGAGATGAACGAGGTCCCGGCCTTGGGGAAGGACACCGTCCAAATGTACATGGACTACGAGAAGTCGGTGCTGTACAAGATGGAGCGAGGCGAGGGAGAGTGCGCAAGCTAGGCGCACTCCCAGAAGACGGCGCAAAAACACAAGGAGGTTGAACAGATGTCTGACCTACGAGTAGCCGCTCTCTCGGCGGCGGAGGCGGCGGAGGCCAACGACCGCTTCGCCAAGAGCGAGCCCCAAGAGGTGCTCAAGTGGGGGCTGGAGCGTTACGGCTCCCGCATCGCCCTCTCGTCTGCCTTTGGGGCAGAGGACGTGGCGCTGGTGGATATGCTTTGGCGGCTGGACCGCAAGAGCCGGGTGTTCACCCTGGACACTTTGAGGCTCCCGACGGAGACCTATCAGCTCATGGACCTCATCAAGGCACGCTACGGCACCAACCTCGAGACCTACTACCCCAATTTGGACACCGTGGCCGCGATGGTGAAGGAGAACGGGTTCAACCTCTTCTACCGGGCCGTGGACTTCCGCAAGTTGTGCTGCGGCGTGCGCAAGGTGGAGCCCGTGGAGCGAGCCCTGAAGACGGTGGACGCATGGATCACCGGCCTGCGGCGGGACCAGGCGACCACGCGGGCCAACGTCGGCAAGGTGGAGCTGGATGAGGCCCACCCGGGCCTGGTCAAGCTCAACCCCTTGGCCGACTGGTCCTCGGACCAGGTGTGGGAGTACGTCAGGGCCTACGACATCCCCTACAACGAGCTTCACGACAAGAACTATCCCTCCATCGGGTGCGGCCCCTGCACCCGCGCCGTGCTGGCGGGCGAGGACCCCAGAGCTGGTCGCTGGTGGTGGGAGAGCGACCCCAACGCCAAGGAGTGCGGCCTCCACGTCAGCGATCCTTTGAAGGATGTGCACATCACCATCGGCGGCATTGGCAAGAGCTAGATTCCCTGGTGACCCTGAAACATGGCTCCCCCTTGGTCTCGATCCCGCTCAAGCGGGAGGACCAAGGGGGAGCCGTCTGTGTCCGGCCTTTCACGTTTGATGAGGAGAAACCCCTATGATTGAACCCCACGGAGGCGTCCTTGTAGACCGGTTTTTCGCGCAGGCAGAGGAGTCCCGCTGGCGGGCGGAGTTTCCCGCTCTTCCCAAGGTCGTTCTGAATCGCCGGCAGCTCTCCGACCTGGAGATGGTGGCCTCTGGGGCCTTTAGCCCTCTGGAGGGCTTCTTGACCCATGAGGAGTACCTTCGGGTGGTTCGTTCCATGCATTTGCCCAGCGGCTTGGCCTGGTCTGTCCCCGTCACCCTGGCCGTGACCTCGGAGGAGGGCGCCAGGCTGAAAGAGGGCGCCTCTCTAGGGCTGGTGGGTCCTGAGGGCGAGCCGGCCGGCTTGCTGCAGCTGGAGGATCGCTACTCCTACGATCGGGAGGAGGAGGCGACGAAGGTGTACCGCACCACCGACCAGCGTCACCCCGGGGTGCAGTACGTCTACGAACAGGGCGAGGTGCTCCTGGGGGGCAAGGTCAGGGCTTTCCGCAGGCCGAAGCCTTCCCTGTATGCCGACTGTCCGGCCTCCCCTGTGGAGAGCAGGCGTGTCTTCGCCGAGCGAGGGTGGGAGACGGTGGTGGGGTTCCAGACGCGCAACCCCATTCATCGGGCCCACGAGTACTTGCAGAAGTGCGCATTAGAGGTGGTGGATGGCCTGTTCATCCATCCCCTGGTCGGGGAGACCCAGACTGGCGATATCCCCGCCGATGTGCGGATGCGGTGCTACGAGGCGTTGATGGAGCTTTACTATCCTCGGGATCGGGTGGTCCTGGGGGTGCTCCCTGCCTTCATGCGGTACGCAGGGCCCCGGGAGGCCATCCTTCACGCCATTGTGCGCAAGAACTACGGGTGCAGCCACTTCATCGTGGGGCGGGATCACGCGGGCGTGGGCAACTACTACGGGACCTACGATGCCCAGCACATTTTCAGGGAGTTCCCTGCAGGAGAGCTGGGGATAACCCCCCTCTTCTTTGAGAACTCCTTCTTCTGCACTCGTTGTGGGAGCATGGCCACCAGCAAGACCTGTCCCCATGGCGAAGAGGTGAGGGTGTCGTTGAGCGGGACTGTGGTGAGGGAGATGCTGCGCCGAGGAGAGGTGCCGCCTGAGGCGTTCACCCGCCCGGAGGTGGCGGCGATCCTGATTGAAGCAGCTCGATCGGCTAGCGCCTGAACCATCGGCGCAGGCGATGTCGCCAAAAGACGCGAGGGTACTCCATAGGTCGGCCTCTCCAGCGGCGCTCTGCGGTTGGCCGGGAAGAGGGAAGGAAGAAGAGGGCGTAGGCAACGATGAAGAGAATGATGCCCACGATGACGAGGGGGCCCACGACCGGGGAATTGAAGTTGTTGAGAAGAAAAGCCGCCAGCATAATGCCAGCGCTGGAAAGCATCAGTTTGGCTGGGGATACGCGCCAGGGTAGGAGTGCAAAGGCCCGGGCCACCACCGATCCCCAACCACCGGAGGCACTTTGACTCTCGGCCTTAGGCGTCTCTGGCAGCTGCGGGCCAGTCTTGCCCGTCTGCGACAGGATCTCTTCGATCTCCCGCTGGTAGCGCGAAGGCATATCCCCCTCCGTTGTCTGCCGCCCTCCGCTTCTTTTTCACATATACCACAAAACCTTCCGAACCGCAACTATCCTCTGGAAACTTAGGTGACCCTCGGGGTTCATTGGCGCTCGCCATAACGAATGAAGTCGAGGTCGTTTCGGAAGCTGTCGCTACGATGTGGAGCAATGGGGGAAGAGTCCTTGACGCTCCCTTGAGCCGGTGGTACACTTCCCTTGGAGTTGTTGACTAAACAGGTACACAATTGAGAGCCGCATTGAAAGCGCAAGTTCCTAGCTGCCATGTGGAAGAGGTAAGGCGATGACCACCGGCAACGAACTCGTTAGGGAGGTGGCCACCCAAGGCTACCAGCAGGGATGGGTGACGGAGGTCGAAGAGGAGTCCGCCCCACCGGGGCTGAACGAGGACACGGTCCGGTGGATCGTGGCGAAGAAGAACGAGCCCCTTTGGATGCTGGAGTGGCGGCTGAAGGCCTTGCGACACTTCCTGTCGCTTGTGGAGAAGGAGCAGCTCCCCACGTGGGCCCACATCCACTATCCTCCCATTGACTTTCAGAAGGGCGTCTACTACGCGGCGCCCAAGTCGAAGCCCAACATCGAACGCTTGGAGGATGTGGACCCCGAAATCCTGAAGACCTACGAGAGGCTTGGCATTCCCCTTCTGGAGCAGAAGCGGTTGGCCGGTGTGGCGGTGGACGCCGTCTTCGACAGCGTCTCCATCGGCACCACCTTCAAAGCGGAGTTGGCCAAGAAGGGCATCATCTTCTGCTCCTTCTCGGAGGCCATCCAGAACCACCCAGACCTGGTGCGCCAGTACATGGGGTCGGTAGTCCCCTACACGGACAACTTCTACGCAGCCCTTAACTCCGCCGTGTTCTCCGACGGGTCCTTCTGCTACATCCCCAAGGGCGTGCGGTGCCCCATGGAGCTGACCACCTACTTCCGCATCAACGCCGCCGAGTCGGGCCAGTTCGAGCGCACGCTCATCATCGCCGACGAAGGCAGCTACGTGAGCTACCTGGAGGGGTGCAGCGCACCCATGCGGGACACCAACCAGCTCCACGCCGCCGTGGTGGAGCTCCTCACGTTGGACAACGCCGAGATCAAGTACTCCACCATCCAGAACTGGTACCCCGGCGACGAGCAGGGCCGCGGCGGCATTTACAACTTCGTCACCAAGCGGGGCAAGTGCGCGGGCAAAAGCTCCAAGATCTCCTGGACCCAGGTGGAGACCGGTGCGGCCATCACCTGGAAGTACCCCGGCGTCATCCTTCAGGGGGACAACTCCATCGGCGAGTTCTACTCGGTGGCTGTGACCAAGGGGTACCAGCAGGCCGACACCGGCACCAAGATGATTCACATGGGGAAGAACACCCGGAGCACCGTCGTTGCCAAGACCATCTCGGCCCAGCACGGCAGCGGCACCTATCGGGGCCTTATCCGGATCATGCCCACGGCGGACAACGCCTGGAACTTCACCCAGTGCGACTCGCTCCTGCTGGGCGACCAGTGCGGCGCCCACACCACTCCCTACGTTGAGGTGCGTAACAACACGGCCCACCTAGAGCACGAGGCCTTCACCGGCAAGGTGAGCGAGGAGCAGCTGTTCTACTGTCAGCAGCGGGGGATGACGGGCGAGGATGCCCACGCCCTTATCATTAACGGCTTCTGCAAGGAGGTCTTCAAGCAGCTCCCTCTGGAGTTCGCCGTGGAGGCCACGCGACTTCTGGAGATGCAGTTGGAAGGGACCGTAGGCTAACAGGGTGATGAAAAAGGGGGTCCAGAGGGGCGAAGCCCCTTTGGTGGGGGTCTGGGGGTGTCCCCCAGATATAACCCCTCCCCCCTTCCTGGACAGGAAGGGGGGAGGGGGACGCCGAAGGCCCCGCATCTATCGGGGGTCGAAAAGGGTTTTTCAACAACCTGCTAAGGAGT
>SHYH01000012.1 GCA_009692865.1 Dehalococcoidia bacterium
CCCCACCAGTGTGTACTCCCCGTGCCCACGCATAACGATGAGGTCGGTGTGCCCGCCGGAGGCCACTAGGCACATCAGGGGGAACCCGGGGGCATGCTCCGGGTCAGCGCCTTCCAGCCAGGCGGCGTAGATGTGGCCTTCCAGGTGGTTAATCCCTAAGAGCGGCACCCCCAGGGCGAAGGCCAGGCCCTTGGCCAGGTTCACCCCCACCAGGAGGGCCCCGGCCAGGCCAGGCCCGCTGGTGACGGCGATGGCGGTGATGTCCTGAAGGCGTATGCCGGCCTCCTCGGTGGCCTGCCTCAACACAGGGGTGCTCTGGAGGATGTGCTGGCGGGAGGCCACCTCGGGGACAATTCCCCCATAGCGAGCGTGGATCTCTATCTGCGAGGCGATCACGTTGGTGAGGAGGCGGCGACCGTCCTCCACCACGGCCATGGCCGTCTCATCGCAAGAGGTCTCGATGCCCAGGACCAGGGTGCTCATACTGTCCCCGGGGGCCCGGCCCTAGGCCTGCCCCTTGGTGGGCGTTTCGCCCTCTTCCACAGGAATGCGGGTGGGCTGCGTTGTCCCCTCCTTGTCCTCCAGCCGTTCGATGAGGCGGTCCAGGACGGAGCGCATGGCCAAGAGGGCGTGCCGGTTCGCCTCCCGCACGTGGGAGATGGTCTGGTCGGAGAACGCTGGAAACTCGGCAGGGTTAAACCGGCCGGTCACCTCTCCCAGAGGGCTAAAGTCCAACTTGAAGGTCTTCTCTTGCTCCGCCATAGGGCACCTCTCTCTTCTCCAAGTCTACCTGTCTGCACGCTTTGTGCTCGATGCGGCATTGGTGGATGGCTCCGAGGCCTGAAAGCGCAGCTGCAGGCCGGTGGCGGCGGCGACGCTGGTCTCCTTTCCGTCCGCTCCATTATAGCAGGGTGTAGAGTTCCTTCTGGGCAAAGGAGATGGTGCGCTCTAGCAGGCTCCGGGAAAAGGGGAGTCCAGAGGGGCGCAGCCCCTTTGGTGGGGGTCTGGGGGTATCCCCCAGATATAATTTTTACCCCCTTCCTGGAAGGAAGGGGGCCAGGGGGATGGTTGAAAAAGGTATTTCAGCGCCACGCTCTGGGTTGGCTGGGTTTCCTTGAGGGGTACGGAGGCCTATGGTATCATGGGCGCGGAGCGGAGCTATGGCGGCGTGGCAGGTGGACGTTCTCATCTTTGATGCCTTTCAGGGCTCTCTTTCCGAAGAGTGGCTGCGAGAGGTTGCCCTCTGCACTTTAGGGTTTGAGGTTTTGCCTGAAGGCGGCGGCGAGGTCGGAACACAGGCCCTTGGCAATGGACGCCTCGTGGCCCTGAGCTTGGTCATCGCCGACGACGAGACCCTTCGCGCCCTTAACCGCGAGTACGCAGGGCTGGACGAGGGGACCGATGTGCTGTCCTTTCCCCTTCTCTATCCCGGTGCTGAAGGTGAGGGAGACGTCCCTCTGGCGGAAGAGGGCTCTCCCTTTGTCGTGCCCCAGGGAGAGGACCTTCCTGTCCAGCTAGGGGAGGTCATCCTGTCCTACCCCCAGGCGGCGCGCCAGGCCGGGGAGGCCGGCCATCCGGTCCAGCGAGAGGTGGCCCTCCTGGTGGCCCACGGGGTGCTTCATCTTCTGGGCTACGACCACGCCACGCCTGAAGAGGAGGCCGCCATGTGGCGCAAACAGGATGCCGTGCTGGCGAGGTTGTTCTCCCAGGCCGAAGGCCCCGCCCCGACTGGAAGCACGGGGCTTTCAGCATCTATCGGGGGGGTCGCGTGAACGCTCAGGTGCTTTACCGAAAGTGGCGGCCCCAGCGCCTGGAGGAGGTGGTGGGGCAGCCGACAGTCACTCAAACCCTGCGGTACGCCCTTGCCACGGGCAGGGTGGCCCACGCCTATTTCTTCTGCGGCCCGAGGGGAACGGGCAAGACCAGCACGGCGCGCATCATCGCCAAGGCGGTGAACTGCCTGGAACTTCAGGAGGGTGAGCCGTGCAACCGCTGCGGCCCCTGCCGGGAGGTCAACCAGGGAGGGGCTCTGGACATCATCGAGATGGACGCCGCCAGCAACAGGGGCATTGACGAGATCCGGGAGCTGCGGGATCGGGTGCAATATGCGCCCACTCAAGGAAGATACAAGACCTACATCATCGACGAGGTCCACCAGCTCACCGAATCCGCTGCCAACGCCCTCCTCAAAACCTTGGAGGAGCCTCCTTCCCACGTCATCTTTGTGCTGGCCACCACGGACCCCCAGAAGGTGCCTCCCACCATCATTTCCAGATGCCAGCGGTTTGACTTTCGCCGCCTCTCCCAGGCCGACGTCGTTCGGCGGTTGCAGCAGATCTGCGATGGAGAGGGAGCGAAGGCAGAGCCGGGCGCCCTGGAGGTCATCGCTCGCAACGCCTGGGGCAGCCTGCGGGACGCCACCAACATCCTGGAGCAGGCCGTCATCTCCTACGGCTCACCTTTGCAGGCGGCTCAGGTGAGGGAGCTGTTGGGCCTGAGCGACGACGAGGTCGCCCTGCAGGTGGTGGCCTTTGCTTTGAGAGGCGACGTGGGCAGGGGCCTGGCCGCCCTCAACGCCGCCGCCTCTCAGGGGGTGGACCTGCGTCGCTTTCACCGGAACATGGTGGAGTACCTGCGGGCTGTGCTCCTGGTCAAGGCTCAGGCGCCCGGGGCGCTCGACTATCCCGAGCCCATTCGAGAAGAGGTGGCCCGCTTGGCCCAGGCGCACCCCTTGGCCCGCATCTATCAGGTGCTCAGGGCCTTTGCCCAGGCCATCCCCCGGCAGGACAGCCCTTCACCCTTGACCCTGGAGCTGGCCCTGGTGGAGAGCAGCCTTCCTCAAGCCGAGGAAAGGATTGCCACGCAGGAGCCCCCCCGCCCCCTGCTCGCGGAGGCCGCTCCTGCGAAGACGGCAGAACCCCCAAGAAAGCTGAGGCTGGACTCGCCCCCGGGCCTTCTGCCTGCGGAAGCACCTTCAACAGCCGAGGCGCTGCCCTTCGTCCGAGCGCCTGAGGTCCAGCCGGTGGAGCCGGAGCGGAAGGTGAGCTTGCATACCGAGAATGCCTCTGGGCCTTTGTCTGCAGCGCAGTGGGAGGTGTTGGTGAAATCGCTTCGGGGCCAGCGGGGGAAGCGGTTCGCCCTGGACGGTCTGCTGCGCAGCGCTAAAAGCCAGAAGAGGGAAGACACCCTTCTCGTAGTAGAATATACGAGCCGCTCTAACATGGAGCGGCTCCAGCAGGAGATGGCTGATCCGGAGGTCCGAGAGCGCCTGGCCCAGGCCATCCAGCAGGCCCTAGGGGTCTCCCTGGAGGTGCGGCCCATCCTCCTCCAACAAGAGGAGGCACCCCCCTCAGGCCACCTCGTGCGGGCAGCTCAGCGCCTTGGAGGAAGGCTCATCGGCGAGGAGGAGCTGTCGCCGAAAGGGTGATCGGCGAGGCGTATGCCGAGCGCCCGTAGGAAGGAGAAGAGGCATGAATCGAAACATGATGCGCCAGGCCCAGCAGCTACAGCAGCGGCTGATCAAGGCCCAGGAGGAGTTGGAGCAACTGATGGTGGAGGCTTCGGCGGGGGGCGGAGCCGTGAAGGTGGTGGTGAGCGGGAAGCTCAAGCTTCAGTCCCTGACCATCAACCCCGAGGCCGTGGACCCTCAGGACGTGGAGATGCTGCAAGACCTGGTGCTGGCGGCGGTGAACGAGGGGCTTCAGAAGGCCGAGGAGATGGCGAGCCAGAAGATGAGCGCCATCACCGGCGGGTTCAGGCTGCCAGGGATGTAGGGGGAGCAGTCATGGTCACTTTGTCGGCTGCTGAGGTAGCTCGCCATACAATCCTGGGTCTGGCTCCCTCTATAGAGGCTGCCGAAGCAATACAGGAACGCCTGGCCCAGGGGGAGTCCGCTGAGAACCTGCTGCGGGAATTGGTTGATAGGTTCAAGGGAACCCCTGAAGGTAAGGGTCTGGTCTTGGCCTTCCAGGCGGGACACTACTACCAGCAGGGTCTCCTGCGAGAAGCTCTCAAGGCCGGTGCTGAGGCTCGTGAGGCATGGTCAGCAACGAGCGTTGCTACCTACGTCCTTGAGGGCCAATGTTTGACACTTTTGAAGCAATATGATGCTGCCTTCGCGGCCTTTGCCAAGAGCTACAAAGGGATGTCGTTAGTCTTGGTGGTAAAGGACACTTCACAGGATGTTCATGCGCGATGGGCTGCGGCGGGAACATTCCAGGCTCTAGAAGGGCTCACCCATTCCGACATAGGTGCCTTCGAAGCGGGTGGGGAGAAGGTGATTGCTGTCCTGAAGACTGCGCTAGCGGTGAGCCAGGAGAGCGCCGTTTGGGAGGAGATGGACGAAGTGAAACAGGCCCTACCCCCAGAATAGCGCCCGCTCATGGAGGAGCTTCGCCTCTACGTACGCTTGATGTCCATCGAAAACCCCTTTGAGGCGTGGGAAGAGCTTGGCAAGGAGCTGAGCAAGGTGTGGCCCAAGGGGCTCTCTGTGGCTGAAGAGGTTAGAAAACGCTAAAATCAATGCCCGACCATCTCGTTCTGGATGCCAACCTTTTCGTTGTAAGCCTACTAGGCCTGGACAAACTAAATCCTAACGAGCGGCAGCAGCGACCCGCAGCCGAGGCCTATATCCGTGCCCTTCGGCAAAGAGACACAGTAGTGCATCTCCCACGGCTTGCCCTGGCTGAGGTATGTGGAGGCATTGCCAGGCGTAGCATCCCTAGGCATTGATAGCAGAGCGCATCTTCCGCTTGTGGGCCGAGGAAGGCCTGGTGAGATGGTACGATTTGGATAGCAGCCGCATGGACAAGGCAGTGCAAATAGCCATCCTCCACCGGTTCAAAGGTGGTGACAGCGTGTACGCTGCCCTCGCCGATGAGTTGGGCTATTCTCTTATCACCTACGACGGAGAGATCCTGGAACGCTTCCCAGGGGCTGCAACCCTATGACCTTCCCCAGCTTCTTCCCTGGCGCCACGCCCGTCGTCCGCCTCATCGAGGCCTTCCATAGGCTGCCGGGCATCGGCCCAAAGACGGCCCAGCGCCTCACCTACTACCTGATTCGCACCTCCCCAGAGGAGGCCCGCGCCCTGGCCGAGGCCATTCTGGGAGTAAAGGAGCGCATTCGCTTCTGCTCCATCTGCCAGAACATGACTGAGGCGGATCCCTGCTCCCTGTGCGGCGATGCCTCCCGGGACCGCACCACCCTTTGCGTGGTGGAGGAGCCCCTGGACGCCTTGGCCCTGGAGCGCACCCGATACTACCGTGGCCTCTACCACGTTCTTCATGGGGCCATCTCGCCGTTGAACAACGTGGGGCCCGAGGACCTGAAGGTGGCGGAGCTGTTGGAACGCCTCAAGGGAGGCCAGGTTCGGGAGGTGGTGCTTGCCACCAACCCCAACCTGGAGGGGGAGGCCACGGCCATGTACCTCCATCGCCTGGTGGCGCCCCTGGGCGTTCGAGTCACCCGCCTTGCGCGGGGGCTGCCTAGCGGGGGCGACCTGGAGTACGCCGATGAGGTGACCCTGACGCGGGCCCTGGAGGGGCGCCAGGATATGCGATGACCAGGCCCAAGACTTCCAAGACCGAGGCCGTTGTCCTGCGCCAGGTGCCGTCCGGGGAGGCAGACGCTCTCCTTGTGCTCTTTACCCCGGAGCGGGGCAAGGTACGGGCCATGGCCAGAGGGGTGCGAAGGCCATCCAGCAAGCTTGGAGGGCACCTGGAGCCCCTGGACCGTGTCACCCTTCTCCTGGCCCAGGGGCAAAACCTGGACGTGGTCGCCCAGGCGCACCTGCTCCACTCCAACCTTGGCCTTCGGGAAAGCCTGGAGGCCCTGGCTTGCGGGTGGTACCTGGCGGACCTGGTGGATGCCTTCACCCCGGATGAGGCGCCCAACCCGGCTCTCTACGACCTGCTGGTCGAGGCCCTGGGCTGGCTGGAGGAGAGCCCTCAGCCTGCGTTGCTTCTTCGCTGGTTTGAGCTTCAACTGCTGGGGTTGGCAGGCTACCGCCCCGAGGTGTACCGGTGTGTAGCATGTCGCCAGCCCCTTGCTTCTCAGGGCCACGCCTTCAGCCTCCCTGATGGGGGGGTGGTGTGCCCGGACTGCCGGACTGGGCAAGAGGCGCTGGCGCCCCTGTCGTTGACAGCCTTGAAAGTCCTCCGCTATCTTATAGACAATGGATTCCCGCAGGCTCGACGCCTGCGGTGGGAAGCCCCCCTTTCGCAGGAGGTGGAGGTGTTTCTGGCCCAGTACATTCGGTATATTCTGGAGCGGGAGGTCCGCTCCGCCGCCTTTCTCCATCGGCTGGAGGCATGGCGTCGGCGTAGCGCGGCGCCTGCTACCCTCTAAGGGAGGTCTGCCCGTGTTCAACAAGATTCTCATCGCCAACCGGGGGGAGATCGCCTGTCGGGTCATCCAGTCCTGCCGGAAGATGGGCATCGCCACGGTGGCCATCTTCTCCGAGGCCGAGCCCCACGCCCTTCACGTTCAGATGGCTGACGAGTCCTACAGCGTGGGGGGCGCTGAGGCGGCGGAGAGCTATTTGAACATCCGCCGCATTGTGGAGGTGGCCCTCCAGAGCGGGGCCGAGGCCGTTCACCCCGGCTACGGGTTCCTCTCCCAGAACCCTGACTTTGTCCTGGCCTGTGAAAAGGAGGACATCCGGTTCATCGGTCCGAGCCCCGAGGTGATGGTGCGCATGGGCGACAAGGTGCTGGCGCGCCGACTGGCTAAAGAGGCGGGCTTGCCCATTATTCCAGGCACCGATGGTGACGTGTCCGATGAGGAGGCCTTGAAGGCTGCCCAGGCCATCGGCTATCCCGTGATGGTCAAGGCCGTCGCTGGGGGTGGCGGCATCGGCATCCGCATGGCCTCGAGCCGCAGGGAGCTGGCCCAGGTGTTGGAGCGGGCCCGATCCCTGGCCCAGAGCGCCTTTGGCAGCCCCCGCATCTACCTGGAGAAGTACCTGGATGGCCCGGCCCACATCGAGGTCCAGGTCTTGGCGGACACCCACGGGCACGTGGTCCACCTGTTTGAGCGGGACTGCTCGGTGCAACGGCGGCACCAGAAGGTCATTGAGGAGACGCCCTCCCTGAAGGTCCCCCAGATCCTCCTGGAAAACATGGTCACCGAGGCGGTGGTCCTGGCCCGCCATATTGGGTACATAGGCGCAGGCACCGTGGAGTTCCTCCTGGACCGGGAGGAGAACTTCTACTTTCTGGAGATGAACACTCGCCTCCAAGTGGAGCACGGCATCACTGAGATGGTGACGGATGTTGACCTGGTGGAGCAACAGATCCTTGTCGCGTCTGGAGAGGAGCTGCCCTTTGTCCAGGAGGACCTCCGGCGCCGGGGCCATGCCATCGAGGCGCGCATCTACCCCGAAGACCCGGTGACGTTCATGCCCTCCGCGGGGGTCATCGCTCACCCCTACCTTCCCAAGGGGCCCAACATTCGCGTGGACCACGGTTTGTATCCAGGCTACGAGGTGTCGTCCTACTACGATCCCCTCCTGGCCAAGTTGATGGTCTGGGGTAAAGACCGGGACGAGGCCATCCTTCGCATGGCCGACGCCCTCCAGGACCTTCGGCTGGAGGGGGTCATCAACAACATTCCTCTGGTTCAGACAGTCCTGCGGGAGCCCAGCTTCATCCGTGGGACCTACGACACGGGGCTCCTCTCTCACATGGTGGCCTTGCCGGAGCGGCGGATCATCCATGTGCCAGGCAAGGGAGTAACCGTCGCGGGAGACGGAAGCCTCACGGAGGAGATGGCTGCTGCCATTGTCGAGGCCCTGCTTCTCTTGGCGAAGGAAGACGCCAAGGTCCGGCCCAACACCAGCGGCTGGAGGGTGGGAGGTCGAAGAGAGCAACTCTCAGTCAATCAGATCGAGAAGGGTTCATGGCGAGGCAGGTAAAGGTCCAGATCGGAGAGCTATCGTACACGGTCGAGTTCCTGGGGGCCCAGGGCAAACGCCTTCAGGTTCGCGTCAACGGTCAGTCCGCCCAGGTGGAGGTGGATGGGATAGAGCTGCCTCCCTCTTTGCGTACGGCCCGCCACAGTGCCGCCGCTCCCATGCGTGCCGGCCATGTGGCTGCCGAGGTGGCCAAGGCCCGGCCCCAAGCAGCCGTGCCGGTGAGCGAGAAGCAGATCACCTCCCCCATGAACGGGCGCGTCGTGCGCATATCGGTCCAGGTGGGAGACCGGGTGCGGCCAGGCGAGGAGGTGTGCACCCTGGAGGCCATGAAGATGGAGCAGAGTATCCGCTCCTCGGTGGCTGGCGTGGTCAAGGCAGTGCCGGCGTCCCCCGGCCAGAGGGTCACCGCTGGGGAGGTCCTGGTGGAGCTGGAGTGAGGAGCAAGGCTCGGTTGTCCTTCCCTGTTGTCTTGTGGTATAATGCATTACGAAATACAAGAGAGAACTGACCAGAGGTTGGACGCTTGGACAAAGACACCAAAGGGCAGATATTCCAGGAGCATCACACCCACGAGGGAGACACCGGGTCCGCAGAGGTTCAAGTAGCCCTCTTCACTAGGCGAATCACCGACCTGACGGCCCACCTGCAGGTCCATCGCCATGACTACTCCACTCGTCGGGGCCTGTTGCAGCTCGTAGGTAAGCGCAGGCGGCTCCTCAACTACCTGGCCCAGGAGAGTGTCCCTCGTTACCAGACCCTCATTGCCCGTCTCGGGCTTCGAAGATAACACCTGCCCCAGGTGCTATCCCTTTTACTTCCTCTGGTTGGTCATTCTAGGAGGTTAGATCGCTCATGGAATACGTTTATCAGTGCGAGCTAGGGGGAAAGACCCTCACCATAGAGTCTGGGAAGCTGGCGGGGCAGGCCAGCGGCGCCGTCACGGTGCATTACGGCGACTCTGTGCTTCTGGTGACCGTCTGCACAGGTCCAATGCGGACTGGCGCGGACTTCCTGCCCTTGACGGTGGACTACGAGGAGCGCCTCTACGCGGCAGGCAAGATCCCTGGGAGCTTCTTCCGTCGGGAGGGCAGGCCCAGCACGGACGGCACCCTGGCCATGCGCCTCACCGATCGCTCGATTCGTCCACTTTTTCCCAAGGGGTTTTACCACGAGATCCAGGTGGTCATCACCGTTCTCTCCGCGGACCAGGAGACTCCCCTGGATACCCTGGCGACTGTTGGTGCCTCGGCAGCCCTCTCCCTCTCCGAGGCGCCCTTTGAGGGCCCCCTGAGTTCCACCCGCGTGGGCTACGTCGATGGTGCATTTGTCATCAACCCAACCTTCTCCGCCCTCCAGCAGAGCACTCTGGACCTGGTGGTCGCGGGAACCCGCGACGCCGTGGTCATGGTGGAGGCAGGCGCCAAGCAGGTGGACGAGGCCATGGTGCTGGAGGGGGTTCGGAGGGCCCAGGAAGCCAACCATATCGTCATCGCCCTTCAGGAGCGGATGACGCGGGAGATGGGTCGTCAGCGCAAAATGACCTTCCTGCCGGCGGAGGAGGTGTCCCCGGAGCTGGAGGCCCGTGCGGCTAGCCTGGTGGAGGAACGGTTGCACACCGCCATCTACGAGACCCACGACAAGGACGAGCGTGCCGAGGTCATGGCCCAGCTGAGGTTGGAGATCCTCGGCATCCTGGCGGAGGAGTACTCCGATGCCCTGCGGGTGGCCAGCTTCGATCGGGTGGAGCGTCGCCTGGTGCGGAGGAAGATTCTGGTGGAGGGCATCCGGCCCGACGGAAGGCGTCTCAAGGAGATTCGCCCCATTAGCAGCGAGGTGGGCCTGCTGCCCCGCACCCACGGCTCGGGACTCTTCACTCGGGGCCAGACCCAGGTGCTTACTATCGCCACCCTGGGCACCCTCTCAGAGAGGCAGAAGCTGGACACCCTGAGCCCCGAGGACACGAAGCGGTACATTCACCACTACAACATGCCGGGTTTCGCCAGCGGTGAGGTCAAGCGCACCGGCGGCCCTGGACGTCGAGAGATCGGCCACGGCGCCCTGGCCGAGCGCGCTCTCCTGGCGGTTGTCCCTAGCGAAGAGGAGTTTCCCTATACCCTGCGGCTGGTCTCCGAGGTCCTCAGCTCCAACGGCAGCACCTCTATGGCCAGCGTCTGCGCCAGCTCCCTGGCCCTCATGGACGCCGGAGTCCCCATCACCGCGCCGGTGGCCGGCGTGGCCATGGGGCTCATCGTAGAGGGCAATCGGTACGCTGTGCTGACCGACATTCAGGGCGCGGAAGACCATCTGGGAGATATGGACTTCAAGGTGGCGGGCACGGCCCAGGGGATCACAGCCCTCCAGATGGACATCAAGGTCAAGGGCATCACCTACGACATTATGGCCCAGGCCCTGGGGCAGGCCCTGGAGGCCAGGCTGTTCATCCTGGGCAAGATGGCGGAGACGATGGAGCGGCCTCGCTCCGAAATGAGCGCCTATGCGCCGCGCATCGTGCGCATCATGATCCCGGTGGAGAAGATCGGGGCCCTCATTGGGCCTGGCGGCAAGACCATCCGGTCCATCAGTGAGACTTTCAAGACCACCGTGGACGTACAGAACGATGGCACAGTCTACGTGGGCTCCCCCGACCTGCAGGCCTTGAACGCAACGGTGGCTCGTATCAGGGATCTGACCCGGGAGGTGGAGGTGGGGGCCGTCTACAACGGCAAGGTGGTCCGGATCATGACCTTTGGCGCCTTCGTGGAGATTCTCCCAGGCAAGGACGGGCTGGTCCACATCAGCGAGCTGGCGGAGCACCGGGTGGCCAGCGTGGAGGATGTGGTGAAGATAGGGGACGAGATCACGGTGAAGGTCATCGAGATCGACTCCATGGGGCGTATCAACCTCTCCCGGCGGGCGATGCTGACGGGCGACGGCGCGCAGGGAGACTCTCCCCAGTCGGAGCGAGATGCCACCAGGACGGAGGCAGGAGAGCCCCGTGGCGGCTCAGGCCCATCTCGACCCGATCGAGACCGGCAGGACAGGTCTGGAGGCCCTCGAGGGCCCTTCCGTCCGAGAAGCTAACCCTAACGGGGCGTCCACGTTGCTGAACCGTTCCGCTCACCCTTCGATCCCGACTTGACGGGGCTCAGGGTGAGCGGAACGTCTTTAACCCCAGCGATTCGTTAGGGTAAAGTCCCAAAGCGGTTACCTGGGACGACCAAAGGGCAAGAGTTTTTTGGGAAGGGCTTGAGGGGAACCCTTTCTTGCAAGAAAGGGTTCCCCTCACCTCTCCGAAAGAACCTGCAACCCTCAACGCTTTGCTCCCCGCTATCTTGTGCCCGTGGGTTTTCAGGGCCGCCGCCCTTGACCTACCCCCCGCAGGGTGTACCATTAAGACAATGCCCTTTTTGAAGAACAGCAGGCCCTGCATCGGTAGCGCCGGAGGTGTCACACCGGCGAAAGGAGGCGATCGTGGAGCGCATCAAGGTGGCGGTGCACGGCGCCTCGGGGAAGATGGGCCGCGAGCTGCTGGCAGCCCTTAGCAAGAGCCCGGTAGCCGAGCCGGTAGGGGCTGTGGCGCGTAGCACCACTGACGGGTCCCTTTCCCTGCCTGACGGGTCCGGTGTGATCCCCCTTGCCTCTGATCTGGCAACGCTTCTGACGCGGTGCCGCCCCCAGGTGGTGGTGGACTTCACCAGCGCCCAGGGGGCCCTGGCCGCCGCCCGCGTGGCGGGTCCCCAGGGAGTGCATTTGGTCGTTGGCAGCACGGGCCTTGAGGAGGCGCAGATCAGGGAGATCGAGGAGCTGTGCGGGCGTCACCGCGTGGCGGCCGTGGTGGCGCCCAACTTCGCCCTGGGGGCTGTGCTTCTCATTCACCTGTCCAGGCAGGTGGCTCGCTTCTTCCCCTACGCCGACGTTGTGGAGATGCACCACGAGGCCAAGAAGGACGCCCCTTCGGGCACCGCCCTGGCCATCGCCCGGGCCTTGGCCCAGGGGAGAGAGGGGCCCTTTTTGCACCCCATGCCCGAAAAGGAGCCCATCAAAGGTACTCGTGGGGGTGAGTATCAGGGCGTCTCCATCCACAGCGCGCGGATGCCGGGGCGGCTGGCCCACCACGAGGTGGTGCTGGGCGCGGAAGGCCAGACCCTGACCCTGCGCCACGACACCATCAGCCGGGAGTGCTACATGCCCGGGGTGATGGCCGCCGTTCAGTACGTGGTACAATCCAAGGGACTGACGGTAGGCCTGGAGCGCATCCTGGACCTGGAGTAGGAGGGTGTTGAGGTAGGGTGCCTGCCGCCCCGGGTTCGACAAGCTCACCATGAGCGGTTAGAGTAGCCGCTCACCCTGAGCCTGTCGAAGGGCGAGTGGGATACTTTCAGTTGAGATTCAGAGGAGGAGGGTCCCGTGGTGAGGTCCTGTTCCATTGCTGTGGTTGGGGCTACTGGGGCTGTGGGCCGGGTCTTCCTGCGGCTCCTGGAGGAGCGGCACTTTCCCGTCAGCTCCATTCGACTGTGTGCCTCGCGGCGCTCCGTCGGCACAAGACTTCCTGTCAACGGCGAGAGCCTGGTGGTGGAGGAGGCGACGCCGGACTCCTTCAAGGGGGTGGACTTCGTCTTCATCTCGGCCACCGGCGAGGTGAGCCGCACCATGGCACCCCAAGCGGTGGCTGCGGGGGCGTTGGTCATTGACGACAGCTCCATCTTCCGCATGGAGCCTGACGTGCCGCTGGTGGTGCCAGAGATCAACGCCGAGGACCTGGCCCACCACAAGGGCATTGTCGCCATTCCCAACTGCTCCACCACTCAGATGGTGATGGCCCTCTACCCCCTGCACCGCGTCAATCCCATCAAGCGCATCATCGTGGACACCTACCAGTCGGTGTCGGGCACCGGCGGCGCCGCCATGCGGGAGCTTCGAGAGCAGACGGGGCAGGTGCTCCACGGACAGCAGGTGGACCCCAGGGTCTACCCCCACCAGATCGCCTTTAACGTTCTCCCTCACATTGACGCCTTCATGGATGACGGCTACACCAGGGAGGAGCTGAAGATGCGGGAGGAGACCCGCAAGATCCTTCACGCCCCGGATGTGTCGATCTCCGCCACCTGCGTTCGGGTGCCCGTGGAGATCTCCCACAGCGAGGCCGTGCATGTGGAGTTCACTCACCCCATGGCGCCCAAGGAGGCCCGGGAGCTCCTCGCGGCCTTCCCTGGCGTTCGGGTTGTGGACGACCCTCAGCTCAACCAGTACCCCTTGCCCCTGGCCGCCACGGGAAAGGACGAGGTGTTGGTGGGCCGTATCCGCCGTGACTCGTCCCACGCCAACGGGCTGGCCCTGTGGGTGGTGGGCGATAACCTTCGCAAGGGGGCGGCCCTCAACGCCATCCAGATCGCGGAGGAGGTCCTGAAGCGGGACATGCTGGTGGGCTAGCGGGTGTAGGGGTGCGCAGATGGTGAAAGAGGCAGAAAAGAGCGAGTCGGCTCTGTTTCACGCAGACCAGGAGTGGTTTGCTCAGCACAAGCATGGGCTCCTGAAGCAGTATCGTGGGCAATTCGTGGCTATTGTAGGTGGCCAGGTTGTGGACAGTGATCAAGACTTCAGCAAGCTAGCACAACGCTTCTATGGTTGGTATGGTTATCGAGACTTGTACATGCCCAAGGTAACGGAAGAGGTCGGGCCTGTCAGGATTCCTGCCCCAAGAGCACTAAGCTGAGCGTGGAATACCCTTACGACGTCAGCTTTCGTCCGCCGGCGCCTGTCGTGCCGGTTCAGGTAGGGGTTCCAGGATCCCAAAGCCCGATCGACTTGAGGGCTTTGCTTGACTCGGGGGCAGATGTCTCGGTCGTACCTACAGAAGTGGTTGAGCGCCTTCAGTTGCGCCGTGTTGACGTTATTCATGTCCAGGGATTCGGTGGAGAGGCCACAGAGACATGGGTCTACGCTGCGCAGTTTGCATTGAACCAAAACTATGAGTGGATTGGCAGGGCCATTCCCTGGGCAGAGCCCTACGCCATCTTGGGCAGAGGTGTCATGAACCACTTGCGCATAACCCTAGATGGGCCCGGGCAGATAACTACCATCGCTTAACGGGCGTTACACAAGCCCAATCCAAGGAGGCACAGCGATGGCGCAGATCGGGCGGCTCATTACAGCCATGGTCACCCCCTTTGACGAGGATGGGCAGGTAGACTACCCCCAGGCACGACGCTTGGCCCTGGCTCTTCTGGCATCGGGCAGCGACGGCGTCGTCCTCTCCGGGACCACGGGCGAGTCCCCGACCCTCAGTCAGGAGGAGAAGCTACGCCTCTTTGGCGAGGTGAAGGAGGCCGTAGGCCAGCGGGGCAGTGTCATCGCCGGCACAGGCAGCTATAACACCCATGAAAGTATCGAGCTTTCCAAGGAGGCCGAGCGCATCGGTGTGGACGGCCTGCTGCTGGTGGTGCCCTACTACAACCGCCCTCCCCAGGAGGGGTTGTACCAGCACTTCAAGGCCATCGCTTCGGCCAGCCATCTGCCCATCATCCTGTACAACGTCCCCAGCCGCACCGCCACCAACATGACGGCCGAGACCACCCTGCGCCTTGGCGATGTGGATAACATCGTGGGGGTCAAGGAGGCCAGCGGGGACCTGGCCCAGGTCGGCGTCATCATCGCCGCCGCCCCCGCCGGGTTCCTGGTGTGGAGCGGCAACGACAGCGATACCTTCTCCATCATGTGCCTGGGGGGCTACGGCGTGGTCAGCGTGGCCTCCCACCTGGTGGGGCGTCAGATCCAGCAGATGATGGGCTACGTTTTGGAGGGGAATGTGGAGCAGGCGGCCAAGGAGCATCACCGCATGATGCCCCTCTTCAAGGGGTTGTTCTGGCTCTCTAACCCCATCCTTGTGAAGTACGCCGTCAACCGAGCGGGCTTTCGGGTGGGCAGGGCTCGGCTGCCTCTGATGGACCCCGACGCCAAGACGGCGGGCCAACTGGACGCCTTGATGATGCAGTACGCCGTGGACCTGTCGGTGGAGGCCAAGGCCTAGGTAGGGCGTGGCAGGGTGTTCCCTACACCCCCTCTCTGACTCTCCCCCCTTGTGGGGGAGAGAATCCCTTCCCCCTCGATGGGGGAAGGCCAGGATGGGGGTAGGGGGATGGTTGAAAAGGGTTTTGTGCGTCCCCCTAGAGGAAGTTGTTGACCTGAATCATCTCGTGGCGGTGGGGTCCCGTGGAGATGAAGCTCATGGGGCAGGCAATGACCTTCTCCAGCAGGCGCACGTAGGCCAGGGCCTCTTCCGGCAGGTCCTCCAGGCGAGTCATCCCCGCCGTGGGCAGGTGCCAGCCTGGTATTTCCTTGTAAACAGGACGACAGCGCTCCAGCACAGACACGTCGCTGGGGAACTGGTCGGTCTCTTTCCCGTCGACCTCGTAGGCCACGCACACCTTCACGCTGGGGAAGTTGTCCAGCACGTCCAGGCGGGTCAAAATCACTGAGGTGAAGTCGTTGACGGTGGCGCTGTAGTGGGCGGCCACTCCATCGAACCAGCCACACCGCCGAGGCCTCCCGGTGGTGGCGCCGAACTCCCGGGCGATTTTCCGGATCTGCTCCCCCACGCTGTCCTTGAGCTCGGTGGGGAGGGGGCCCGAGCCCACCCGGGTAGTGTAGGCCTTGAACACCCCTGCAATCTCCTGGATGTGGCGAGGGGAGAGGCCCAGGCCAATGGCGGCGCCTCCCACTGTTGGGTGGGAGGAGGTCACGTAGGGGTAGGTGCCGTAGTCCAGGTCCAGGAGGGACCCCTGGGCGCCCTCAAGGAGCACCCTCTTGTCCTCGTGAAGAGCCTTCTGCACGGCGTACTCCACCTGGCCGATAAATGGCGCCAGGCGGGTTGCCCATCTTCGGCACTGCTCGAACACCTCCTCTAGGGAGAGGGGGGGTCGTTCGTATACCTTTGTCAGGAGTGCGTTCTTCTGCCGCATCACATACTCCAGGCGGGGGTACAGGCGATCCAGGTCCAGAAGGTCCCCCACTCGTATGCCGATGCGGGCCACCTTATCCACGTAGGCGGGCCCCACGCCTCGACCTGTGGTCCCCAGGGCGCCCTGACCTCGAGCCCCCTCCTCCAGGGCGTCCAGGAGGGTGTGGTAGGGCATGATGAGGTGGGCCCGGTCGCTGACCCAGAGGCGGCTCACGTCCACGCCGCGTCCCCGAAGCTCATCGATCTCACCCAGAAGAACGTCTACGTCCACCACCACTCCGTTGCCGATGATGCAGGTCACCTGGGGCCAGAAGATGCCGGCGGGAACCAGGTGGAGCTTGAACTCCCCCAGCTCGTTAATCACCGTGTGGCCGGCGTTGTTTCCCCCTGAGAAGCGGGCCACCATGTCGGCGCGCTGGGCCAGGTAGTCCACCACCTTGCCCTTGCCTTCGTCTCCCCACTGACCCCCAATGACCGCGTACGCTGGCATGCCGACTCCTTCCTGTTCTTGCCAGGTCTTGCTGCAGGGGCGAGTATACCAGAGAGCCCTTTTGGTGGAAAGAGGAAAAGGAAGGAGGTAGCGTGGACTCTCATAGGGTCTACCTCGAGGAGATGAACACCCCCAGGCCGTCGATGTATTGTGGGCCCGTCGGTGGGCCCATGAGCAGGTTGCGGAAAACGGATTCCTCGAAATGCGCCTGTAACATTTGAGGGGTATCATCGAGGAAACTCCCTTCGAAGGTGGTCCTGATGCGGTTGTTGTTAGTGGAAGGCGATCTTGTCTGGCGAAGGAACCTGAAGCAGGCGCTGGAGTCCTTTGACAATGGGATGATGGTGATCGAGGCCACCGCCGCCGAGGCGTTGACCTTTCTGCCTTGGGCTGCTGTGGATCTTCTGGTGGTGGGTCTGGGGGACCGGTCTGTTCAGGAGTCGGCGGTTGAGGGGCTACGACGGGGAAGCCACGGCGTTCCGCTGGTGCTGGTGTTCCCTGTCAAGGACGACACCTCTCTGTTTGGCGCCCTCACCCTCGGCGCATCTGCCTGCGTCTTCCGGGATACACCACCGGAGTATCTGGTCAGCATACTTCTTCGTGTCCTGGAGGGGGAGTACCCCATCCAGTACGACCTCCTCAGCCGAAGCGGCGTGGCTGCGTAGGTCCTCCTCTGGTTTCGGGAGCATGCGGTGGACATCCCGAGCCCCACGACCCGCTCACCCCTCTCGCCCCTCTCGCCCCGAGAGCGCCGCATCATGGAGTATGTGGCCCACGGCCACTCCAACAAGGAGACCGGCAATCGGCTGGGGGTGACGGAGCAGACGGTGAAGAACCAGGTCTCCACCATCCTGCGCAAGGTGCAGGCGAGGGACCGGGCCCAGGCCGCAGTCATGGCGGTGGCCAACGGGTGGGTTACCCTGGCGCCTGAGGACGCCCCTCCGGTCTCTCTTCCAGTGATTCGGCCAGACGCTCCACCAGAGTCGGGTCGAAGAGGGAGCCGGCCCCCCCCCGCTCATCCTAACAAGGGCCTCCTTCCGGGAAAGAGGTCCACTCCCTGGCACGCCGTAGGCCAGGTCCAGGTAAGCGTCCATCACGCGTAGCGCCCTGGCCAGGAAGGGGATCGCATCCCCCGCGAGCCCGTCTGGGAACCCTGACCCGTCGAAGCTCTCATGGTGGTGCAGGGCGGCCAGGACAACCTCCTGGGAGCTTCCCATCTGTTGCAGCGAGGCGGCGCTATCCACGGGGTGCTGGCGCCACTTCGGCAACTCCTCCTGGGAGGGGGAGAGGCCGGGGCGAGGCGCCCGGGCCAGGCCCACGTCGTGGAGGAGGGTGGCTTCTACGCGCACCTGATGAGACAGAGCGGTGGACTGGGCCAGGGCTTCCACCAGCTCCACGGCTCTGGCGGCGCGGCCATGGCGGGCGCTGGAGCGCAGGTTTACTGCCTCCCCAAAGGCGTTCCAAGTTAGCTCCAGCCGTTGCTGTAGAGAGCGAACCTCTTCAGCCTGCCTGTCCAGGGTCTAGCGCAGGTGCAGGACCTCCGGCCCTTGCGTCTGGGCCGCGGCCTGCTCCTGGTCCGCTCGATTGCTTACTTCCAGCAGGGCGTTGGCTTGAAGGGATGCGCTCAAGGCCAGGGCGCCCACTGCGGCCTAGGCGGTGGCCTACTCCAGGTCTTTGAGGGTGAAGGGCGGGGCATCGACGTCTCGGCCCAGCAACAGGACCCCAAGGCGGTCCCGGGGCCCTTGGAGGGGGATACCCATGAGGGAGCCGATATCGTGCCGTGCCAGGACCTCGTGCAGGCCGGGCTGGCGGCTTTTGGCCCCAAGCAGCAGGGGGGCTTCTCCTCCGCCCGCAGCGCTGCGGAGGATGACCCTGAGATCGTCCGTCAAAAGGCGGGTGTTCCGAGGGAACCCCTGGACCGCGGCCGTTCGCATCTCCTGCTTTTCCCTCAAGAGAACGAGCCCTTTGCCGGCCTGGAGCTCCCTTCGCAGCATCTCCAGAAGCCCCTCGGCCACCGTCTCAGGTTGCGCGCCTCCCTGGACGGCCTGGGCGATGGCGCGAAGGCGGGAAAGGGCCTGAAGCCTTTGCTGCTCCCGCAGGGCCTGGACTCGCTCCAGAGTAGCGGTGACCGTCTTGAGGAGGTCTGCAGAGGTCACTGGCTTCAGGATGAATCCATGGGCCCCCAGCTCCATGGCGGCCATGGAGCTGGGGGCCCATAGCCTGTGATGATTAACCTTCCGCAGGCGGGGTCCAGGCGATGAGTGGCCGCTAAGAACTGGAGGCCGCTCATCCCCGGCAGTCGTAGATCAGTGAGAAGGAGATTATAGGGACGCTGGCCAATTTTGGCCAGCCCCTCATCGGCCGAGCCCGCCTGGTCCACCTGGTAGCCGGCGAGGCTGAGCACCCCTGCGAGGAGCTCTCTTACCGGCGCCTCGTCGTCGACGATAAGGACTCGCTCTTTCATCGGGTGGGCCGTCGCTTTCCTTGGACCGATGGGTGTAGTTGCAAGAGCTTTGCGTGGGCGGCCATGGACCTCACAGGCCACTCTTCTAGCATAGAGGGCCGTGGATGGCTTTCCCTGGCTTTAGAGGTGGTGTGCCGGCTTTGTTGACAAGGGGCTCTTTCAGGAGAACAATGGGGGCACCTTAGCCCCTGAGGAGGAATTATGCTGCAAAGCATTCGACTCTTCTCGGTAGCCGTGGCGGACCTGGAGGCAGCCACCCAACATTACCAGCAGCTCTTCGGTCTTCAAGTGATGGCTGCACCTCGCGACACTCGCTTTGGATTCAAGTCCGTTACCCTGGGCAACAGTACGGAGGGGTTCATCGAGCTGATCCAACCCGTGGATGCCAAGAGGCCCCTGGCGCGATTCATGCGCGAGCGCGCCTAGCCCTCCAATCCCCAAGGTGAGGGCGTCTATATGCTGAACATCGAGGTGGACGATGTGGGGGAGGCGTCCCGGAGGGTGGCGCAGCATGGGGGACGCGTCATCCGCCAGGAAGGGATGTCCAATGCGGTGTGGGTGCATCCTACCAGCGCCCATTTCGCCTTCATCGAGCTGAACCAGCCCCAGCGGGAGCCTTCGTCCACCAGGGAAAGCAGCTAAGTACAGAGCCTTGCAAAACCAGAGACCCGCCCACGATCCTCCAGGGGCAGCAGGAGCCTCCACTCCCCCAGTGGAACGTCAGCCAGGCTACGCCTGGGCGGTCATGGCCAACCTCTGGGCCATGGACCTGATGACGCCCATGGTGTTTTTCTCTCTGGGAGTCCTTCTTCCCGTCTGGCGGAGCGACCTGGGGGTGACGCCCTTTCAGGCAGGCCTTCTGGGCTCCTCGGGGTTCCTGGGCTTTGGGTTGATGGCCCTGCCGGCCAGTATCTGGCTCACCCGGTACAATCCGCGACTGGTGACCCTTGTGTGTGCCCTGGGGATGGCGGGAAGCGTGGTGGCTCAGGCGCTGGCTCCCAATGTGGGAGTCCTTCTTGTGGGGCGCTTTGTCTTTGTACTCCTGGCCGTCAGCCGAATCCAGATGCAGGTCATCTTTATCCAGCAGTGGTTCCGGCCTCAACTGTACCCCACAGTTAACAGCCTGGACTTCGGGAACCGGTCCTTGGGGCAGGCACTGGGCACCGCTGCAGTGCCTGCCCTTATTCTCTTCCTGGGGAGCTGGCGCAGCTTCTATTGGATTGTGGCAGGCTTTCTCATAGGTGTCTCTCTGGTGTGGACTCTGGTGGGCCGAGAGCGGCACAGCCCCGTCAAGGAAGGGGGGCCGCCGCCCCAGGTGGGAAGCCCCGCGCGGGTGCTCTTGCGCCACAAGAGTCTGTGGATTCTCTCGGGGTCGCAGATCGGCGCGGCTATGGCCTTCGCCACTTTTGCCACCTTCTTCCCCACCTACGCCCTGGACCGCCTGGGGCTCCCCCTCGCCACGGTGGGCCTCCTGGTAGGCGTCTCCCCTATCGGCTCCATCCTGGGGGCCCTGCTGGCAGGCCCCCTTTCGCAGCTCATGGGTCGCCGGAAGCCCTTTATCTGGGTTCCCGGGTTGCTGCTGCCCGTTATCTACCTGGCGCTGCTGCGAACAGACAACCTGGCCCTGCTGGTGCTGCTTCTCTTTGTGAGCGGGGCCTTGGCCATGGTGGTTTCGCCCGTGCTCACTACCGTTGTCCTGGATATGAAGGTGGCCCCCAGGGAGGTGGCGGTGGCTGTGGGTCTGACTCGAACCCTCTTTCCCCTGGGCGCCACCTTGGGGCCTTTAATCGTGGGGGCTCTTCAGCAGAGCACCGGCTCCCTTTTGCTGGGCATGAGCATCATGGCCCCCATGGCGTTGAGCCTCTTTGTCGGGGGCATACTTCTGCCCGAGACGGGCCCCAAGGCCACCCAGGCGCCTAGAGCTCGGAGGACGCCTTTGTAATACTTCTTGGGGGAAGTCCCGCTTGAGCCACCAATTCAGCTTTGGGGCAGGTTCTTTCAGAGAGGTGTGGGGAACCCTTTCTTGCAAGAAAGGGTTCCCCAGAAGCCCTTCCTAAAGAACGCTCACTCTCTTCTCGGCCAAGAAGGGATCCAGGAGCAGACGAGTCAAAGGAGAGGGCGATGACTCAGGTCCAGATCCAGGTCCAGGTGTTTGGAGCTTCCTGGTGCTCCGATACCCTTCGAGCCCGGCGGTTCCTCAGCCGGCACCAGATCCCCTATGGGTGGCATGACATTGACAGGGACGAGGAGGCTCGGGCTTACGTCTTGCAGGTCAACCGCGGCAGAGCGACCATCCCAACCATCCGCTTCCCCGACGGCGCCATTCTGGTGGAGCCCAGCGATGAGGAGCTGGCCCAGAAGCTAGGTGTTGTGTCTTAACCCAGCGTTTTGCAGAGCATTGCCTGCCCGTGGGGGCGGGCGCCTATCTTCCGATGCCGTAGTACTGGAACCCTAAGGCTCGCATCTGGCCGGGGTCGTAGATGTTGCGGCCGTCCACCACCACCCGCCCTTTCATGCACGCCTTGAGGCGCTTCATGTCCAGGTTCTTGAAGGCCTTCCACTCGGTCAGGAGCACCACTGCGTCGGCGGCCTTGGCGGCGTCGTAGGCATCGGCGCTGTACTGTACACTCTCGCCAAAGACGGTCTTGGCCCTGGGAAGGGCTACGGGGTCGTAGGCCCGCACCGATGCGCCTTCTTGGAGCAGCCACTCCACGATGTCAACTGAGGGGGCCTCCCGCATGTCGTCGGTGTTGGGCTTGAAGGAGAGGCCCAGCACACCGATGACGCGGCCCTTGAGGGAGCCGAGGGCGTCGCTGAGCTTGTTCATCAGGCGGAGGCGCTGCTCCCGGTTGATGCGGGCTACTTCCTTGAGCAGTTGGAAATCGTAGCCCACATCCTCCGCGATCTTGACAAAGGCCGAGATGTCCTTGGGGAAGCAGGAGCCCCCGTACCCCACCCCCGCCGCCAGGAACTCCTGGCCGATGCGGGGGTCCAACCCGATGCCCTTGGCCACCTGGGTTACGTCGGCGCCTACCTGCTCGCAGATAATGGAGAGGGCGTTGACATAGGAGATTTTCATGGCCAGGAAGCAGTTGGCGGCGTGCTTGATGAGTTCGGCGCTCTTGATGTCGGCGACCAGTATGGGGGCGTCGAGGGGCTCGAACAGTTGCCTCAGCACCTTCTCGGCCCGTGGGCTCTCGACTCCTATCACCACCCTGGTGGGCTGGAGAAAGTCCTGGATGGCCGCGCCTTCGCGGAGAAACTCGGGGACCGAGGCCACGTCGAACTCAACCCCCGAGCGTGCCTTGTCCTGGATGAGATCCTTCAGCCATTGCCCTGTCCCCACGGGGACGGTGCTCTTCTCCACCACCACCGCGTACCCCTCCAAGGACGCCGCCACCTCGGTGGCTACCTCGTGGACGCTGGAGAGGTTGGCGGAGCCGTCGTTGTTGGGGGGTGTCCCCACGGTGATGAAGATGACCTCCGCGTCCTTTACCGCCTGGCTTATGCTCGTGGTGAAGCGGAGTCTCCCCTGGGAGGCGTTCTCCTGGATCAACTCTTGTAGCCCAGGTTCAAAGAAGTCCAGGTGGGCCTTCTGGAGCTTCCGCACCTTGGTGAGGTCCTTGTCAACGCTGATGATCTGGTGGCCCATCTTGGCGAAAGAAGCGCCAGTCACGAGCCCTACAACTCCGCAACCGATGACTGCAAGCCGCATGCGTTACCTCGGCTCCGAGGGCCAAAACTGCGTAGGACAGTATACCACGAGAGGCTGGACATGGGGAGCGGGACTCTTCCTTCTTCATGGAGTCAGGGGTAGGATGAAGCCTAGTTCCTCGGGCTGCTGGGGGCATCAACTCCAGCCGTGGGAGAGGGGCCTGTGAGAGGTATCCGCTTTCCGGTTCGTGGTCTGGTGGGCCTGGGGGTCTTTGGCCTCTCCCTTGCCCTTTACATGGCTACTGCGGCTCCCGGCCTCACCTGGCGCAACGATAGCGCCGACGGCGGAGAGCTGGCCGCCGCAGCCTGGACGCTGGGCGTGGCGCATCCCACCGGATACCCTACCTATTTGTTGCTGGCACGGGGGTTTGCGGCCTTGCTGCCGTGGTTGGACGTGGCGTACCGACTGAGCCTGTTCTCCGCCATCGCTGCTGCCCTGAGCGCGTTTCTGATCTTTCTCCTCCTGGAGCGGGTGCTGGCCCGTCTGGGCTCTCCAGGGTCGCCCCAAACGTTGAGGTACGGCGTGGCCGGTGTCTCCGCCGTGACCATCGCCGCCTCCCCGTTGTTATGGTCCCAAGCTACTGTGACAGAGGTGTACGCCCTGAACGCCCTCTTCTTCGTAGCGGTGGCGGCCCTCTCGTGGGAGCTCTTGGATAACCCACGGGTTGAGGCAGCGACAGAAGCGCCATCCCTTTCTACTGCTCCTCGGCTGTCCGCCTTACCGGCCTCGGGGTTGGCCGCAAGGGGAAGGCTGCCGCTGGCAGCTCTTCTTCTTGGCCTGGGCATGGGCAACCACGTTATTTTGGGGTTTTTGGCGCCGGTTCTCGCGTGGCTGTACTTCACGCCTTCGTATAGGAGGTGGCGCCTGTCCCTGCTGCTCATCGCCTGCTTTGCAGTGGGCCTGGGAGTCTACCTGTACCTTCCCCTGCGGGCTGCGGCTGGGCCTCCCATCAACTGGAGCCAGGCCAACACCTGGGAGGGGTTCTGGTGGTTGGTGTCCGGGGACCCTTACCGCAGGTTTGTTGTCGACGTTAGCCAGGCAGAGCTTTTTCGGCGGGTCGTGGACTGGGCGGGGCTTCTAGTGGAGCAGTTTACCCTGGTAGGGGTAGGGGTGGGGTTTCTGGGGCTCTGGTTTCTCCTGGAGCGGTGGTCGCGGCTGCTGTGGGCCACCCTAGCCTTGGGCTTGGCCTACAGTGTGTACGCCATCGGCTATGGGTCCCGTGACTCCTATGTGTACCTCATCCCCTTCTTCATCCTCTTTGGCCTGTGGATGGGGGTGGGCTGGTGGGGCCTGTTCACCCAGGTCCTTCGATCTTCTCAGTGGGCCGCTGGGGGTCTCATCGTTCTTATGGCCGGGGTCCCCCTGTTCAACGTGGCGGCCAACTACGACCACCTGGACCTCTCGAAGGACGTGGAGGCCAGGGAGTTCGCCGCTGGGGTGTTCCGAGAGGCGCCGGATGGGAGCCTGGTGCTGGCGAACAGTGACGCCCACGTGTTCTCTCTCTGGTACCAGCGGTACGTGGAGGAGCCTGACTCCCGGGTCGTGGTGGTGGCGACGCCGCTTTTGCAGTTCCAATGGTACTGGGACCAACTGCGCCGGCTCTCCCCAGCGCAGGTTCCCTCCCAGGACCCTGGATCGTGGGAGGGCAGGATGCTCGCCCTGGTGGAGGCAAACCAGGCCAAGGGTGGGGTGTACCTCACGTATGAGGAGGCCACGGTGAAGGAGCGCTATCCGTTGGTCCCCCAGGGTACGCTGTTCCGGGTGGGTGCGCCTGAGGGCTGATGGAGTGGCGAGGCGTGATGCAGGCAGAGGGTGCTTGTGTGAGACAGCATGAAGGGTCGCGTCACAGGAATCTGCATCTATCCCAGGATTGGCTCCGACACCGCCCCCTGAAGAGGGCGGCATGATGCCCCCGCCTTCAGGCGGGGGTGGAACATTGATTTTGGGATGCCTTCCTAAAACGTGGTGTGAAGATTAGGCCGTGAGCGTGGACTAAGGATTTTTGAGGCATTCATCATGATTGTCCACATTGCGCATAATGAGCACATTCCCGCTCTATGTAGTAATTCTTAGCAGCGTCTTCAGATAGCGTGTCGTCGAAGAACTTTAGAAAAGCCAAGACGTTGTAGTCGAGCCTTGAGCACACCTGCGTTAGCCACCTCTTGAAGGAATCGCTCCCCTCGTCCGAACCCCTGATCTTTCGAAACGCCTTTCCAAAACTGTCGAATTCGTCGGCCAGGCTGATCTGCCTACCCTTTGGAGGGGGATCTGAAAATGCAGACGGGATTACCAAAGCGTTTCTGGCAATGTAAAACACAGGGTTTGCACCCTGGTGCACGAGGAAAGACTTCTTGAATCCAAGGCCAAAATGACTATACTTCCGAATGTGAAGACTAAAATCACCTTCGGGAATGTCGCAGAAGCAAACGCAGTAAGGCCAATAAGCCTGGTTGCCGCTCAGTGGTTCCTTATCATCTTTCAATGAAATCACAAGGAGGCTGTCCGGAAAATCTGGTCGGGGTTTCAAGGCACCTGACCTAAGTATTGCGGCAAGCAGATCATATTGCTTGGCCTCATAGGTGCGCCCCTCTTTGAGGCTCGTTCCTACGAAATGAGTGAGCTCTTTGGAAACGTAGCGCTGCATGGGTTTACCGACTTATGGCTGGGGGGTCTGTAGGAGAGTACTGCGGCGAAGGGCTTGTACGCACCTGTTTCTCGGCACAGCAGTCCTAGCTCAGCACACGGCGGCGGCTGGTGTAGTAGTCCACCAGGATGTATTGGCCCAGCCGCTCGGGGCTGGTGAAGAAGACCCTGCCCCGGTTGATTTTGGTCATCTGTTCCACGAAGTCCACCAGGTAGGAGTTGCGGTCCAGCATGAAGGTGTTGATGGTGATGCCCTTGGTGGTGCACCGCTTCACCTCCCGGAGGGTCTCGCGCAGGGTGCGAGGGCTGGGCGGGTACTGCAGGAACAACTGGCCCGCCTCCATGTGGGCCGTGGGCTCGCCGTCGGAGATCATGATGATCTGCTTGGTGCCCCCCGAAAGGTGGGACAGGAGCTTCTGGGAGAGCGCCAAGCCGTGCTGGATGTTGGTGTAAGGGTCGAACTCGTCCCAGCGCAGGTAGGCCAGGTGATCGGGCCTGACCTCTCGGGCGTAGGTGGAGAACCCGACGATGTACAGTTCGTCCCTGGGGAACTGGGTGCGGATGAGGTTGTCCAGGGCCAGGGCTACCTTTTTGGCGGCCAGGAAGTTCCCGCGCATGGCCATGGAGAGGCTCAGGTCCACCATCAGCACGGTGGAGGCGTGGGACACCTCCTCGGTCCTGGACACCTCGAAGTCCTTGGCCTTCAGGCGCACGGGCACCCCCGCGTGCTCGCGGGAGAGGGCGTTCATAATGGTCTTCTGAAGGTTTGGGTGGAAGGGGTTGCCGAACTCGTAGGGCTTGGTGGACTCCTCCGGCTCCGACCCCTGGCCGGTGGCCTGGGTGTTGTGGACCCCGGTGTGGCTCTTGCGAATGACGGTGAAGATCTCCCGCAGGGCCTTCTGGCCGATTTTCCGCATGCCTTTGGGCGTGAGCTCGAACCTGTCCCCCATCTTTTTGATGTACCCGGCCTCCTCCAGGGCCTCGACCAGGCGCTTCAGCCGCTGGACCTCTCGTAGGGCCTCTTCACCGAGGAGCCTGCACACCGCCTTCTCGTCCAGGTCGTTCAGGTTGGCGTCGTGCTGGGCTCTTCGTAGCTGGCGCTCCAGCTCATCTATGTGCTGAAGCTGCTCCATGACCTCCATGACCTCCATGGCCTCCTGGAGGTCCAAGGGCTCGTCGCCCTGGAAGGGGTATTGGCGGGGGAGGGCGCCCAGGGGCATCAGGCGTTCCAGGTTGGCGGCAAGCTGCGACATCTCCTCCTGCAGCTCGGGGTCATGGAAGAGGGAGTTCAGGAGGCTCTGGAGCTCGCGGCGTTGCTGGGGCGACAGGCTTTGGAGGAGGGATTCCATCTGGGCCATCCGCTCCTGGAGCTGTTTCAGAAGCTCCTCCATGCTCCCCGGCTGTTGATCGCCAAAAAGTTGGCCCCACTTTTCCATGAACTGCTGAAAGTCAGGTTGACCGCCCTGGCCGCGCTGTTCCAGGAGCTGTTCAGGTCTTGCAAGAACTCGCGGGTGGCCTGCAGGTCTTGGGGGGTCAGGTTCTGGAGGGCCTGGGAAAGCTGCTGGAGGTGAGCGTCCAGGACCTGTCGCTGGAGGGACTGCAAGAGCTGGTCAAACCGCTCTTTTGCCTTGGAGTCCATGAACTCGTACTCCTGGAGGCGGCGGACCTGGCCGGCGCTATCAGGGGGGAGTTGGTCCAGGGACTCCTGGTTTTGGGCCGCCCTGCGTTCCATCTGGCGAAGGAGCTGCTCTTCGAGGGTGGTGTCGCTGCCCTGCTCCTTGAGCTGGCGGAACCGCTCCTGGACAGCCTGCAGCCGGTTCTCGATGCCCTGGCGCTCCTGGGCCACGATCTCCTGGATCTGCTGTTTGATCTGGTTCAGGACGGAGCCGAGCTTATAGCGGTCGGTGGCCTCCTGGCGCTGGTCCCGGAGCTGCTGAAGCAGGTCTGGAAGGCCGGTCACGCGCTGGCCTTCCTTGCCCTGGAGGCCTCGCTGCATCATGGTGCGGAGGGACGAGGCCACGTCCCCCGAGGCCATCATTTGGTCGGCCAGCTGGTCCATAAGGTCTTCTTCGTCGAGAGGGAAGATCTCCTGGGCGCTGTTCCACCGGGAGTAGCGGTAGACCAGCATCTTACCCTCTGTAGCGGAACTTCCCTTCCACCTTGTCCCGGTTCAAGCGCCGGTTCAGGTGCAGCCCTTCCAGGATGAACTCCATCGCCGAGGCCACCTGGGCAGGCGAACCTTTCTTGGCGCCCAATCGCTGTACCGCCTCGCGGAGGCCCTCCACGCGTTCCAGGGTGTCTTCGTACAGGTTGGAGGGGATGTCGGGCCCGGTCTCCACGATGAGGCCCTCCTGGTCGAAGGCCTTGAGCAGGGGCTCAAACTCGCGCATGTTAAAGTACCGGCCGAAGGTGTTGACGACCGCCTTTTTGGTGAGGTCCTCAATGATTTTCCCCTCTCGCCCCTCCTCGGCGGTCTCCATCTCGATCTTGCCGGTGGTGGAGGCCATGATGGACCCCAGGTCGCTGACGCGGGGGGATGCCTTGGGCTCCTTGAGGCGGATGGCCCGGCGCAAGGCCGCTGCCAGGATGCTCTCCTCGTTGGCGATGGAGACGCGCACGCTGACGCCGGAGCGCTGGTTGATGTCCGCGCTGCGGCGGGCCAGGGAGGTGAACTCGGCGATGACCTCCTGCATGTAGGCAGGGGCCTGCACCCGCTCCTCCATGTCGGGGAAGCGGGCCCGCTCCTGCTCCACTATCTGGATCTCCTGCTCCAGCAGGCGGGGGTAGTGGGTGCGGATCTGGGCGCCGTACCGGTCCTTGAGGGGGGTGATGATGCGGCCCCGGTTGGTGTAGTCCTCCGGGTTGGCCGTGGCAACGAGGAAGATGTCCAGGGGTAGCCGGATCCGATACCCCTTGATCTGGACGTCCCGCTCCTCCAGGAGGTTGAAGAGGCCCACCTGGATGCGCTCCGGCAGGTCCGGCAGCTCGTTGATGCAGAAGATGCCGCGGTTGGTCCTGGGGATGAGGCCGTAGTGGATGGTGAGTTCGTCGGCCAGGTAGCGCCCCTCGGCCACCTTGATGGGGTCCACCTCGCCGATGAGGTCCGCCACGGAGATGTCCGGCGTGGCCAGCTTCTCGGAGAACCGCTGCTCCCGGGGAAGCCAGGCGACCTCCACCTCGTCGCCGTCCTCTGCCACTCTATCCCGGCAGGCCTTGCAGATGGGCGCGTAGGGGTTGTCGTAGATCTCGCACCCTGCGATGTAGGGCATCTCCTCGTCCAGCAGGTTGGTCATGCTGCGCAGGATGCGGCTCTTGGCCTGGCCCCGCTCTCCCAAGAGGATCAGGTCCTGGCCCGAGAGGATGGCGGTCTCCAACTGGGGCAGGACCGTCTCCTCGTAGCCGATGATACCGGGGAAGATCTCCTCCCGCGCCTCCATTTTCTGGATGAGGTTGCGCCGCATCTCCTCGCGAACGAGGAGGGGTTGGTACCCCTGGCGGCGCAGCTCGCCGATGGTCCTGGCTTTGGTGTGTTTGGGCATGCTCGGTTGCCTCCTGGACTCCTACGCAGCGGAGCCAACGTTATGAAAAGTAGGGTTTAGATACGCAAGGGCATGATACTACACCAGCGGGGCGTCCACAACGCAACCCTCACCTCGTAGGGGCAGGTCGGCGTAGATGGTGCGGGTGGGGCCGGAGGATGCAAGGCTTCTGCCCAATTGATGGATGGAGAGATCTGCTCTCTCGACTACAACAGGTTCAAGAACTGCGCAGGCTCTAATTCCGCTAGTCGAAGGATGTGGCTTCCCCGTTGCCTCACGACTACCCAGCCATCTCGCTGGAACTCCCTTATGATCTCCCTATAGGAGAGGTTGGGGAGACCCCTCACAGCAATCACTCCACCACCTCCGCCTGCTTCTGACGAGCCAAATCATCTTCAACGGGTTCTAGGTAGAGCTCGATGGCCTCCCTGATGTTACCCAAGGCTTCCTCTTTGGTGTCCCCCTCGCTGATGCATTCAGGGAGGGCAGGGACATACACCGTGTAGCCACCCTCTTCACTGGGCTCCAGAATCACCTTGAGCTTCATAAGAGTCACTCCCTTTTGCGTTCCACGGCCACCGCCGCCTCCTTGAGGACGCTCCCTTTGATCGCCACGCCCGGCTTGGCGATGCGGATGCGGACCGTCTCCACTTGGGGAAACTGCTCCAGCACTCGCCTCGCCACCTCCTCGGCCACCGCTTCCAGCAGGTGGCGCGGAGGCCCTTCCACCACCTCCTTGACCATCCGGTACAGGTGGGCGTAGTGGACGGTGTCCTCAATCCGGTCGCTGGCCCCCGCCTGGCGCAGGTCGAGCTGCACCTCCAGGTCCACGATGAACCGCTGGCCCAGTTCCCGCTCGGCGGGGCTGCGCCCGTGGTAGGCGTAGAAGACCATTCCCTCCAACTGGATGCTGTCCGGCGGCACGTTCCCTCTCCTTCTTTCCTTGGCCTATAGCTGGGTGATGACAAACCCTTTCGACCATCCCCCTAACCCCCTTCCTGGGCAGGAAGGGGGTGGGAATTATGTCTGGGGGACACCCCCAGGCTCCTGGCAAAGGGGCTACGCCCCTCTGCACTCCCGTTATTCAGCATCCTGCTAGCGAGGCCAGTATAGCATGGAGACGTATGTGGCCCCAGGAGGCCGTGACAGGGCTTCCAGAGCCCATGCTATACTTCTCTTTTACCGGCCCTTTGGGTGATGGGTCGGCTATCTCTAGATGAGTGGTTGGTGAGAGCCTGTGGTCGCTGAAGTGCGCGTTATCCCGGTGACAGGCGTGCCTGATGTTCAGGAGAAGGATGATCTGGTCTCCCTTATTGTCCAGGCGTGCCAAAGACAGGGGACTCCTCTGCAAAACCGGGACATTCTGGTGGTGACCCAGAAGATCGTGTCCAAGGCCGAGGGGATGGTGATCCACCTTGCCGGCATCGAGCCCTCCGAGTTCGCCCGTCAGATAGCTCGGGAAGGTGACCGCGACCCCCGCCACATGGAGGTGGTCTTGCGGGAGAGCCGTCGTATCGTGAAGATGGACAGGGGCGTGCTCATCACCGAGACGCACCATGGATTCATCTGCGCCAACGCCGGCGTGGACGCCTCCAACGTGGGGGGCCAGGACCTGGTGTCCCTCTTGCCCAAGGACCCCGACGGGTCGGCCCAGGGTATTCGCCAGGGTATCCGCGAGCGCCTGGGCCTGGAGGTGGCGGTCATCATATCCGACACCTTCAACCGGCCCTGGCGAATGGGAACCATGAACGTGGCGATCGGCGCGGCCGGCATCAACCCCTTGCAGGACCACCGCGGGGTGGTGGACCCCTACGGGTACCAGATGAGGACCAGCGTGACCTCCCTGGGGGACGAGGTGGCCTCCTCCGCCGAGATGGTCATGGGTAAGGTAGACCGAGTGCCCGTAGCCATCGTCCGGGGGGTTTCCTACGAGGTTGGGCCTGACGGCGCTCGCCAACTGCTTCGTCCGCCCGAGCAGGACCTATTCCGCTGACCCCTTCCTCGTCCGCCTTCACGCCTTTTGTCCTGACACGGAACAACAAGGGGTAGGATTTCGTTAAAGGGATATGGTAGAGTGATGGCCTGCTGTTGCAGGGTGTCGTCAACTCCTTCATCTTCAAGGTGGTCCGTCCAAGAATGGTCCAAATAGTGCCGAAGCGAAGGGTCGTCGTCGCCTTTCTGGCTTTTGTGATCCTGGCGTCAAGCCTGTTCCTCCTGGCCAGTGCAGGCGCCCAGAGTGAGCTCCTGGGCTTTCCCATGATCTATGCTGGCCAGGTCACCGCCGGGGGAACGCCGGCGCCCGATAATTTGGCCATCACGGCGAGGATGGCTGACAAGGAGTTTCCCCCGGTCTTCACCTCCAACGGAGTGTACCCCGGCCTGATGGTGAACGGCGTCTCTGCCGACACAGGGAAGAAGGTCACCTTCTGGCTCCAGGGGGTGGTGAAGGCCGACCAGGAGGACACGTTCACCTACCGGGCAGGTCCCAGGGGTGTCAAGGACCTGAACCTCACCTTTACTCACGTTCCCGCGCCAACCCCTACCCCCACCGCTACTCCCACCATCACGCCGACCCCGTTGCCCCTGGGGCCCTTGCAGGTGCGCCTCCAGGCGTCAGGGGGCGAGAGCGTCCGCCTGGGCGAAGAGTTCACGGTGGAGGTGGCCATTGCCCCGGAGGGACACCGTGTGCTCCGTGGCGAGGTGGCCGTGACCTTCGATCCGCGGATGGTAAAGCTGCTGGGAAGCGCTGCGGGCCCTCTTTTGCCCCGGGCCGTGTTTGCGGCTACTGTGGGTGAGAGCGTGGTGCAGGGGGCCTTTTTTCAGGTGGAACCCAGCCCCCCCCTTCGGGACGTTGGCGCGCTGGTGGTGTTGCGGTTCAAAGCTCGACAGGATGCTGCGGGGACGTCTACTGAGTTCGCTCTCCTTCAGCCCAGCGTCCTTGACCATCTCAGCCAGCCTTTTCCCTTGCACCTCCAGAAGGTCTCCCTGGGGCTTGCCTTGCAGGGACCCCCGGGCGACATTAACCGGGATGGGCGAGTCAACGTCGTGGACATTGCGTACATGGGCGCGGCCTACGGGACCCGAACAGGGGACTCAACCTATAACGGCGCCGCCGATCTTAACGAAGACGGTGTAATAGGGCCTGGGGATGTGGCGGTGCTGACTACGCACTATGGGAAGGGGACCTAAGTGAAGTCACTGCTTTGGGGAGTCCTTCTTCTGGCGGGCGTGGCGGCGGCTTGTGCAGCCCCTACCCCTACTCCCATTCCTCCCACGGCCACTCCAGCCCCTCCTGAGGGGGGTGCCTTGGTCCGGGTGACGCCCTCCAGCCTCGCTGTGGCGCCGGGGGAGCGTGGACTGGTGAGCATAGAGGTGTTGGTGGCCGGGGTCGGGGTAAGTGCGGCGGACGTGACTATCACCTTTGACCCCAAGAGTCTCAAGGTCACTGGCGTTGAGCCGGGAGATCTCTTGGGAGAGAACACGCTTGTGGGGTTGAGGAGCATCGATCAGGAGGCGGGAAAGGCGCGCATTGCTCTGTCCAGGGTGGGGAAGACAAGAGTCCCCACGCCGAGCGGCGCCCTGGTGGTGGTTACGTTGCAGGTTCTGAAGGATGTGGTGCCTGGCGCTCGATTGCCCCTGCAGCTAGCCGAGGTTACCCTGGTGGACCAGGCCTTTCATGTGATCGCCCAAGTCCGACTTCAGGATGGCGAGGTCGTGGTGCAGTCGCCGTAGACAGACCGTGCGCGTGACCGCACCCGGCAACGCGCACGGGACTTGGGCAGGCGAACGGGACATTGGGGCCTCGATCGATCTGCGGACGCTGGGCCTAGGCCACCTCTTCGAACCCCACGTCCGCCTTGGTGGCGCCCTGGTATTTTTCAGAAGACGAAGACCTGTCGAGGGCGAAGTCTTCCCACCTCGGATTTTCGAGGTAGTTCTTGAACTCACGCTCTTCGCCGCAGAGGCGGCACAACCCTTTACTCACGGGCCCTGCGGGGCTCGCAATAACCCAGTGGTGACGGCACGTTGGTGATGCTGCCGGCTCTTGCAAAACAGTGGACGAACTACGATCCTGCATGGCGTCCTGTAAGGTCTCCTTCCGCGTTCAATCTTGGCAAAGAAGTATAGCATTCTTGAGTATTTAAGTCAAGAACTCCGCGTACTCCTCCTGGGTGGCTGTTGACCTCTTCCTAGCGTACACCGATAATGGCTTGAGAGACAGCTTAGGGAAGTTTTTGCAGGCGCCGTCACCTCTTCGGTGCTTGGGGGCTCT
>SHYH01000073.1 GCA_009692865.1 Dehalococcoidia bacterium
GACTCGGTGGGAGGGCCGGTGTTCGACGCTACGATGAAGGCCCTGGCCCCCGGCGGTCGTATGGTGACGCCCGGCGGGCCGGCAGGCCCCAGGGGCGCCGTGGATGAGCATGCCCTGGCGGCACACGGCCAGAAGGTCATGGGGATCCGAATTGGGGATGAAGCCGCCCAGGATGAACAGCAGAGGGGGTGGGCCCAGCTCAAGGCGTGGTTCGAGAGCGGCGCGGTGCGCACGGTGGTTGACAGGATCATGTCCTGGAATCAGGCCGAGGAGGCCCTGCGGATTCTGGGGGAGCGGGCGGTCTTCGGCAAGATTGTGCTTACGGTTGACCGGTAGGGGCTGGCAGGATGCCAAACGACCCTTTCGACCATCCCCCGTTCCCCCTTCCTGGCCAGGAAGGGGGAACGAGTGGTATCTGGGGGACACCCCCAGGCATCTGCCAATTCCGACACGTCGGGACTGGACACCCCATTTTCTGTGGGGGATGGTGAGCGGTGGACACTTTAGCCTATAGCAAGGAGAGTAGCGAACGATGCCCATCTACATCCAACTGCTGACTCTGACGCCCGAGGGGCGTTCCAAGATGTTGGACGATCCGGAGATGCTGCTCCACGTCGAAGCCGTCATCGACGTCCCCGGCGTTCAGGTGCTGGGCAAGTACGGCGTCCTGGGCGACTACGACTTCGTGAACATCGTCGAGGCCATCGACAACGAGACAGTGGCCCGCTTCTCGTTGGAGCTGGGGGTCAGGGCCGGCGTCCACATCGCCACGCTGCCAGCCATCCCCATCGGCCGGTTTGAGGCCGCCCTTCGGTCTCCTTCTCCGGTGCTGGAAGACGTGGGGCGAGGGCTCAGGCCCTCCACCCTTAGGGCGGACTCCGCCTAGGAGCCGAGCACCGAGGCAATGAGCAGGCATGCTCCATCTCGCAGCGGCGGGATCGCCGGTGAACCCGATCGCGATGAGGGAAAGGCAAAAACCGGAGAGAGCAGAGGCTTTTTCCCCGGTATGGATGATTGGTGGACAGGAACACGCAAGAGGCATGGGGAAACAAGCCCTAGAAGGGCTTCAAGGCCTCCAGATTGGCCTCGGTGGCAAGGCCAGCCAACTGCTTCCGGTGGCCGTCCAAATAACAGAAGCCGAAGTAGTACATTAGGTATTCTTTGCCCTCGCGGGCTTCTCGGTATTGGCGCTTGGGCTCCAACTGGTGCTCTTGCAGGTAGGCGTCGATCTGCTGGTCTTGGGGTGTGGGGCCGGTAGGATCGAAGATGAGGAGGACCCGTTGCTCTTCGGGGGTCAGCGTAATCACCTCCATTTTCATCGGAAGCACCTCCTGGGGTAGCTTTGCCGATTATACGCCCGAGGGGGCCTGGCGCAACAGCCAGGGCGTGCCCTGCACCCACGCTTGGGATGGTCTTTCGCCGCTGCCCATCGCTGACCATCGCTAACGTGGGTGTCCCGATGAATCGGGACTGAACTCCTCCACTCCAGGACTTTTTGGGTGAAGCCGCCGCCAAAGCCTCAAGAAGGGCGGGAAGGCCCAAAAGAGGCCTCGGCGGGGCTTGACATCCCTGATGGAGAGGGGTAACATGGCTACTTGTATAGGTATGTCTTTTACGACTTACCTTTTCTCACGTACCCTGAAAGCCCCGCTCGAAGTTTGTCCCTCGTAGCTCGCCTTGCGCCAGAATCTTTGCGTCAGAGGAGCCAAGCCCCTATGGTTGTCGTATCTTCGGCACACCGCGAAGGGGGAGTCCTCCCCCAAAAGTCCTTCGCTCGCATCCCTCAGATTCTTGACGTCCCCAACATGGTCGAGCTCCAGATCCACTCCTTTGCATGGTTTAAGGCTCAGGGGCTGACGGAGCTGTTACAGGAGATCTCCCCGATAGAGGACGTCACGGGCAACCGGTTCCGCCTCTTCTTCGTGGGGCACGAGTTCGGCACCCCCAAGTACACCACCACGGAGTGCTTGGCTAAGGAGGTGACCTTCTCGATGCCGCTGAACGTGACGGTGCGTTTGGAGGTGCTGGAAACCGGGGAGATCAAGGAGCAGACCATCTTTATGGGGGACATCCCCATGATGACCTCTGCGGGCACATTCATCATCAACGGCGCCGAGCGGGTGGTGGTGAGCCAGTTGGTCCGCTCCCCAGGGGTCTACTACAGCGTTGGGCGCGACGTTGGGACAGACCGTGTGCTGGCGGCTGCCAAGCTGATCCCCTATCGGGGGGCCTGGCTGGAGATTGAGACCAGCGCTCGAGACCTGGTGACCGTGAAGGTGGACCGGAAGCGGAAGGTGCCGGTCACGACCCTGCTTCGCACCTTCGGTCTGCCCACCGATGAGGAGATCCTGGAGACCTTTGCCGACGTTGACAACCATGCCGTTCATCGGTACATCAAGACCACCCTGGAGCGGAGCCTCGTTCCAGGCGAACGTGAGGACAACTTCCGGGAGGAGGAGTTGAAGCGCCTGTGGGGCCGCTTTCACCCCGATCGTCCTTACGACAAGGACACGGCCAGGAAGGTGGCCGCTGCCCTCTTGGACCTGTATCGTCGCCTCCGGCCCGGCGAGCCTTCCAACATAGAGAACGCCCGGAACCTGGTGGAGAACCTGTTCCGCAACGCCCGGCGCTATGACCTGGGCAGGGTAGGGCGATACAAGCTCAACACCAAACTGGGGTTGGACGTGGACCCCGTGCAGCGGACCCTCACCCAGCAGGACCTGGTGGCGGTGATCCGGCGCCTCGTCCAGATCAACAACGGGGTGGCGCTTCCGGACGACATCGATCACCTGGGGAACCGGCGGGTCCGCTCCGTGGGGGAGCTGATCCAGAACCAGATGCGGGTAGGGCTGCTGCGGATGGAGCGGGTGGTCAAGGAGCGTATGACCATGGCCCCCGACCCCGAGCAGGCCACTCCCAACGCCCTCGTCAATGTCCGGCCCGTGGTGGCCGCTGTGCGGGAGTTCTTCGGAGGCAGCCAGCTCTCCCAATTCATGGACCAGACGAACCCCCTGGCTGAGCTGACCCATAAGCGGCGCCTCTCTGCCCTGGGCCCCGGCGGTCTCTCCCGGGAGAGGGCGGGGTTTGAGGTGCGGGACGTGCACTACTCCCACTATGGGCGCATCTGCCCCATTGAGACTCCTGAAGGCCCCAATATCGGCTTGCTCGGCTCGTTGGCGACCTTCGGGCGTTTGAATGAGATGGGGTTCATTGAAACACCCTACCGGTTGGTCATCAGGAGCGTGCCCAACGACTCTCCCCACCTGCTAGGGAGGACGCTGTCTGCGCCCGTGACCGACAGCCGGAGGCGGGCCATTGCCACCGCGGGGACGGTCATTGACGCTGCCCTCCAGAAGAGATTGGCGGCCCTGTCCCTTCGGATTCTCTCGGTGACGCCCTTTGCCCTGGCAGGTTCCGACACGGTAGTCCCCCTAGCTAACACTGACCCCCGACTTGAGGGGGCCACCCTGGCGGAGGACCTGCTGGACGAAGGGGGCCAGGTGCTTGAGGTAGAGATCCCGCGGGAGCGCGAGGCCCAGAGGGTCGCCATGACGGCTGGGGCCACTCTCACTGGCGCCGTGGTGCGCCGTTTGGCGTTGTTGTCCGCGCGGATGATCCCCGTTCGGCCCGTGGTCTATCTGTCGGCAGACCTGGAGGAGAAGTACGTTATCGCCCAGGCAAACTCCCTCCTGGACGAAGGGCAGCAGCTTATCGAGGAGACGGTGGAGGTCCGCGTGGGGCGCGAGTACCGCGTGGAACCGGCCACCGAGGTGGACTACATGGACGTCTCCCCCATGCAGATCGTCAGCGTATCCACCTCCTTGATCCCCTTCCTGGAGCACGACGACGCCAACCGGGCGCTGATGGGCTCCAACATGCAGCGCCAGGCGGTGCCTTTGCTGTACCCCAAGGCGCCGCTGGTGGGCACGGGGATGGAGGGCCGCGTGGCTGCGGACAGCGGGCAGGTCATCCTCTCCACCACCGAGGGCGTGGTGACCTCCGTAACAGGCAAAGAGATCGTCGTGGAGGACCCGGAGGGTGGGCGGCACGTCTACACACTGACCAACTTCCTCCGCACCAACCAGGGCACGTGTCTCACCCAGCGGCCTATTGCCCACAAGGGCGACATGGTGCGGACGGGGCAGCCCCTGGCCGACAGCTCCTCCAGCGATCAGGGCGACCTCGCGCTGGGCCGCAACGTCCTGGTGGCTTTCATGAGCTGGGAGGGGTACAACTTTGAGGACGCCATCATCATCAGCGAGGCCCTGGTCCGGGAAGACTACTACACCTCTATCCACATTGAGAAGTACGAGGTGGAGGCCAGGGACACCAAGCTGGGCGCCGAGGAGATCACCCGCGATATCCCCAACGTGGGCGAGGACAGCCTCATGGACCTAGACGTAGAGGGCATCATTCGTTCGGGCGCCGAGGTGGGCCCAGGGGACATCCTCGTAGGCAAGATCACCCCCAAGGGGGAGACGGAGCTGACGGCTGAAGAGAAACTGCTGCGGGCCATCTTTGGAGAGAAGGCCCGGGATGTGAAAGACACCTCCTTGCGAGTGCCCCACGGCGAGAAGGGCAAGGTTATTGACGTGAAGGTGTTCACCCGGGAGAACAGGGATGAGCTGCCCGCCGGGGTGAACATGATGGTGCGGGTGTGGGTGGCGCAGACCCGCAAGGTGATGGTGGGGGACAAGATGTCGGGACGCCACGGCAACAAAGGGGTCATCGCCCGCGTCCTACCCGTGGAGGACATGCCATACCTGGCCGATGGCACTCCAGTGGACATTATCCTGAACCCCATCGGCGTGCCGTCGCGGATGAATCTGGGCCAGGTGTTGGAGACTCATCTGGGGTGGGCGGCCCACCACCTGGGGTTTCGGGCGGTAACCCCGGTCTTCGACGGCGCCAGGGATGAGGACGTGGAGGATGGCCTGGCCCGGGTCTGGTTCGTCACGGAGGCAGGCGCCGTGGACCGGTACGCCATAGAGAAGGAACCCTTGGTCCACTGGGACCTGGTGCGCCAGTGGTTGGCCAAGCAGGGCTACGACTACGATAAGCTCTTCGACGAGAAGGTGAAGGGGGAGGCCCGGGAAGCCTGCCTCCACATCTGGCTCAAGCAGCAGGGCGTGGATGCCTCCACCATGCCTTTGGAGGAGATGAGGGATGCGGCACGGCGCCTGGACCAGGAGGAGAGTAAGGCGGCTCCCATCTTCGGGAAGGTGACCTTGTACGATGGCCGCACGGGGGAGCCTTTTGACCAGCCCATCGGTGTGGGCTACATCTACATGATGAAGCTGATCCATCTGGTGGAGGACAAGATTCACGCCCGCTCGACGGGCCCCTACTCCCTCATCACCCAGCAGCCTCTGGGAGGTAAGGCCCAGTTCGGCGGCCAGCGGTTTGGCGAGATGGAGGTGTGGGCCCTGGAGGCCTACAGCGCCGCCTATAACCTCCAAGAGATCCTGACGGTGAAGTCCGACGACCTGGTGGGACGGGTGAAGACCTACGAGGCTATCGTGAAGGGGGAGGACATCACTCACCCCGGCATCCCTGAGTCGTTCCAGGTCCTTCTGAAAGAACTTCAGAGCTTGGGCCTCGCCGTGGAGCTGCGTCGCGATCCGGGCGAGATGGAGCCGGTGTTCGCCCCTGACCAGGGCCTGAGGGAGGCAGTGGCCCGGATCTCTGAAGGGGTGGTGGAGCTGCAAGGCGATGGGGCGCTTCTGCCTGCCATGGAGGCGGAGGAACC
>SHYH01000074.1 GCA_009692865.1 Dehalococcoidia bacterium
AGACGTGCCTTGGTGAGCGGCACGTCGGGCGAGATGACCCGGCACTGCTGGTAGAACCAGTGGAAGGCCGTCGCCAGCTCCAGGGCGTAGTGGGGCAGGTGGTGGGGCTCCAGGGTCTCGCTCATCGTCTCGATGAGCTCCGGAAGCTGGACCATCTGCCGCAACAGGGCCAGCTCCGCCGGGTCCTTCAGCAAGCTCACGTCGCCGTCGTCAAAGGCGATGCCCTGCTCCTGAGCGTTCCGCAGGATGCCGGCGATTCGGGCGTGGGCGTACTGGACGTAGTAGACAGGGTTGTCCGCCGACTCCTTCTTCGCCAGCTCCAAGTCGAACTCCATCTGGCTCTCCGCCGTGCGCGCCAGGAAGAAGTAGCGGCAGGCGTCGGCGCCCACCTCCTCCACCAGCTCCCGCAGGGTGATGAGCTCCCCCGTGCGCTTGGACATCTTGAAGGCCTCGTCTCCCCGCTTCAGGGCGACCATCTGGGCGATGAGGATGGTCAACCGCGCCGGGTCGATGCCGAGCGCCCCCACGGCGGCCTTCACCCTTGCGACGTGGCCCTGGTGGTCGGCCCCCCAGATGTTGACCACCCGTTGGAACCCCCGCTCCGCGAACTTATTGTAGTGGTACGCCACGTCCGACGCGAAGTAGGTGGGTGCGCCAGTGCCGCGCACCAGGACGTTGTCCTTGTCCTCTCCCAGGGCGGTCGAGGTAAACCACACGGCTCCCTCCCGCGTGGCAAGGTAGTCCCGTTGGCCCAGCATCTCCATCACCCTGGCGTACTGGCCCCCGTCGTAAAGGCTCTGCTCGTGGAACCACGCGTCGAACTCCACCCGTGTCCGCTGGAGGTCCTCGCGAATGGCCGCCAGCATCTTGGCTATGCCTAGCTTGCCCATCTCCCGCACGGCCTCGTCGGAAGGCATGTTGAGGAAGCGGTCTCCCTCCTCCTGTACCACCTCCCTCGCCAGGTCTATCAGGTAGACGCCCTGGTAGCCGTTGGGGGGCAGCAAGGCCTCCCTCCCGAGGGCCTGCAGGTAGCGGGCGTACAGGGAACGGTGGAAGGCCTCCATCTGGCTGCCGGCGTCGTTGACGTAGTACTCGCGGGTCACCTGGTAGCCGGCCGCCTCCAGAACGTTGGCCAGGGTGCTGCCGATGACGGCCCCCCGGGCGTGCCCCACGTGCAGGGGCCCCGTGGGATTCCCGCTGACGAACTCCACCTGCACGCTCTGACCCTTGCCCACGTCGGCGCTGCCGTACTTTTCACCCACCACCAGGATGGCGTCCACCTGTCGGGCAAGCCAGGAGTCGCTGAGGCGGAAGTTGACAAAGCCGGGCGGCGCCGTCCAAACCAGGGCGATGGCCTCGTCGGGCGGCAGGTGGTCGGCGATTGCCTGGGCAATGGCGAGGGGACTGGTCCTGAGGGAACGGGCCAGCTTGAGGGGCAGGCTGGTAGCCCAGTCCCCGTGCTCGATCTGGAGAGGCCGCTCCACCACCACCGGCACCTCGGACCCTCCAGGCGGGAGGTTGTCCTCCCGTTGGGCTGCCGCTAAGGCTTCGGCCACCAGGCTTGCGATGATTCTTCGGACGCTCATGGTGGGGCTATCCTACCATTGGGCTTGCCCGAAATCCAACGGTGAGGGCAGGATGCGAAAAAGAGAAGTGCAGAGGGGCTCGCCCACATCCGCTTCCCGACTATCGGGACACCGGCCCAGCAGCGAAAGGCCCTCCTGTAGCATGGTTGCAGGGGGCTTTGCACACGAAGGCACGCTTGCATAGAAAGCGAGCACTCTGCACAAAAGCCTTCATGGCCGCCAAGCTCTGCTGGACAGCCTCGCAAGGCTGGCCGCTCTTGGTGGTCAGAGTCTATATCTGGCTGCCAGCCGTTGTTCATTGCCCTTTACATACACTTTTCTACGCCTTCCCTTGAGCACAAGCATCAGCGCACCTGATGATTGTTGGTCGTTTATGGACTGGTAGAACCGCAGCGCATCTCTGTAGTCGCCGTCGTCGCCACTGCTTTCGTATCTGCCAAATACGGCAACACACTCATGTCGGATAAGGGATGCAGCAACCGCTATTTTACATTTCATACACAAGCATATCCTTAACTTGCGCCCCCTATACCTATGTAGGCCGCGTTCGCATTTGGTCATATCCGCTAACTCTTGCAGACGGGGGAGATGCCACTTCCCATCCTTTGACCGACTCAACCAGATACCCGCCCATCGGTACCTCGGGACGACATGTTTGCTGAATTCTAAACCAGTCTTAACTTGATGACAGGTAACACACAGTAACCAGGCGTTTTCAATCGTATCCCCCCTGGAGGTCGGTTTGTTAGCGACTTCGCCAGGAGTTAACACGCCCAATAAAGGAACCTTGTGGTCAAGTTGGTCTCTTTTAGAAGAATCTGAGGCATCGAAACTGATGCCGCAGTGGGCGCATCTTCCTTCTTGTGAGGCCAAGTGAGATTTCCGAAGGCAATACGGCGATAAAGCATTGTCGCCCACTTGCCCAAGCTTGCACCGCCGAACCCGAGAGTTCCATGTAATGGGTTGTGTCATAATATCTGCGTGGTGATTCAGAGCATCCACGAGTTGGGGATCGAGCCGACTTTTTGTGCAAGGCGGGTGCAGGGCACGCTCTGTACCCGCTAGCTCATCTCCCCCGGCGTCCCTCGCCGCTGGCGCTCCAGGGCCTCTTTGAGGGGCCGGTGCTCCGGTCGCTCCAACTGGGGGTCCTTCTCCAGGATAGCCGCCGCCGCCTGCCGGGCCAGCAGTAGAAGTTCCCTGTCCGAGAGGCGGGCCATGTGCAGATCCGGCATTCCGCTCTGACGCACCCCGGCGTACTCCCCTGGGCCCCGCAGGCGCAGGTCCTCCTCGGCCAGGGCAAACCCGTCCTGTAGCCGTTCCACCAGGGCCATGCGCTCCTGGGCCTCTGGCGACGGGTCTTCGGACAGCAGGAGGCAGTAGCCAGCATATTGGCCCCTCCCCACCCGGCCACGCAACTGATGAAGCTGGGCAAGCCCGAACCGGTCGGCTCCCTCTACCAGCATCACCGTGGCGTTGGGGACATCCACCCCCACCTCCACCACCGGCGTGGACACCAGGACATCCAGCTCCCCCTGCCGAAAGGCCTCCACCACCCGGCTCTTCTCTCGCGCGGGCTGGCGGCCGTGCAGAAGCCCCAGGCGCAGGTCGGGGTACACCTCTTGGGAGAGGCGCTGGTGCTCCTCGGTGGCAGCCCGCACCTGGAGAGCCTCCGACTCCTCGATGAGGGGGCAGATAACGAAGGCCTGACGCCCCTGCTCCACCTGGCGTCGCAGGAAATCGTAGGATGCCTGGCGCTGATGCTCCCGGGCCCAGCGAGTGCGCACCGGCTGCCTTCCAGGAGGCATCTCCCCAATGGCCGAGATGTCCAGGTCTCCATAGAGGGTGAGTGTCAGTGTCCTTGGGATGGGCGTGGCCGACATCACCAGCAAGTGGGGCCGCCGCCCGCTCGACCGCTGCCGCAGGGCCGTGCGCTGCGCCACCCCGAAGCGGTGCTGCTCGTCCACCACGGCCAGGGCCAGCTTGGGCATTGTCACCCCCTCCTGGATGATGGCGTGGGTGCCTATCACCATGTCCAGGGTTCCATCGGCCAACTGCTTATAGGCCTCCTCCTTCTGTCGGGCGGTCATGCTGCCCACCAGCAACCCTATCGAGAGAGGCTGCGGGTGCGGGTCCAGGGAGAAAGCGATGCGGTGCTTCTCCTGACGGGGCCTGGCTGCTCCTGCCAGCAGGTTTGAGACTGTGAGGAAGTGTTGCTCCGCCAGGATCTCGGTAGGGGCCATGAGGGCCCCCTGGTAGCCGTTGGTGGCGGCCGTCAGGAGGGCGGCCAGAGCCACGACGGTCTTCCCGCTTCCCACCTCTCCGTGAAGTAGGCGATTCATGGGGACCGGCTGCTCCATGTCTTTCAGGACCTCCTCCATGGCCCGTTGTTGGCCCGCGGTGAGGTGAAAGGGAAGAAAGGAGAGGAAGGCCTCCAGCACCTTGGGCTGAGCGGGCAAAGGGATCCCCGACCCTGGCACTCTCCACTCGCGCCGGTGGCCCAACGCCCAAAGCTGCAGGAGGAGCAGCTCCTCCAGGGCCAGGCGGCGTCGTGCCTCCTCAAGGTGCTCGCTGCTGTCAGGGAAGTGGGCCTGGGAAAGGGCCTCGTGGAGCCCCAGGAGGCGCTGGCGCTCCCTTAGCTCTGAGGGCAGCGTTTCCTGGACATGGGAGAGGGCTTCCGTCAGGGCCTCCCGCACGGCTCTTCGAAGGGCCCGCTGCGACAGCCCTTCAGTGGAGGGGTAGATGGGCAATAGGTGCCCCGGCATGTAGGTGATCATGGCCGAGCTACGTCGAGGCCGCCCATAGGAAGCGTCCTCACCTGTCACTGGCTCGTAGTCCGGGGACTCAAAGGTCGGCTGGCCCCGATGAACGCCCACCCTGCCGCTCAGGAGCAGGCGGGCATTGGGTCTGAGGCTGCGGGCCAGATAGGGCTGATTGAACCAAACGACCCTCACGTTCCCCGTCTCGTCCCCCACCACGGCTTCCGTGGCCTTTCGCGCCCAAGCGCCCTGCCTCGGCGCCGCTGCCTCCCACAGGGTGACCACCGCCGCCTGCTCCTCCTCCAGGGGTCGCAGATCCTTCACCTGCCGTATCTCGTTGTACCTTCGGGGGAAGTGGTGCAGCAGGTCTCTGACGGTCTGGAGACCCAGCCGCTCCAGTTTCTGGGCGACCCCTCGGCCTGCTGCACGTAGCTGCGAGAGGGGGCCGTCCAGGATGATGGATGGTCGAGGGGCTGGAGGTGTGGTTTTCCTTGGGCGGCCTCCCGCTTTGGGCTCTTGGAGGCGCCGAGGCGGGACCGTGTCCTGGGCCTTCTCCAGCACACCTATGGTGGCCTGCACCCACTGCTCGCGTTGTGCGGCGCTCATGGCTGCGTAGGTGATCATGGCCGAGCTACGTTGAGGCCCTTCATGGGAGGGCGTCGGCGGCGTCCACCCTAGGACAGAGGAGGCCAGCGCCGATTGGTGGCGCTCCAACAGTCGGTCCAGGCCCCCCACGACGCTGCGGTTGTTGTAGCCCCTTTGCTGCTCTTGGCGGAGGACCTTGAGCAAGGTCAGTTGGGGGTCTTGGGGCCGGTTAAGCGGAGAGGTCATAGGGGTCGCTATCCTTGTGAGGTCGCCGACGTAGCGGCTCCCTAGTCACCTTGGCAGACCACCCCAACGCCCACGCACCCCGGGCCTGCGTGGGTGCCTATCACCGGCCCGATGCGAATGATGTGGCGCTTGTCAGCGGGCACGTGGGGCAGCAGGCGCCGGGCCAGGGCGTGGGCCTCCTCGGACGCGGTGGAGTAGGCGACGGCGAGGCTGGTCGCTGGGCCCAATGCATCCACCAGGCTGGAGAGGCGTTCCAGGGCCTTACCTCGGGTGCGCACCCGCTCGACGGGCAGCACCTCCCCCTC
>SHYH01000013.1 GCA_009692865.1 Dehalococcoidia bacterium
GCTGTAGTTTATTCCGGCCTCCGCCCCCAGGGTCAGACCCCTGGCTACCTTGGCGTCGCTTCCGGCGCTGGTGATCACCCGCGCGCCCCAGGCCCGAGCAATCTGAACGCCGGCCATCCCCACACCGCTACCGGCTGCGTGAACCAGCACCGTCTCGCCGCGCTTCATCTCTCCCAGCTTGATCAGCCCGTACCAGGCGGTTAGGAAAGCGCAGGGGATGGAGGCAGCCGCCGCGATGTTCATCCCTTGGGGCGGCTGATAGACATGGACAGCCCGGGCGATAACGTACTCCGCGTAGCCGCCCCGTCCCACGAAGGCGGTCACCGGGTCCCCTGCCCGCCACCCCTTCACCTCGGAGCCCACCGCCTCAATGTTGCCTGCCGCGTCCAGGCCGGGAATGAACGGCTCTCCGGGGGCGCCACCTCCAGCCCGCCCTCGGCCCAGGTCCGCTCGGTTCACTCCAGTGGCCCTTACCCGTATCAGCACCTGGTCCGACCGTGGCTCCGGCTTGGGCACCTCCTCCATCCGAAGCTCCCGTCCCGCTGCTGAGTCGTACACCCGTAGAGCACGCATGGTTTCCTCCCCGTCGTGTTTCTCCCTCATGGCAACGCCGTGGCCTCCAGGGTAATACATGGACGGCAGGTTCACAAGGCGTTCCAAAAGGGTGCTGAAGTCGCGAGTGGGCTCACCCTAACCCTTGCCTAGCACCCCAACACTCGCCCTCATACACGCACCCGAGCGTGGGGCCAGGGCACGCCCTGGTTGTGACGCTCTAGCCAGAGGTGTAGAATACCCCCCATCCTGAACGCCAACCTATGGGGTGCCCCATGGAACAGTCCTCGCAGACACAGCCCCTCTCCGACCTGCGTGTCATTGACCTGACCCACGGCATCGCCGGCCCCTACTGCACCAAGCTCCTGGCCGACTTCGGCGCCGACGTCATCAAGGTGGAGCGCCCCGGCACGGGCGACTGGTCCCGCTCCCTGGGGCCCTTCCCTGGGGACGTCCCCCACCCCGAAAAGAGCGGCCTTTTTCTGCACCTCAACACCAACAAGCGCAGCGTGGCGCTGGACCTCAAGACCCGCCAGGGTGTGGAGGTGGTGAAGGAGCTGATCCGGGACGCCGATGTGCTGGCGGAGAGCTTCCGCCCTGGGGTCATGGAGCGATTGGGGCTGGGGTACGAGGTTCTATCCAAGATCAACCCCAACCTGGTGATGACCTCCCTCTCCAATTTCGGGCAGACGGGCCCCTATCGCGACTACCTGGCCTCGGAGTTGGTCCTTTTCGCCATGGGCGGGCGTATGAGCAACACCGGCCTCTTGGACAGGTATCCCCTGAAGCTGGGAGGCAATCACGTGCAGTATCAGGCCGGCAACGTGGCGGCCATGGCCAGCCTCTTCGCGTGGTTCCAGCGCCTCAACCAGGGCGCAGGAGGCCAGCAGGTGGACGTCTCCATCTTTGAGACCCAGATGGGCTCCATCAATGGCCGCATGGCCGACCTGATCCAGTACCAGTACTGCGGCGAGCGGGGCCAGCGGTTGGGAGAGATGCGCGGGGGATACCCCTCCGGGTACTACCCCACCCAGGACGGCTACGCAAACCTGGGCGGCGGCGGCATCAACTGGCCCAAGACCGTGGCCATGTTGGGCATGCCCGAGCTCCTCAAAGACCCACGCTTCGCACCTCCTGCCGGGCAGCAGAGCATGGAGGGGAAGGAGGAGTTTGAGGGGACCATCTTCCTCCCCTGGCTCATGGAGCGGACCAAGGCGCAGGTGGTGGCCGAGTGCCAGAAGTACGCCATCAACGCAGGGCCCGTCAACACCATGGCCGAGGTGGCGGACGACAACCCTCACACGGCGGCGCGAAACTATTTCGTCGAGATCGACCACCCTGTCGCCGGCAAGTTCCGCTATCCGGGGGCGCCCATCTTCAACAACAACGGCTGGTGGCGCATCCGTCGGCCCGCGCCCCTCCTGGGCCAGCACACTGAAGAGGTGTTCGCGGAGCTCAAGACTCGCCCCAGGCCGGCCGCTCCCGCAATTACCGCCACGGCTCCTGCCCGTGGAAACAGCTCAGGGGGCGCTCGCCTCCCCTTGGAGGGCGTCCGGGTGGTGGACATGACCGTGGTGTGGGCCGGCCCCTACGGCACCATGTTCCTGGCCGACATGGGGGCAGAGGTCATCCGTGTTGAGTCCGTCAACATCTGCCCCACCACCACGCGGGGCCAGTCGGCGCGGCCCCCCAAAGAGGTGGCCCAGCGCCTGGCCTGGTCCTATCCCAACCGCGACCCCGGCCAGCGTCCGTGGAACCGTGCCACCATCTTCAACATTCACGGGCGGAACAAGTACTCCATGACGGTGGATGTCAACACGCCCGAGGGCAAGGACATCGTCCGACGCCTCGTTCAGACCAGCGACCTGTTTGTCCAGAATAACGGCGTGGGCTCCATGGAGCGTCTGGGCCTCACCTGGGACGTGCTTCGCCAGTGGAACCCGCGCATCAGCATGATTAACTCCACGGGGTTTGGCTATTCCGGCCCCTGGAGCGAGTACCGCGGCACGGGCGGCCACTTCGAGGCAGCCTATGGCCACGCCTCAGTCATCGGCTACCCCGACATGGATGTCGAAGGGGTGCCATCTTCCGTGGCATCTGACGCCTCCACGGGAGTCACCGTCGCCCTGGCCTCCCTCCTGGCCCTTGCCCAGGCCCGCAAGACCGGCAAGAGCGCCTATGTGGACATCGCCATGGGGGAGAACTTCCTCCCCCACCTGGGGGAGCTGCTCATGGACTACACCATCAACGGCCGTGTGGCCGAGCGCCTGGGCAACCGGGACCCCCACCTGGTCCAGGGTGCCTACCCCTGCGCCGGCGATAACGAGTGGGTCACCATCTCCATCGGTGCCGTCCAGCAGTGGCACGCCCTCTGCAAGGCCATGGGCAGGCCCGAGCTCGCCAAGGACCCCCGCTTCGCCGACATGAAGGGCCTGCACGCCCACCACGATGAGGTGGATACCATCATCAGCGCCTGGACCGCGGACAAAGACCCCATCGCCCTGTTCCACCGCCTCCAGGGGGCGGGCATCCCCTCGGGGCCCGTCCTCCACGAGATCCACGCCTACAATGACCCCCACGTGAAGGCTCGCGAGTTCTTCGTGGAGATCACCCAAGCCGACTGCGGCACCCACCTCTATCCCTCTGTCACCTTCCGGCTTCCCAAGGCCCCCTTTGCCGTGCGCAAGCCCCCCGTCCGCTTGGGTGAGGACAACGACTACGTCTACCGTGACGTCCTGAAGGTGTCCGAGCAGGAGTACAATCGGCTGAAAGCCCTTGGGCAAATTGGGACTGAATACGCCCCGCACGTCACGTAGCAGGTGGCTTTTCCTGGCTGGAGCAGTGCTCCGAGGCGGAGGGGAACCCTCTGGAGGGTGCAGTCCCGATGTGTCGGGACTGCTGAGGGTCTGGGGGTGCCCCCCAGAAATGGTATCTGGCCCCCTTCCTGGCTAGGAAGAGGGCCAGGGGAATGCCGAAGGCCCCGTATCTATCTGGGGTCGCAAGGAGATTTCCACCGCACCAGCAACGCAGGAGGCACACCACGACACTACAAGGTAAGGTTGCTCTCGTCACCGGCGCAGGCCGAGGCATCGGTCAGGCCATTGCCCTGGAGCTGGCCCGCCAGGGCGCCGCTGTGGGCCTCGCAGCCAAGACCGCCTCGGAGGTCGAGGCCGTGGCCCGGGAGATCCAGGCGGCGGGTGGCCGTGCCCTGGCCGTCTCAATCGACGTCGGCGACCCCGCCCAAGTGGACCACCTCGTCCGCACCGTCGAGGCAGGTCTCGGTCCCATCGCCATCCTGGTCAACAACGCGGGCATCCGTGGCCCTGTCGGCTTTGTCCAGAACGTCCCTCCCCAGGAGTGGCAGGACGTCTTCCGTGTCAACATCTTTGGCGCCTTCCTCACCATCCGGGCCGTCCTCCCCGAGATGATCGGACGCCGCTGGGGCCGCATCATCAACATGTCCGGCGGCGGCGCCATGACCGGCATGCGCGGCGGTGCAGCCTACGGCGCCTCCAAATCCGCCGTCGTTGGGCTCACCCTCACGGTGGCCCAGGAGGCCCAGCGGTTCGGCATCACCTGCAACGCCATCCAGCCAGGCCGCGTGATCACCCGCAGCTTCCCGGCGCTTGGCCGACCTGGTGAAGGGGACGGCGTCCCGCCAGAGCACGCCGCCCGCTGCGCCGCCTGGTTGTGCACCGAAGAGGCCAGCGGGACGACGGGCCAGACCCTCAACGCCGTCGAGTGGGACCAGAAACGCGGGCAGGAGCAAGGTGTCTGAAGAGAAGGCCTGTCCTCGCGTCTGGGTTGCGAGGCGACTCCCTCCACAGCTTCATGCCGCTAGTCGCTTATTCGAGTTTCCCCAAATAGAGATGCAATGGGGTTGATGCGATACTGAGTCTGTGAGTTCGGCGTTTTGGTCTGCACTTCCCACACCAGATTCCCTTGTAGATCTGCTTCCACAACCATACTGCTTCCACCCCGCAGGTTGAAGTTCATAACAGTGTTGCCACTTTTTAACCTAGCGGCGTTGGACATTGTGGCAGAATAGAGGTCGGGGTCGTGGCGGTACTCCCAAACCTTTGTAGCCGTCATGGTGGTAAAGTCGAGCTTGAGCTCCAGCCCTCTGGACCAGCCTCTTGCTGTGGGGTCGGTGTCGCCGTTATCGAAGGTGAGGATATTCCCATTGGGCAACTCGGTGATTGAGTGTTGCCCCAAAAACCTGTCTCCATCGTTAGGGAAACGGAAGTCACTCCCAGGTCCGCCCAGGCGCCACTCGATGGATCTATAGTCCGGCGCGATGGAGATGATCTGGTTGAGGTTCCGCAGGGACACCAGGATGTTCCCCCTGGGCCCGATGGAGATCCCGTTCCCGTGGGTCCAATTGTGCGCAAGAATGCCAGTCACGCTATCACTGTTGGTCCTATTGGACATGGGTGTCCGGTCGGTCACGGGGATGGAATTAAAGACAGACCATTTTTGCACAATCTCACCCGTGCTCTGATCCAGTTCAAGGATAAGATCCGCAGCAATGTACTCTTTGGATGATCCGCCGCTAGCAGTATTGTCAATTTCGCGGACTTCTTCCGACAAAAACAGCAGGCGGTTGTTGTCCAGCGCCCGGACCTCGTGGTGAATCCTCCCGGTTGCCTTAGAGCGTGCGAGCGAGTACACCTCTGCCCCGAGGGGGGAAATCTCCATGATGCCCTCAGGAAGTCCGATAACGGCGGCCCTCATGGTGAAGACAATGTTGAAGTTCGGCTTCTGACTGATGGCCCCGATCGGGGTAGCACGCGGAATAGGAGAGTGATAGTACCAGACGATTTTCCCCTCCGAGTCAATAGCCACAATACCACTGAAGTCCTTGTCGTTCACATCCACAAGGTAAAGGTCGTGGGTTGATTGTCCCTTTACCAAGAAGTCCAGCCCTCTTGAGACAGTAGGATGAAGCCGATTGTCAAGGCTTCCCGTAGTGAACGCCCCGGATACCCCTTCGGATATTCTGCCTTGAGGGTCTGCTGCAAACACCTGGTAGGTATAGGTAGTGGAAGGCCTGAGCCTCAGGACGTTGATCCCATGGCTGGTGCCCGTTTCTTCACTGGCCCTCGTTCGAAAGCGGCCTACCGATGCATTCCCATACTCCACATACGCTTTCGCCGGGGTGTTCAGCCTTGCGTGGACTCGCATGATTAATGCATTCGCAACCGATGGCTCCACCCAGGTAGCGAGCACCTTGGGCACCGGCAGAACCGTTACCGAGAGAACAGCATCCGCAGTACGAGCCGAAGCGCCCCCACCTCCCTGGTCGGCCACCACCAGGGTGATGCGCTCACTTCCACTAAAGCCCGGTTTTGCCTTAAAGGTCAACACATGTGTGCCGTAATCTATCGTCGGAACGATGTTGGTGTACCCGTCCGCAGACCAGATCAGGGCGCCTTGGGAGGTTTCTGTATCGTTAACATAGTTGTTCAGGTCAATCCCCGTCGCGGATTGGTCCTCATAAAACAGCACGTCAGGGACGGCACCGACCTGAGGCGGGTGATTGACCGGCATAGGCGTGGGAGTGGCAGTGGCTAGAAACTCACAGGCTACCCCTAGGACAACCGCTAGCCCCACCAGCCCCAGCTTACTAAGTCTAGTGAAGTGTCGTATCATCATTGTTACTTCTACCGCAGGCCCTAAGGTGAATCCCGTCTCGTGGCAATGGCACTGATCAAATAGTATCACATATACTACACTCATACTTATAAGTAACCTAACAGGCCTTCCCCATCATAACTTTCAGCTTGCAGTGACAACCCGCTCCAGGGGGTAATTTTCCCGTTGCCACCCTCCCCTTCTGGGCGCTACAGTACCAGTGCAACCCCAAGGAGGTCTCACCCCCATGCCCGTCACCAAGGCCGTCCTCGACGAGATCGCCCTGACCCAGGCCGAGTACGAGGCCATCGTAGACCGCCTGGGCCGTGAGCCCAACCCAGTGGAGCTGGGCATGTTCGGCTCTCTGTGGAGCGAGCACTGCGGCTACAAGCACTCCAAGCTCCTCCTCCGCCTCTTCCCCAAGGAGAGTCCTCGCCTGGTGGTGGAGCCCGGGGCCGAGAACGCCGGAGTCGTGGACATCGGCGGCGGCCTGGTGGCCGTCATGAAGATCGAGTCCCACAACCACCCCTCGGCGGTGGAGCCCCTCCAGGGCGCAGCCACCGGTGTCGGCGGCATTGTCCGCGACATTCTCGCCATGGGGGCCAGGCCCATCGCCCTCCTCAACTCCCTGCGCTTTGGACCCCTGGACAACCCCCGCAACCGCTCCCTCTTCCAGGGCGTCGTCGGCGGCATCTCCTGGTACGGCAACTGCATCGGCATCCCCGACGTGGGCGGCGAGATCGCCTTCGCCCCCTCCTACAGCGGCAACCCCCTGGTCAACGCCCTGTGCCTGGGCATCGCCCGCCGCGAAGACCTGATTCTGGCCCACGCCTCGGGCGATGGCAACACCCTCATCCTGGTGGGGGCCGACACGGGCCGCGACGGCATCCACGGCGCGTCGGGCCTCGCCTCCCGCACCTTCGAGGAGGAGCGCGAGATGCGCCCCACCGTCCAGGTGGGCAACCCCTTCCTGGAGAAGGTGCTCATCGAGGCGTGCCTGGAGATCGCCGCCACGGGGGTCCTCGTGGGCATGCAGGACCTGGGGGCCGCCGGTTTCACCAGCTCAGTGGTCGAGTGCGCCGCCCGGGGCGGCAGCGGAGTGGAGGTGGACCTGTCCAAGGTGCCCCGCCGTGAGCAGGGCATGACCCCTTACGAGGTGATGCTGTCCGAGTCCCAGGAGCGGATGCTCCTCATCGTGACGCGAGGCCAGGAAGCGAAGGTCAAGACCCTCTGCGAGAAGTGGGACCTCCACTACGCCGAGGTGGGTCGAGTGACCAGCACCGGCCGGGTGCGTGTATTCGACGGTCCCACTCTGGTGGCCGACCTGCCCGCCCAGGTACTCACCGACCCGCCCCTCTACGCTATCCACGGCACGCCGCCGCCGGAGCTGCAGGCGCTCCAGTCCTATGACCTGGCCTCCCTCCCTCTTCCGCAGACCAGCCCAGGGGAGGTCCTGTTGCGCCTACTTCGCTCCCCCAACATCGCCAGCAAGGAGTCGGTCTACCGCCAGTACGACCACCAAGTGGGGACCAGCACGGTGGTGCCACCCGGCGCGGGCGACGCGGCCCTCCTCCGCCTGCGTGGAATCCCCAAGGGCCTGGCCCTCGCCACCGACGGCAACGGCCGCTACTGCTTCCTCGACCCCTACACCGGCGGGGCCATCGCTGTGGCCGAGGCGTGCCGCAACCTGGCCTGCGTTGGCGCCCAGCCCATCGCCCTCACCGACTGCCTCAACTTCGGCGACCCCGAGAAGCCCGCCATCGCCTACCAGCTCGAGCAGTGCATCCGCGGCATGAGCGAGGCGTGCCGCGTCCTGGGCGTCCCCGTCATCAGCGGCAACGTGAGCCTCTACAACGAGACCCGAGGCGAGGCCGTCTATCCCACGCCTGTGGTGGGCGCCCTGGGCCTTCTGGAAAACGTGACGCGCCACGCCACGGCAGCCTTCAAGAGGGAGGGTGACGTGGTGGTCCTTCTGGGTGCCGACCAGGTGGATGGCGATGCAGCCTACCTCGGCGGCAGCGAATACCTGGAGGTGCTCCACGGCCTCGTGGCGGGCAGGCCCTCCCTAGACCTGGGACTGGAGACGCGGGTGCAGCGGGCCTGCCTGCGGCTGGTGCAAGAGGGGGTAGTGCGCTCAGCCCACGACTGCTCCGACGGCGGCCTCGCCGTTGCCCTGGCCGAGAGCGCCATGCTAGATGGCCTGGGGTTCCACGGCGACTTTCAGGTCGGTGGCCGCTGGGACGCCGCCCTCTTCGGCGAGGCCCAGAGCCGCATCGTGGTCTCGCTGGCCTTCGAGCGTGTCGTCGACCTGGAGCGCATCGCCCGTGAGGAGGGCGTCCCCTGGGCGCGCCTGGGCGTGGTGGACGGCAGCAGCTTCACCCTAGCCGGCCTGCTGGACCTGCCTGTTGAGGAGATAGCCCGAGCCTGGAGGGGAGGGCTGGAGGAGGGTGCCGGGTGACCCTCTCTAGGCCCCTTCCCTCTGCAAGCCGCCGCACTAATCCCCTGACGTGAGGTGCGCCGGAAGCTTCTGGATGTGGTTCCCCGGATACCGCATGCCCTGGAGGCCCACGGTGTGGCCCTGCAGGGGGCGTGGGCCAGCCGCGCCGAGCACGCCACATCCTTTTTGGTGGACGCCCCGGGCGCCCACCAGATAGAGGACGCCTTCATAGAGATGGGCTTCCTTCGGTGGAACACCATCACCGTCCGCCCCGTTTCTCTCCTGGAAGACCTCTTCGCCAGCCTCCCCGGCAGCTAGAGAGGCGGGCCTGTTCAAAGGCGCACCAGCATGGCTTCCACGGCCGGTGCCGGGGATGATGAGAAGCATCCCGCTCAGGGAGAGGGGGTGTTCCGCTCATCCTGCGCCTGTTCGCAGGATGATCAGGTTGCACACGCGGCTGTGATGAGAGGGACCGCCGCTAGCCCTTCACAAACGCCCGCACTGCCTCCATGTACTGCTCCATCCCCCGGTAGAACAGGTCGTTGTGACCTGCCTGGGGGATCACCACCAGCTCCTTCTGCCGTGAGTTCAGCGCCTCCCGTAGCTCCAGGGCGCGCTCCACGGGAATCAGGGCATCCCACTCGCCGTGAATCGTCAGAAGCGGCAGCGTGATATGGGACAGCTTCTGCTGGTGGCGCTTTTGTAGCTCCTCCCATGGCGCGACGTCCTCGCCAGGGCGCATCCACCGCGACCACCCGCCAAGCCCCCCTGCCCCACTCTCTAGAATCAGGCCCTTCAGGTGCTCGGGAGAGCGGGCCGCCAGCTCCAGGGCCGGCGTCGCCCCCAGGGAGCGACCCATCACGTACAACCGCTTCGCGTAGCCCACCCGCGCCAGGAACTCGCGAAAGAACAGGAACACCTGGTCCGAGTCGGAGACCAACGTCGAGAAACTGGGCCGTCCCGTGCTGGCTCCGTACCCCCGGTAGTCCGCCACGAACAGGTTGATGCCAGACGCAAGGTAGATGGGCGCAACGTCGTCGTACTCGCAGGCCACCTCGCCGTTGCCATGGAAGTAGATGATGGAGGGGGCCTGCGGGCTATGGGGATAGAAGCGGCAAACGATGAAAACGTCCTCGTCCACGGGGACAGCATGGTCGCTCGCGCCCCGTGGAGGCACAGTCCAGTCGCGGCGAGGGTAGAACATCGCCTCCAGGATCTCCTGGCGGTCCAGCAGCGTGTAGTCGGGCTCGGGCATGACATTACCTCCGGGGCCTGCTGCATCGTACCAACCACGGCGACCCACGGCAACCCTTTACTGCGAGGAGGACGTCCTGCTTTGCGGCAAGGCGGGGGTCTGGTATACTAATAGGCGTGCGCTGGGGATTAGTCTAGCGGTAGGACTCCTGACTCTGAATCAGGCAACCCTGGTTCGAATCCAGGATCCCCAGCCAACCTTATGGGCTTCGTGGCGCATTCGTCTAGCGGCCCAGGACATCGCCCTCTCAAGGCGGAGATCACGGGTTCGAATCCCGTATGCGCCACCAATCACCCTCTACCGCCCGTGGGTGTATCTAAACAAGAGGCCCTGGTACGTTGCCAGGGCCTCTTTGGGCACGGAGCCTAACGGGGCGTCTCTGGGGCCTTCACCATCATGGCAGCGAAGGCGTCGGCCTGTTTCTTGCCCTGGCCGGGGAGGAGGTGGCCGTAAATGTCGGCTGTGGTGGTAATGCTGGCATGGCCCAGGTGCGGGAGCACAAGGTCGAGATCATGCGGCTGGTGTTGCGCCGTGCCATAGACCAGCGGTGGCGGCGCTCACAGGCGAAAGAAGGCGACGCCACTTGGCGATGCCCGGTCTCGCACGGGGATGGTGGCCACTGGTACAGGGAGGACGGCAGCGGGCCGGTATGTAGTTTCTGCCACCCCGACCCGCGAGTGCTGCGCGTGGCTCGTTTTGATCATAGCGGCTTGTACCGCTGCCATCCCTACCGCAACCCCCACGCCTACCCCCACAGCTACCCCGTTTGCTCCACCAATACGAACCCAGGCGACGCCAATTCCTACCCCTACTCCGTCTCCGATGCCGTTCCCGACGGCCACCCCTACAGCAACTTCCACACCGTTTCCCACGCCTACCCCAACCCCAGCGGGGCAAACCATTACCTCCGAACAAACGGGGGTTTCCTACTTCCTGCCCGATGGATGGACGTTACCGCTAGACCGCGGGAAGGAAACAGTGTTCACCGTTTACAACCCTGTGGCCGATGGCGAGGTGGTACTCATGGATAACCTACTGCCGTCTCTCACAATGAGCGAGATGGGACAGACAGCGGTGACCTTGGCGCGCGCCCTTCCCTTCTTCCTTCGGGTCACGAGCTTCGGCGAGACCGCCCGGTATTCATTGCCGAGCTATGAGGTGGAGTCCTTGCTGCGCCCAGTATTTGGCGACGTCCAGTCGCGGGAACGCACCGCCCTCCTGGTGGTTCAGCGCCGCGAAAATCGTACGGTAGTCTTCATTGCCATGAGCCTAAGCGAGATTTGGCCGAAGGTCGCTGACGAGGCCCGGGGGGTCATTGCCAGCGTTAGATTCCCTGACCCGGCGTCATATCAGTTCGTATTGGACCCGACCGTATTGGACCAGAGGTACCCGGCGGTGCCCGGCGTTATCTATAAGATGCGGGTCTTCTATCCCACCGTTGTCGTCAGCGTGGCATGTACGGGGACTGGGTGGTTTTCGATCGACGTGGACGTCCTATTCAAATGGCATACGAGTTGCTTGACTGTCGATCATCGCGTCGGCATGGGCAAGCTTGGCAGGGGCATCATTTCCATTTACGTAAATCGAAGCAGCATGCCCATTGACCTGCCGGTGTCCGACGTGAAATCCCTAACCATTCGAGTTGTCGAGCAGCGGTAGTCGCACCAGATAGCCCGCTAAGGCGCCAGGAGCCCCGGAGAGCGCCTGGGCGGGTCTGCAGGGGCGTGCCAGGCGGAATCTCGGCAGACGGGGATGCGTCCAGCACTATTGGCCGGGTGCCCTGCCGCCGCACGATGAGCACAGGACGGTCGAGCAGGTGTGGATGGCGCCGAAGCTCCACCTGCACGGCGAAATGGGGGATGAGGACACAAGCGACCCGCATGGTGGCTTCCCTGTAGGAGAGCCATGATAGCAAAACGTCCGTTCTTGTTATCAAGGGGAGGAGGGCACAAGGGGATCAGAGGGCTACCAGGGGCTAGACGGGTTGGATCACCAGGGGGGTGTCGTTCCTGAGAGAGTTCACCAGGGTGGACACGGGGTATGCCTCCATCCGGTCAGAGGGGAAGGGCACCAGGAGGTCCTTCAACACAGCGGAGTCCTCTATTGCAGGGTTGAGCCAGGTAGTCTCGGCACCTTCGGGAAGGATGACTGGCATCCGGTTGTGGATGGGGGCCATCAGCTCATTTGGAGGACAGGTGATGATAGTACAGGAGCGAAGGACCTCCCCCGTTTCCTTGTTGGTCCAGGACTCCCACAGGCCAGCGAAGGCGAAGGGCTCCCAGCCCCTTACACCGATGCGCATGGGGACCTTGGAGCCTGCCTCCTTCCTCCATTCATAAAAGCCATCCGCCAGCACCAGGCAGCGGCGCCTGCGGAAGGCGTTCTTGAAGGCTGGTTTGTCAGCCACGGTCTCCCCAACGGCGTTGATCATCCTATAGCCGACCTTGGAGTCCTTGGCCCAGAAGGGGACCAGGCCCCAGTGCAGGACAGCGGCTTCTCGTTCGCCTGAACTGGTGCTGACCACCGCCAGCACGTCCTGCGAGGGGGAGACGTTATAGCGGGGGCGGAGGTCCAGGTCTGGAACGGGGAACTGGAAGCGCTCGGCCAGTTCGCCCAGGTCGGCGATCAAGGTGTAACGGCCACACATGGCTCACCAGGCATCCATGAACTGAAACGCTTGTCCTGTCGGAAGGCTGAGACGATACCGGTAGTTGCGCTGGGTTCTCCAGTAAGACCTAGGGCGTACCCTAGCTTGATGACTGTCTCACCGACTTCAACACTCTGAGAGTCTCCCAGAGGAAGGGTTGGCAGACCTTGTACTGGCACCGAGACAAGGGCTACAGCAACAGCTAAATGGCGTCCTATAACTGTTCCGGTGAAGGTCCCTCTCCCTGGCAGCTCCACAACAACCGAGGACACATCCTGGACCACGTGGTTGACTGTAAGAATAAGACCATTTGCAATTATGACAAATCCCGAGCCCGTATCCATCCCAGTGGTGATGCGGACTATGGCAGCTTTTGAACGTGCGATAACTTCTTTTATAGTAGGGGTTGGTGTAGGAGTGACCGTGGGGGTAGGCGTCGCCGTTGGCGTTGGGGTGACCGTAGGGGTCACGGTGGGATAAGGTGTCGGAGGTGGAATAGGAGTGGGCAAGGCCGCTACCTGCGCGGCTACCATCGCTGCCACAGTCGCTTCCAGGTTGGGCGTTGCGATAGGGATAGCGGCCACGCACCCTAGCAACAGGGCTGGCAATAACGTCGCCCCCACTGTGCCGATCTAGCCAGGACCCTTTACGTCTCGCATCCAATCCCTCCCTTGGCCCCGTCGAACCTGTGCGGGTCCGGAGCAAGAACCCTGAACCTCTTGTACGGAACATCTTTGCAGTCCAAATCCGGCGGTGGGGGTGGAATACAGACATCTGGGTAAGAGGGATCGCAGTTACGTCCCAGCGTGGCCGTAGGCGCTGCTGGTGTCAGGCAGGCATTGGTAGCCCATAGGCCACGGCCCGCATCCCTCGCTTCACCCTCAAGCTGCCCGAATAGGTCCTGGTACCTCACATCGGGCGGATAGCTGCTGGCCTTGGCGTAGCCTGAGCGCACCAGCTCAGCGTTCACCATGCCTCCGTCCACGTAGACGTAGCGAAGCAAGCGGCCATAGCGGTCCGTCTCTGATACGTCCTTCTCCAACCCCACAGTCTTCCCGCTCATTAGCTCCTTGTTCTTATTCGAGGCCTCCTGGCCGAAACACTGGACGGCTCGCCGTGGGTCCACGGTCTCGGGGGTATCTATGCCGATGTAGCGTAGGTTGTAGGTTTGGGCGCCTATGCGTACCTCAATGGTATCCCCGTCTATCACCCTGACAACGGTAGCCTGGGTACGCTGTGGCTGAGGCGGCTCCGTGGGCTTAGGCTTAGGCGCAGGAGTAGCTACCGTGGCACAAGCGACCAAGACTGAAGCCAATGCCAGGGCAAGGAGAGAGAGAATGGTGGATGCTCGCGTGGGAAGCCCCCTCGTGGCCCGAGTGTGGGTTACGGGCTCTGTGACGGGTTGACTCTAAGCCCAGTGTGCTCTCAACGTCAAGGATATCGAAGGTAGTCGGGGCAAGGCCGTTAGGGGGCACCGCTGCCCCCGCTGTTACTGCCGAGGAGGTCCGGCTAGCGCTTCAGGACGATGCTGGCATGACAGACCGCCAGCGGGTCGTGAAACAACAGGCTGCCCAGGTGGTGCTCAAAGGAGCTGGCGTAATCCCTGGTCATGGTAGGCCCCCTCCGCCTGCATCTTCTCCAGGACTTGCCGCCCCTGATGCGCCCGTAGGACGGCAACCGTCCGTGCGTTCAGGTCTATGATCCGTCGCCCGTTCCTAGTCTTGGGGGGCTGGAGGATGATGCCTACCCGTGCCCTACCGAGCGACTGGGTTATGGCGATGCTGCCCTTCTCCATGTCCACGGTCCTCGGCGTATTCTTTACAGCATCGACCATCTGGCCAGCAGCCGCATCATACCTGTACGTCCCCACTCTGCCGCACAATTCGAGTGATCACCAGTTACTGCTCGGTAGAACCGCTCTTCGGCAGTTCACAAGTCACAATTAGGCGACGTTACCCACAGTGACACCGCCTCAGCCTTCGAAGGCCACTTGAAGGCCGACGCCGAAGAGGGTGCCGTTGCCCGCTACTCAAGATTCGCCCTCATGGACGCCAGACTGGGCCACGCGGCGCAGGGCAGGGAGAGGGATCATTGTGTGCGCTCCTCCTGTGGTGGCGCCAGCTCACCTGTCTCCGCCTCTTGGGGAGGCAGGGAGCCTGCAGTGTCACCCTCGGCCACGGGGATTCCCCGCTGCTGGCGCAGGACCTCTATGCGGGTCAAGGGGCGTTCCAGGGCCCGCCTCCGGGGGCCGTTGACCTGATCGAAGGCGGTCTGGGCCGACCCGATTCGCCTACCGAGGATGTCCAGGCTGTCAGTGAACTTTGCCCACTCGACGTTGAAGCGGCCCAGGTGGCTGATGACCTCGTCCGAGGCCTGGCGCAGGGCGACGATGTCCATGGCCTGGCGCACCACGGCCAGCACAGCGAAGAGCGTCATGGGCGAGCAACAGACCACCTTGTTTCGCATGGCCATCTCCAGCAGGTCCGGGTCGTGCTCATGGATGAAGCCGTAGACGCTCTCATTGGGGATGAATAGGAGTACGTAATCCACCGTGCCCTGCTCGGGGTTGATGTACTCACGGTTCGTGATCTCCTGGACCCGCTGGCGAACGTCCCGGAGGAAGGCGGCCAGGTGTTGCGCACGCTCGCCGTCGGAGTCGGCAGCGAGGAAGCGCAGATAGTTGTCCAGAGGGAACTTCACGTCCATGTTCAGCTTGCGGTCGTCGGGCAGGAAGAAAACGAAGTCTGGGCGGGAGTTCCCGCTGTCCACCTTCACCTGCTTGCGGTAGTTCACGTTCTCTATCAGGCCGACTCGGCGCAGGATGTCCTCAGCCATGCGCTCACCCCACTGGCCCCGGGCGCGAGAACTGGCCAGGGCCTCCCCCAAGCGCTGGGTGGAGGCGGCGAGGAAGCCGGTCTGCTCGCCCACGGCCTTCAGCTGAGCGACCAGTTCACCGAACTTGCCCTCCCGGTCCCGCTCCAGGGTGCGCATCAGGTCCGACACCTTGGTCAGCTCGCCCTGCATGATCTGGAGCTGCTGGTCGATGAGGGCCTTCTTGCCCTCAAGCTCCGTAGCTCCGGCCTCGGACTGGCGTTTATATCGTTGGTCCGCCAGTTGGAGGAGCTGTTCCTGGGCCTGACGGAGCGTCTCCTGGGCAAGGGACTGGAACTCAGCGCGCAGGGCCTCTGGGCTGGGACCGCTCTTGCGACGACTCAACAAGAGCGCTGCTACCAACAGGAGCGCTGCTACCACCAAGACCGCTGCCAGGACGATAGCTGCGATGATAAAGTCCATGCTATCTCGTCAAGCTTCTATTGCAGACTGATTAGCCCATGGTGTAACAAGTCGGCCGACGAAGTGAACCGGGATTTCCCATTTGGGTCTTCCCCGGCCTTGCGGAGGGAATTGACTGGTCGGTTTCCTGGCCCCATAAGGAAGGCCTTGTGAAACGCTTCCCCATTCTATTCCGCATTGGGTCGTGGTGCCAGGGCTCCAAGTGTGGAGTGGGTGTTCGGGCTACCAGCTCTGCACTGGGAATCCAGCCGGGCCTCGGCTGCCTGGACCTGCTGGCGATAAGGCTCTGGCGCAACCCTAAGCGCGAAAAATCACTGACCCATGCAACTTCAAGGCGACGGAGGATGGACGTTGGAACTTCGTGAGGGGCATGCGGACCGATTTCCCGGTCAATTCCAGGTAGCTCTTTGATGCTAGGGAACTTACCAAGGTTCGATAGTCCATCCCGATTGTCAGGAGCCCGGCATCAAAAAGCTTGTGCAGGTCAGCGCGCAGCGGAAGACCGTTCTGAATGTGGTTGCTTCGCTCATCGACGTAGGGCTCAATATGGGCGACTTCCAGCGCTTCTACGCAAGACTCTCCCGTGATGCAGCATGTCCAGCCGTACGCTTCCAGGATATCTTTTCGGAATTGGTTCTGCCCTCTGCGTGCCTTTTGACGGCCGTTCCTATAATCAGCGACCGCCTTTCCAATCGGTTCGAAGGCGGAGCCTCCACCAGCGCCGGGATGGCTTATACCTAAAGGAGCGACTGGAAAGTACTTGAACCTGACGACCGCATCGGGCACTGGAACCCCGAAGGCTGCTGGGTCGACATAGTTAGCTTCGTCGAAGAACACCGGGTCCCTCAGTATGATGCAGCCTATGTCCGGGTCCACACCGGGCACGGAGGCGTACGACTTCTGTCTTGACACTAATTCAAGAAGGCTGGCTGTGCCGTTGGCGAAGCCGAACTTGGTCCAAGCCTCATTTACTTTCAGGTTCTCATAAGTCTCGAATGAGCCAAAATCACCAATCTTGCGAATCGGAGCCTTCAGAAAGAAGTAGAACTTGTCGCCAGGGGACAGCCGACGCACGTTCCACGGTGTTGGAGTCCAGTAGTTAACGCGGGGGAGCACGGTGTGGTCGCGAAGGAACTCAAACCACTGTTGGTCGGTCTTGCCAATAGCTATCATTGCGTTCTCCAGTCCCATTCAGTCCCCTGCGGACCGAACGGGTTCGGTCTGCTAACACGACTGATGGAGGAAGGCCGTTCCTCTATTCACGTATCGAGTGGGCTGTAGTCGGGCCAGGTCGGCTCTGTAGCGCCCCGATTATACTACCTGCTCTGGCCTTAACCGCTTCAGTTGCCTCCGGCCCTTCAGGTCTGGCCTCTTTAGCCGACTGAGTGGGAGCGGCTTGCGGCCAGCGCCCGGGCGTTCTCCACCACGGCCCCTTTTGCTAGCGAGACGGGGTGTGCACTCCCCTTTGTGGCTGAACGGCAAATTGAGCAAGCGGTGGAAAGCCACAAAGACTTGACGGATCGGCCGCTCATGGCCCAGCAAAGAGCAAGGGACGCGGTGACTAAAGGCGCAGGGCTTATCACCAGTGACGATAGCGGCGACGGGGAGCGTCTGGACCTGCTGGCGATAAGGCTATGGCGCTCCAGGAAGGGCACCTAGGGCCTAGGGCTGCCAATCCCTCAGTCTCGGTGGTGGAGGCCCCGATCATGCGCCACAGCGTCGTCAAGAGGCAGCGTGTGCTATGGCGCTATGCCAACAAGCTCTCACCGAACTATCTGCACATCAACCGTACCCCGGACTTGGTCGACATCCACCGTACCACTCACATCCACGGTGCCATACACCGGGTCGAACTGGTACAGTTGCTCGACAGGAGTGGTCCTACTTGCGCCATGAACCCAAATCCCTTGCCTTTGCAACGACTCCAATGTCGCGTTCATCCTGTGCAATTCGTATACCGCAGTTCCTAGTCCGCCCAAGACAAAGAGCACCGCGATCGGAGTGATCACTTTAGACAGTCCTGCTGCTAGCCTCTTTCGTAACATCCCATTGGCTCCTTTCCACTACCAAAGTTGACACGTTTGCGATAGAACACGCGGTCCCCACCTTCGAGTACCGCTCTAGCGGGTAAGGAAGAAGACCAGCCAAGGCTTACAGTCAGGAACAGTGTACCCACGTTTGTCATAAAGGAAATACCCTTGGTCATCCATTCTTGCTGTGGATGCCTCAATAGGTCCAAGAACCCCACTTGCCAGAACCACCAGGAGCAAGAAGGCGATACCTACTGCGATGCTCTTAGGTCGCGTCATGGTATCCCTTTGAGCCTCGGTGCTTCGGCGCTCCTCGCAAGGATTCGCAGGCAATACCGTCGCGGTCGCCGTCCCGATGATGGAAATCTAAAACTGGCCCACCTGTAAGGTGATAGACCCGTTGGGCGTCTGCGTGGGTGCTAAAGTCCCTACAGTCCCGATCATAGAAGACACCGGATGCACAGGAGCCTAGGAACCAGACCCCTACGAGCGCAACGAACAGCCATGCGACTCTAGCCTTGAATGATTGTTCCTGAAACCATCTCAGCATGGTAGAATGATGGCCTGCTGTTGCAGGGTGTCGCCAACTCCTTCATCTTCAAGGTGGTCCGTCCAAGAATGGTCCAAATAGTACCGAAGCGAAGGGTCGTCATCGCCTTTCTGGCTTTTGTGATCCTGGCGTCAAGCCTGTTCCTCCTGGCCAGTGCAGGCGCCCAGAAGGGGTTGTCGGGCTATGACCTGACCATTGCTCTGGAACCGACAGGAGTGGCGGAGATCGTTGAGGTGAGCTTGCCGGACTTTGGAATCACTCAAACCTCAGCGGTGCCTTCTGCTAGCGTGTCCATCCTGATTGCGGACCTGAACCGCCGGGCGGAGCTGGCTGCTGGGGCGCAGACGCTGGTTACCCTGCGCATCACGGCACGTTCTGCAGGCACCGCCTCCATCATCATCCAAGTGAAGGCCATGGACGATGACCAGGGGGGCGGCATGTCGCCTCAAGTGCAAGGGGCTAAGATCACCACGGGCTAGACGGCAGCTTCACGGTCTAGTTCGACACTTCCCCCATCTGCTCGTCCAACCCCTATTCAGGGCCCAAATGTACTGCAGGTATTGGAGGCCTCAAGGTTGGTCAAGCTCGGCATACCACTCAGCTTGGAGCGCCTCTCGTCTCCAGGAGGTTATTCTCCGGTCCAATCTCTTTTGGTGGAAACACTGCAACCATGACCGCACCTGCCATGCCGCCCCTCGTCGTGATTGCCGATGCCCCCAGCTTGAGCGCTCTCGCCTACGAGCTTGCTCAGGCGCCAAGTGTTGCCGTCGACACCGAGGCCAACAGCCTGTTCGCGTATCGAGAGCGGGTCTGCCTGGTCCAGTTTTCAACTCGGGACCGCGATTATGTCGTTGATCCCCTTGCCCTACCCGATCTCAGCGAGCTTGGCCCACTCTTCGCCAACCCCGGCCAACAGAAGGTGTTCCACGCGGCCGAATACGACCTGATCGGCCTCCGGCGCGATTATCGGTTCGAGTTCGCCAACATCTTCGACACCATGCTGGCGGTGCGCACCCTGGGATTGCCGCAGATGGGCCTGGCCGCCCTGCTCGAAGCCCGTTTCGACGTCACATTGAACAAGCGTTATCAGCGTGCGAATTGGGGGAAACGACCGCTTACACCCGATCAACTGGACTATGCTAGGCTCGACACCCACTACCTGCTGCCGCTTCGCGACTCGCTGCACCTTGAATTGGAGGCGCAGGGACGACTGGAGGAGGTCTCCGAACAGTTCGCCCGTCTCGCCCAGGTGGCCGGAGAGGCCAAACCTGCGGCCACCGAGCGGTTTTGGCGCATTAACGGTGCGCGTGATCTCACGCCCTTGCAGGCCAGCGTCTTGCGAGAGGTGTACCTTTATAGGGAGCGGCAGGCCGAACGCGCCGATCACCCTCCATTCAAGGTGATGGGCGAGGACACCTTGATCGAAATCGCGCGCAGTTGTCCCAAACACCTCTCCGATTTGAAAGAGATCATCGGAATGACCCCAGACCAAATCCGCCGCCACGGTCGGGAGCTGCTACAGGCGGTGCAGCTAGGTCTACGAACACCTGCCCCACCTCGGCCACACATTCCACGCGTGCCGAATGATGTCCGCGAACGGTACGACTGTTTGCACGAATGGCGTAAGCCAACAGCGAAGGGCCGCGGCGTGGAATCGGACGTCATTCTTCCACGCGAGGCGTTGTGGGAGCTGGCCCGCCGCGCGCCGTCCACACTGAAGGAGCTGGACACCATAGAGCAGTTGGGTCCTTGGCGGCGGCACGCCTACGGTGCTGACATCTTGAAGGTGCTAGCAGAATCCGCCCAGCCGTCTGATCCAGCGTGACCCGTGCTTTGCCTAAAAGGTCCCGATGAGTAGCCCAGAGGGGAGAAGCCCCTTTGGCAGGGGGCTGGGGGTGTCGCCCAGATACAATTCCCACCCCCTTCCTGACCATGAAGGGGGTAAGGGGGATGGTCGGAACGGTTTTTCAGCATCCTGCTGCTGATGTTCGATCCCCCTCAGGACTCGCAAAAGGGGAGGCGCCTCCCAGCGACAGAAGGGAGAGACCATGGAAGCAACCGACAGCGCGTCAGCTCTCCAGCCTGGTTTCCCGTGGCGCCGAGCGGCGCTCGCTGCGCTTTGGGCGAGCGTTGCTCTGACCGCGAGCACCTGGCTGGCCGTGCGCCTGCTCGGCGTCGAAGCACCATTTCAAACCTTGGCGGACCAGCTCAGCTTGTGGCTTCCGCCGCGCGTGTTCTCCTTTCTCCTGTTCAATCTGCAGCATTGGGCAAAGCCACTGCTTCTTCTTGGGCTCGCCGGCGCCTGGTCAGCCCTGGGAGCGGCCATAGCCTTGGTGATTTGGCGAGCAGCTTGGCCGTCTGGGAAATCAGCAACCAGCAGCTCGACTGTGCCTATCATGGTAGGTGGCGCTCTTTTGTGGCTGCTTTCGGCTGGTCTCCTCTCCCCACTCGCAGGCGCCGGATTTGCCGGCAGCAGCAGCCCTGCAGGGGCCTTACGATGGTCGCTGGCGGCTCTCCTGCCATTGGTGCTGTACTGCTGGATAATCCATCTGCAACGCCCGCATCGCCCCACCGTATCGCGGCCAGCCCCTACGTCGCCCAGCAATCCCCTTTTTGATCAACCTACCCCTGACGTGCAGCCTCCATCCCTCGCAAGGCGGGGGTTTCTTGTCCAGGCCGGCATCGCCGTCATTGCCATAGCCGGCAGCGCGTTGCTCCTCAGAGACGCCATAAAGCTCTCTCGGGGCGTGGCTGAAAGTGACGCCACCAAAGCCGAGGAGGCCATCGCCGAACCCTCGGAGCCCCAGGTGGATCTGGCGGTGACACCCGCTAGCCGTTTCTATGTGGTGTCTAAGAACTTCTCGGACCCGCGCATCAACGCCGACCAGTGGGGCCTCACGGTCGTTGGCCATGTCCAAAACCCGTATGCCTTATCCTATTCGGACATGATCGCGATGCCGGCGCGCCAGCAGTATGTGACGTTGGAGTGCATCAGCAACCAGATCGGCGGCGACCTCATCAGCAATGCCCTGTGGACTGGCATACCCCTCGCCACCTTCATAGAAAGAGCCCGCCCCCTGGCGGATGCGGCCTTCGTGGTCACAAGATCGGAGGATGGATACAGCGAGAGCCTGCCTATAGAGGTAGCGATGGACCCGGACGTCCTGCTCGTCTATGAGTTGAACGGCGCTCCCCTCGCCCCTCCGCATGGCTTCCCGTTACGTCTCCTTGTGCCAGGGCGTTATGGTATGAAGAGCACGAAATGGCTGACTGAAATAGAGGTCACCGCAAAGTACCGTCCCGGATATTGGGAGCAGCGCGGCTGGGACGAGGAGGCCGTCGTTAAGGCCATGTCCAAGATTGACTACCCCCACAGCGGTGCTCAGATACCTTTGGACCCCATCACCGTCGGCGGTGTTGCCTTCGCGGGCAACCGCGGAGTCCAACGGGTCGAGATAAGCGCCGACGACGGCGCCGCCTGGCAGCCCGCGACGGTGGAGCCTGCGCTCTCTCAGTACACCTGGGTGCGGTGGTCTACGGTGTGGCGCCCCCCAAGTCAAGGAAACTACACACTGCTCGTGAGAGCCACGGAGCCGACGGGCCAGGTCCAAACCTCCACCGATTCAGGCGACTTCCCTGACGGCGCGAGCGGCTACGATTCAATCCGGATTACCGTTGTCTGAAGAACAGCATGGCGGCTGGAGTGGCGCCTCCCCGTTGACAGCCCACGAAAGCTCCACTATAATCTTGACCTCTTCGGACTATAAATCCTTACCCTTAATATGCCTTCCAGACAAGGCACGGAATTCACCTCTAGAACCTTACCGCCCCGGGGAGTAAATGGCGGGCGGATATGTCTGCTGGCTTTCTCCCATTAGCACGCTGCAGAAGAGGGGTGTCCAGTACCGACTGATCGGGACCCCCACGCTAGTCATCGCTGATACCGGCAACCGGCGAAGAGACCTTCCCGAGCGTGGGTGCAGGGCTCGCCCTGGCTGGCGCACCCCCGATCGGGTGAACCTGCTGTCCTGTGCCGGCTCCACCTCATCAACGGAAAGTTCACCGCATTGACAACCTATGGCATAATGGCGTCCACACCAGTCCTGCCCTCGGAGGGTGCCATGATCCTTCCCATGGATAGCATTCGCGTTTTGGACCTTTCGGACTCTCTGACTGGGCCCTTTTGCACCCGCGTCCTGGCCGACTACGGCGCCGATGTCATCAAAATCGAAGACCCCCTGGCGGGGGACCCCGCGCGCCGCATGGGCCCCTTCTATCACGATGAACCCGACCTGGAGAAAAGCGGACTTTTCCTCTTCCTCAACACCAGCAAGCGCTCCATGACCCTCAACCTCCAGTTGGAGCGAGGCAAGGAAGTCCTGAAGGACATCATCCGCAAGGCAGACGTCGTCATAGAGAACTTCAAGCCCGGTGTGATGGCCTCCCTCGGCCTTTCCTATGAGGCCTTGAGCACGATCAACCCCCGCCTGGTGATGACCTCCATCACCAACTTCGGCCAGAGCGGGCCCTATCGGGACTGGGAAGGGACCAACCTGACACTCTTTGCCATGGGTGGCGCAATGGCAGGGGCCGGCGATCCGCAGCGGGAGCCCCTTAAAACAGCGGGCCAGATGGCCAGCTTCCACGTGGGCTATTCCTCCGCTCTGGCCACGGCCATGGCCCTGCTGGCGGCTGACATCCGCGGGGCAGGAGAGCATGTGGACGTCAGCTTCTTTGAAGTGGCGATGAACTCCATAGACGGACGAATACAGCGGATCCTGGAGTATCAGTACAGCGACTTCCAGCCTATCCACCGGGTGGCGCCGGGCAGCTCGCGCGCCCTGGGCAGCGGCACCTTCGAATGCCTGGACGGCTTCTTCACCTTCAACGTCGGCCCTGCCGTGTTCCCCCCCATGGCGCGCATGGTGGGGGCCGAGTACCTCCTGGAGGACCCTCAATGGGCCACTGTGGCGGCCCGCTTCCGACCGGAGGCCGCAAAGGAGTTCGAGGCCACCCTCGTACCGTGGTGCATGGAGCGGACCAAGGCCCAGATCCGGGACCTTTGCATCCACTATCGCGTGCTGGGCGGGCCCATCAACACCGTCGCTGACCTCGTGACTGACGCCAGCTTCAATGCCCGGAGCTTTTTCCAGACCATCGACCACCCCGCCGTCGGCCCCCTTCAATACCCTGGCTATCAGTTCCGCGTGCACACGGGGACGGGAGAGCCCATGCCGCCCCGGCGCCCTGCGCCCCTCCTTGGCCAACACACCCAGGAGGTCCTTCGCGAATTGGGCTACAAGGACGAGGAGATAGGCAGGCTCCGCGCCCAGGGAGTCATCTAGCATCCCGTCTCATACATTCGCGCGATAGCTCTACAGGGGTGCAGGGCGCAGAGCCCCCGCCGGGGTCTGGGGTGTCCCCAGATGCCTTCTTCCGCCCCCTCTCCTTACAGGAGCTTTGCCCAAAAGGTCCTGAGAGGAGAAGTCCAGAGGGGCGAAGCCCTTTTGGTGGGGGCCTGGAGGTACCCCCCAAATATAACTATTACCCCCTACCTGGAAGGAAGGGGGACAGGGGGATGGTCGAACCGCAGCGTCAACCGACGATTGCACACCTGTACAAGGCTTTTGGGCAAAGCCGCCAAGAAAGGAGAAGGACCATGACAACCACAGCACCTCGGCCGCGGACCGACCTCCCTCTGGAGGGTGTGCGCATCCTGGACCTCACCGTGGTTTGGGCCGGCCCCTACGGCGCCATGCAACTGGCCGACTGGGGCGCCGAGGTCATTCGGATTGAGTCCATCAACCATTTCGCCAACAACACCCGCGGACAGATGGCCCGGCCCCCCAAGGCCATGATGGCCCTGCGCGCCGGGGGGATGGGCTACCTCCACAACGATCCCGGCGAACGCCCCTGGAACCGCTACTCCACCTTTAATGCCAGCAGCCGCAACAAGCTGAGCATGACGGTGGACATGACCCGGCCCGAGGGCCAGGAGATTTTTAACCGCCTGGTCCGCGTCTCCGACGGCCTGGTGGAGAACAACGTGCCGGTGAGCATGGATAGGCTTGGCATCACGTGGGAGCGGCTCTCCGCCCTCAATCCGCGCTTCGTCATGGTGCGCCAGCCCGCCTTCGGCCTGGACGGCCCCTATCAGGAGTACCGGACGTGGGGCAACCACATGGAGGCCATCGCAGGTCATCCGCTCCTTCGCGGCTACCCTGGCCAGGACGTATCCCAGAGCCCCAGCGGCGTGCCCTCCGACGCGGCGGGCGGCGTCGGTGGCGCCATGGCCTTCCTCATGGGCCTTCGCTATCGAAAGCGCACCGGCCAGGGGGTCATGATCGAGGTGGCCACTGCGGAAAACTTCGTCCCCTTCCTTGGCGATTACATCATGGACTACACCATGAACGACCGGGTCTCTATCCAGCAGGGCAACCAGCACTTCGCTTGGGCGCCTCACCAGGCCTATCCCTGCCAGGGCGACGACAAGTGGGTTGCCATAGTCTGTCGAGACGATGCGGAGTGGCAACAGCTGTGCACAGTCATGGCCGTCCCGGACTTAGCCCAGGACACACGCTTCCGCGATAGCCTGAGCCGATGGAACAACCGCGACGCGCTGGACCAGATCATCGCGCAGTGGACCCGGCCCCAGGGCGCCTCCGATGTCATGCACCGGCTTCAGGCTGCGGGCGTCCCCGCCGGCGCGGTCATGAACGAGGCCGATGCGCTGGCGGACCCCCAGTTGCGAGCGCGGGGCCTTTTCCAGACCGTGACCCATCCGGAAGCTGAGACTCAGGAGCAGGTGGGGCCCCTGTTCCGCATGGGGAAGACCACCAATCCTATCTGGCGGCACGCCCCACGGCTGGGCGAAGACAACGAGTACATCTATAAGAAGGTCCTCGGCTACTCCGACGCTGAGTACCACCGTCTCGAAGGTGAGGGCCACATAGGGATGGACTACGACCCGTCGGTGCCATAGTGTGGGTCCAGGGCTGCGATTGGTCCAGCCGACCTCCAGCGCGTTACCTCCTCAAGCAGCTGCTTTGTCTCTGAACCACGGCTTTCGTAATTCGTTCGGTTATTCACGAACGATGTTAACACATGCAACGGCTTCTGTTATTCGTATCCCAAGTTCAAAGGCAGGCAGTTAGTGCGAAGTGTTCAGGTCCAGGTGTCCTTCAGTACGTAGTGTGGTCAACCGCCGCTGAAGCCAACCAGAAGGAGGAGACCATGGCAACGCAACGGATAAGCGATAGCCCCGTGAGAAAACTGCTGTCGTTGAAGCTACTGGTTCTGATGACCCTGGCCCTCTTGGCCCTGGCCTGCGCCCCCGCCGCGCAGCCCACGGCGCCTGCAGCTGCACCGGCGGAGGCCCCCGTCGTAGCGCCAGAACCTGTCTTGCCGAAGGGGGCCATCGTGGGAACGTCCGGCCTGGCTAACGCGGTGCCCACGACAGGCAGATACGTGGAGCAGGCGGGCCTCCAGCTCTTCGTCCCCGAGAGGTTTGAGGCCTTTGGGCCGATTGTCCCGATGGACCCGCGGACGCCGCGCTACGGGGGGACCTATGTTCAGGGCCAAGAAAATGACCCGCCCAGCATAGACCCCTACCACACCATGGCCACCACAATGGCGAACTCGGCGGGTGTGGTCTACGAGCGGCTGATCCATGGCGCCTCCGATGCCGGGACGGACCCCACCCTTGACATCCGCGTCCCAGCCCTTGCCGAGTCCTGGGACATCGCTGAGGACTTCCTGACCTACACCATCCACCTGCGGAAGGGGGTCAAGTGGCACAACATCCCGCCGGTCAACGGGAGGAAGCTCGACGCCGAGGACGTACAAGTCACCTCTGACCTCCTGTCCGGCTCCGGAGGCGTTCAGAAGGGGTTTTTCGCGGCCTCTGTGGACCGAGTGGAGGTAGTACTTCATGAAGCAGGTGACCCCCGCGTTCATCGCCTCCATTGCCGAATACGGCCGCGGGTACATCCTTCCCAGGGAGATTACCGCCTCCACCGCCACCTTCAACCGAAAGGCCAACGCCATCTACACCGGGCCTTTCATGGTGGCGGGGGACTACGAGTTCAAGGTGGGCATCAACTTCCGCTGGAACCCCGACTACTAGCGGTCAGACGAGGCGGGCAACCCGCTCCCCTACCTGGACGGGCGCAGGGTCATAATCATCCCTGACCTGACTGCTCGCAACGTCACCTTCCGGACGGGGAAGACCGACAACGCGATATTCCAGCTCCCCTCCGAAGCCAAGGCCTATGCGAAGAACCACCCCAACGTCCTGTGCCAGGAGCTCCGCGCCAGCACCGCTAACCAGATGGCTGGCACCAGATTCCGGTTGGACAAGGACCCCTGGAACCACGTCCGAGTCCGCCGGGCTATGAGCCTCGCCATCGACTACGAAGCGCATTCCCAAATTCAATACGAGGTCCCCTACAACGGGAATACTGCCATCAACGGAGGCTGGTACAGCCAGTCCAACAACTCCGTCGAGTGGATGACCAAGGACTGCGGCTGCCCGTGGTACCAGGGGCCTGACATCAAGCGGGCCAAGGCGCTCTTGGCGGAGGCGGGCTACCCCAACGGCTTTACCGCCGTCATGGAGTACGGCTACGGCAACCAAACGCCGTACCGCGAGCTCCTGTCGGCCTTCTGGAAGGAGATCGGTGTCACCGTCCAGATCAAACTGTTAGACTACACGGTGTACCGGTCCAACCTGGACAAGGGAACCTGGACCGATATGAGTGAAGCTTCATCTTCCCCTATGCCTCCTCGATGTACGGAACAATGTTGCAGTATGTCCCTGAGCGCGGGGGAAACAGTAACTCAGGGTGGGTCAACGACCCGAAGCTCACCGCCCTCATAACGGAGTTGGACGCCTCGTATAGAGACCAGGCGAGGCAGTTCGACCTGATGAAGAAGGCGCGGGCCTACTACCTGGACCAAGTGTCCAACATCCCCGATGCCAGGGGCAGCACCTTCACCATCATCGCCCCAAGGCTGCGCAACTGGCAGCCCACCACCAACCTCCTGCTGTCGTCATCCCAACAGCTGAACATCACGCGCACCTGGATTGACGACGACTGGGCCCTCAACAAATAGAGCCACGGCGCGCGGGCGGGCCTGAAGAATCGTCCAAGGGTGATAGGCCGGGGGGTTGCACAATGCGCCGGATTAGCACTAAGATTGGCACGTTAGAGAAGATGGCATCGAAAGGAGGGCACCATGGACTTCGCGATAGTCGATACTGAAACCCGGGACCAGAAGCAGTTTCGGCAGGAGGTCAGGGACTGGCTGGAGAAGAACGTCCCCGAGGACAGGAAACAGCCGGTTGATAGCCGGGACCTGGACTCCGACGACTACCAGTGGGTTCTGGCTTTCCGGAGGGCGCTCGGCAAGAAGGGGTGGCTCTACCCCACCTTTCCCAAGGAGTACGGCGGTGGTGGGCTCACCGGCGATCACGAGAGCATCATCGAGGAGGAGATCACCCGGTCCAACGCGTTGCGCATCGGCGTCACCCCTCAAATGGTCTTTCCGGGGATCCAGGTGTGGGGCACCGAGGAACAGCGGCAGCGGTTCCTCAAGCCCCTCGTGACCGGGGAGAAGGCCTGCTGGTACAAGATGACGGAGCCTCAGTCGGGGGCCGACCTGGCGGGCATTCAGACCCACGCGGTCCGGGACGGAGATGACTGGCTTATCACGGGCCAGAACGTCTTCATCAGCAGCGGCACCGGCGACGATCGGCCTGATTGGCTCTACGGCCTGGCCATCACCGACCCCAACGCACCCCGGCATCGCAACATGGGGATGTTCATGATTCCGTTCCCGTCCCCTGGCCTGGAGATCCGGTCGATGAACCTGCTAACCAACGGGGATGAGTCCCACTTCATCTTCTTGGACAACGTCCGTGTGCCAGGTGACCACCTCATCGGCGGCGACCACCAGGGGTGGCAGGTAGGTTCCACCAGCAGGGAAGTTGAGCATGGCGGCGCCGGACGGGCCGCCCCCCGGGATCCGGTGATGGAGAACCTGGTGGAGTACGCGAAGACCACCAAGGTCAATGGCGTCACCCTGGGGAAAAACCCTGTGGTCCAGCAAGCGACCATGGATGCCTACACAGACGCCCACGTCCAGGCCCTCATGCTCAAGCGAACATACTGGCTGTACCACAATCGCATGGAGGTCCAGCACGAGGGGCATATGGCCAACGTTCATGGCCGAGACTCGTCCCTGCGGCAGACCCTCCGGGCGCGGGAAGTGATGAAGATGTACTCCCTCCTGGGCACAAAGGAGCCGGGGGCTCCCCACGGCGGCGCTGAGGAGGTAGACCAACGACAAAAGGCCGGCCAGAACCATGCCGGTGGCAGCACCAACATCATCAGGGTGATTCTGGCGCGGCGCATTGGTATCAGCCGCACCGAAGAGCGGGCGCCGGTAACCCCTGCCACCGCTGGCCAAATCACCGGCTAGGCAAGCCCTTCCACGGTCAACAAAGAGGGCCTCCCTTCAGGAGGCCCTCTTTGTTGATTTCCTCTGTAGCGGTCAGCACGAAGCGGAGACCTGTCCCCAGGTAACGGCGCGCGCCCTCAACAGTTCCGCCGTCGGCCCACCCACACCCACGCCCCGACTATCGGGGCACCGGCCCAGCGACAACAGACCTTCCTGAACGTGGGTGCAGGACACCCCCTACCCTTTTGCCTCACACCTCAGCAGTCGCCCTCTATCACCTACCGTAGCATGGGTGCAGGGCACGCCCCGCCGCGCCCTGCCTACCGGTCGTCCAGAGGCTTGGAGCTGTCCCCTTTGGCTTTTTGGGAGCGGAACAGAAGGTAAGCAACAGCCGCCGCTGCCACGGCAACCAACCCCACAATCCCAGCCTGCTTCCAA
>SHYH01000075.1 GCA_009692865.1 Dehalococcoidia bacterium
CTCTGATTTGAATCAGGTCCGTGAACCCTCCCGCTGCTAAAAGTGTGGTGACCTGCCTAATATACTTTGGGCCTACTATGGGACCCCAACGTCGAACTGCTACTGCCTCATTCTCGTAACACCTTTGCAAATCGGCACTTCGGAATTGGACTTCCACTATTCACCCATTAGGTGAATAGCATAACAACATCTCCGTCAAAAGTCAAGCTTGGACGGCTGAGTTATCAAGCATTGGGGAGCGGAGTGATGGCGGGCCAGCACCTGGGATGGCCCCGGCATAAATCGTGTAAGGATGCTTGTGTGCGATCGCCATGGGCATCAGGTATGGATGCACATAAGTAACTTTGAGGACCGCAGCCCATCCTCACCCCATACCCAAGCCGCCGTCAATGCCAATGACCTGGCCCGTCATGTAGCTGGCCTCCTCGCTGGCCAGGAAGGCCACCAGGTGGGCCACCTCCTCGGCGCTCCCGAAGCGGCTCAGGGGGATGCGGGACAGGATCTGCCGCTTCAGCCGCTCGGACAGGACATCGACGATATCCGTGGTGATGAACCCCGGCGTGACGGCGTTGACGGTGATGTCGCGGGAGGCCACCTCCTTGGCCAGGCTCTTGGTGAAGCCCAAGAGCCCCGCCTTGGAGGCGGCGTAGTTGCTCTGGCCGGCGTTGCCTATGGCGCCGACCACCGAGGAGATGTTGATGATCCTGCCCCAGCGCTGGCGGATCATGGGGCGTAGTGCCGCCCGAGTGCACAGGAAGGCGCCCCTCAGGTTGACCTCCATCACCTGGTCCCAGTCCTCTGCTTTCATGCGGAGGAGGAGGCCGTCGCGGGTGATGCCTGCGTTGTTGACCAGGATGTCGATGCGCCCCCATCGCTCCAGGATCGCCTCCATCATGGCGCTCACCTGGGGGGCCTGGGAGACGTCTGCGTGGATGACGAAGGCGTCGCCCCCCTGCTGGCAGATGGCCGCAGCCACCTGCTCGGCGGCCTCCTGCTGGGTGTGGTAGTTGACGGCCACCCGTGCGCCGTCCTGGGCCAGACGCAGGGTAATGGCCCGCCCGATGCCTCGAGAGGCACCCGTGACCAGGGCAACCCGCTCGTCTAGACTCAACGCGTGCTCTCCCTCTCGAACAGTATAGCTGAGGGTTACCTTTCCACAGCGGAAAAGGGTACGTCTACTGTCGCCTCGCCGGTGACGACCTCACCGCCGTCCTGGTTGCGGCACCCCACAATGTACTCCAAGTGGACGGTCTCTCCTGCCTCACGCTGGCTCTTGATGGCGCCGAAGGTGGTGACGGTGTCGCCGGGGTAGACGGGCGCACGAAAGCGGGCCTGCAGCTTCCCCCCGCTCAGCCAGGCGTCAAGAAAGGCGGCGGCCATCATCTCCGAGAGGAAAGCCATGACCAGCATGCCGTGGGCGATGTTCCGCCCATAGGAGGTGGTGGCGGCGGCGTATTCGGGGTCCGTGTGAAGCGGGTTGAAGTCCCCCGAGGCTTGGGCGTACCGCTCCACCTGCTCCTGGGTGACCCTCTTCTGGAGTTGAGGAAGCTCGCCTGGGATCATTAGCGTGTGCCCGCCGACACGGGTAGGATCACGGTGCTTTTGCCTCGCAAGATCACCGTGCCCTGGGGGTCGTGGACATCAAAGGTGATGCCCAGGAAGTGCATAGGGCCTCGGACGGCGTTCTGGAAGAGCCGGCCCTCCAGGGTGAGGGCCGTTCCGAAGCGGCAGGGTGCCACGAACTCCACATCCTGGGCTATGTGGACAGAGCCGGGAGGGAGGGAGAGTTGGGAGAGGAGCTCGCGGATGGCCCGGGTTGCCAGGGCCATGGGCGGCACTACCTGGCGTTCCCAGTAGAGGGTCTGCGGGTCCTCCACGGCTTCCAGGTACTCCTCGATCTCCTTCCAGGTGAAGGCCATGGAAGAGGTCAGGAGGGCGTCTCCTGGTGACAGGGCCTGGAGTGCCCGTTTCCCGTCGTCGTTGTGCTGCATGGTCTGGAGGCAATCCTTGCCTAAGGTTCGTTGGGCTCATTCTAGAGAGGCGGAGGAGTGAAATCAAGCCAGAGGGGGCAGGATATGTCCTGGGAGGGTCCACCACCAGGGCGATGCCTGGCCCCACGCTACGGTGCGTCATTCAAAGCAGGGGCTCGGATTGGAGGCAGCGGCAGCGCGGTGATGGGAGCCGGGGACATTCCCCAGGGCAGGCTTCTCGTACCGGTCTACTTGATATGGGGTGCGTAGTCCATGCCGATCTGCCCCAGGGCCTTCAGCCGGTCGTACTCCGCCTCCGAGAGCTTCAGCACCTGCCGGTACACGTAGTCGTTGTCCTTCCTCAACATCACTGGGGGCTTGCGCACCAGGAAGGGCACCTTGGACATCTTGAAGGCGGTGCTTGTATATCTGTGGGTGCCGATCTCGGTGTGGGGGACGTCCCCGGGGAAAGGCCCCATGGCCCGGGACCGATCGCCCGCGCCCGGCCACTCCACCTTGATGACGTTGGCGCCGAAGTCGGCCAGGAGTTTGGTGCAGTAGGGGCCGGTGATGCCGTGGGTGAGGTCAATCACGCGCAGGTCGGAGAGGGGATGGGGCACCAGGGGTTGTTCCACGGCGGGCCTCCTGGGGAATGGGTTGGAGCGGCTGTGGAGGGCATTATAGCATAAATGCGTAGGGGCAACTACGGTTGCCCCTACGCTGTGCCTACGTTGCCTTCGGGTAGAAGGCTCTTTAGAGGAGGTCTAGCTAGCGCTCACGAATGGCATCCTCCCCTTACTTGGCGAAGGTCCACGCGTCGTCAACCCAGGTGACGGCGAGTTTCGATCCATGATCACCGTCGGTGCCGCTTAGGATGTGGGTGCTAGGCTGGTAGTTGCGGAGGCGTGGGGAGAAGACGCTGTAGGTGTATCCCCTGGCCCAAGGGATAGAGAAGACCTGGTCCAGATAGTAGGCGCGGATCTGCCTCAGCAGGTCCTTCTGCTTGTCCTCGTTCTTGTAGGAGGCTTCAAACTCCTTTACCATGGCCGTCATCTTGGTGTCGTTCACCCACCCCGTGTTTGGGTTTAGGGCCTGGCCCGGGACGAATTGCTGGACGGCTGCGTACATGGAGTCGGGGATGGGTAAGGTGAAGACCCACCCGCTGATGTCCGTCCAGGCCCCCTTGTCCAGATTGGCCCGCCAGACGATATAGTCCATGGCCTTGACTTGGACGTCGACCCCGATCTCCTTCCAGAAGGCAGACAGGAGCTCGTTGGTCTCGGTGTGGGCAGTGCTGTAGACGGAGTACTCCAGGGAGGTGGTGAAGCCCTTGGGGTAGCCGGCCTCGGCCAGGAGCGCCTTAGCCTTCGCGGGGTTGTAGGTGTACCAGTCGCAACTGCATTCCTTGGCCAGGGCCGCGGGGGCGTTATCGGTCGGCCCATACCACATGCTGGCGATGGCAATGGACATGCCAGACGAGGAGGAGACCCCCCAGACCGTCTTGGTCCAGGTTTCGTAGTCAATGGCCAGGGACATGGCCCGGCGGACACGCACGTCTTTCCAGGGCTCCTTGTCCAGGCGGAACCCTACGTTGGCGGTTTGGTGGACCAAGCGCTGCTCCTGAACTAGGGCGGTGGGGTTGGTCTTCATGAGTTGCCGCATACTGGCGGGGCTGGTGGGGCTGGCCCCCGCGTCGACCTTGCCCGTTCGGAAGGCGGCGGTTCGGGCGGAGGCGTCGGGGATGACGACCACTTTGCGCCCATCCAGGTAGGGAAGCTGGTTTCCCCAGACCGGGTCCTTCATCCAGTAGTCCGGGTTGCGGCGGAGGTTCGTCCCCACCTTGAACTCGTAGTCGGTGTTCACGATCAAGGGGCCTGTCCCGATGCCAGTGACGCGCCGGTTGAAGGCGGTGGTCGTGTTGGCGATCTCCTTCGGGAGAATCCAGCCCCGGCCAGGGTTGCTGACGACAGCGATGATCCCGAGGTTCACCTTCTTCAGGTGCATGGCCACGGTGTATTTGTCCACCACCTCAGTCCGGTCCACGTCCGCGAAGATCCCCTTTAGGATGCTCCCGTCGCTTCTCAGGAAGTCCCAGGTGGCCTTCACGTCCTCGGCGTCGAACTCCCGCCCGTTGACCGGGGGCAGGTTGTGCCACTTGACGCCCTGGCGGAGGTGGAAGGTGTACTTCATGTAGTCGTTGGTGATATCCCAGGACTCTGCCAGGCCGGGGACGCGGACGTCAAGATCGGGGTCAATGCCCGGCCCTATGCGGGCATCGATCAGCTTCTCATACACACCACTCAAGGCGTGCATCATGTAGGTGGAGGTGGTGTGGTAGGGGTCATTGCTGGGCGGGTCGGCGAACTGCGCGTAAATGAAGGTCCCGCCGTACCGGGGCGAACGCGGGTCTGCGGGGATGATGGGTCCCCCGAACTCGTATCCCTCGGGGATGAAGACCTGGAGCCCCGCCCTGTCGATGTACTTGCCGGTCGTGGGCACCTCCTTGCCGCCGTGAACGGGCACGGCTTCCGCAAGCGGCGCTGTGGGAGCGGCCACCTCGGGGGTCGCCTGTTCGGGCGCAGCCGTGGGTTGTGCGGCTGGTGCGCAGGCCAGGGCCAAGAGGGCCAGCAGCGTAAGGGCCAACGGCATGAAGGTCGTGAGCTTCAGATTTTTCCAGCGGTGGGTTGTCATGGAGTCCTTTTTCGCAGGGGAGAGTAGGGTTCTGCTCTTAGAAATTGTAGTAGAGTGGCATGGATTTGTCGATGAAATGTTATGGGAGATTCATGCTAATTACTGAGCATGATGTAACACGCCTATGTACTGTGATGGCGTGGCTCTAAATCGCACTGCCTTAGCACGGCTGCCCAAGGGTGTGGTACAAGCAATCCCAAGGGTCGCGCTGATGCCGCAGTCTTCAGGGGGTGGCAAAAAGGGGTTTGGGATGCAGCATGTCATTCCGAGGCCCCAGGCAATGGGGCCGAGGAATCTAGGGCGATGCACGTCAGACGGCACTCTCGCCTTTACTGCTGCCCGATGTCCTAGATTCCTCGCTGTGCTCGGAATGACAAGGCTAATCAGGAGGGATCTGGGGGTATCCCCCAGATCCAATCCCCCCCCCCCCCCCCCCCTTCCTGGTCAGGAA
>SHYH01000014.1 GCA_009692865.1 Dehalococcoidia bacterium
AGGAGAGGCCATGAAGGTACGGGCATCGGTGCGCCCTCGGTGCACCAAGTGCAAGGTAATCCGCCGCAAAGGGGTCCTGCGGGTGATTTGCGAGAACGGCCGTCACAAGCAGCGCCAAGGCTGACCGCAAAGCCTTCTGCTGCCGAAAGAGGGAACAATGGCTATTATTGCAGGGGTAAACATCCCAGATAACAAGCGTCTGGAGGTCTCTCTACGCCGGATCTACGGCGTCGGTCCCGTAGTGGCTGCCCAGGTAGCCCAGACAGTGGGTATAGAGGACAACCCCAGGGTACGCGAGCTGACACCGGAGCAGCTCTCCCGCATCCGCGAGGTCATCGACCGAAACCACACGGTGGAAGGAGACCTACGGCGGGAGGTACAGGGCAACATCCGACGCCTCATCGACATCGGCAGCTACCGGGGCCTTCGGCACCGCCGGAGCCTGCCGCTTCGAGGGCAGCGGACCCGCACCAACGCCCGCACCAAACGGGGGCCGCGAAAGACGGTAGCAGGCCGCCGCCGGACCGTCGCCAGGAAGTAATACCGTCCTCTTACGTCATCTAAGGAGCGTAGTTCATGCCACCACGCAGAGGCAGAAGGCGAGAGCGCAAGTCCATTCCCCTGGGGAGGGCGTACATCCTGTCCACCTTCAACAACACCCTGGTGACTCTCACGGACCCCCAGGGAAATGTCCTCGGGTGGGGAAGTGCCGGAACGGCGGGGTTCAAGGGCTCCCGCAAGGGGACCGCCTTCGCCGCCCAACGGGCCGGCGAGACAGCCGCTCGGAAGGGCATGGACCAGGGGCTCCGCCAAATAGAGGTGTTTATCAAGGGCCCGGGCGCGGGCCGAGAGGCAGCCATCCGGTCCCTTCAAGCGGCAGGGCTCCTGGTCACCAGCATCCGGGACGTCACCCCCCTGCCCCACAACGGCTGTCGGCCTCCCAAGAGGCGGCGCACCTAATGAGATCGAAAAGGAGATAGCCTTTCATGGCGCGTTATACAGATCCCGTATGCCGGCTCTGTCGTCAGGCCGGAGAGAAACTGTTCCTGAAAGGGGACCGGTGCTACTCACCCAAGTGTGCGGTGGAGCGTCGTCGCCGGGCCCCGGGGATGCTGGTTGCTCGCCGGAGGCGCGGCTCCGAGTGGGGCACACGGCTCCGGGAAAAGCAGAAGATGCGCAACACCTATGGAGTACTGGAGCGCCAGTTTCACCGGTACTTCGAGGAGGCCCTGCGCACCCCAGGGGTAACCGGCCAGATGCTGGCCCAACTGATGGAGCGACGGCTTGACAACGTCGTCTACCGCCTCAACTTCGCTCAGTCCCGACGTCAGGCTCGGCAGCTCGTCACCCACGGCCACTTCACCGTCAATGGGCACAAGGTGGACATCGCCTCCTTCATTGTCAAGGCCGGGGACGCCCTAGCATGGAAGGCGACCAGCAAGCAAAAGGAATTCGCCAAGGCCCTGACCGATGGCATCCCCGGTCGTCCGGTGCCCACCTGGTTGAGGCTGGACACCGAGAACTTGAAGGGTGAGGTCGTCTCCCTCCCTGAATCCGGGCAACTGGAGGTGCGGATCGATACTCGTCTCATTGTCGAACACTACGCACGCTAAACATACTCTTAGCGGAAGGACTGGCAACCCAGAACACCAGCATGACCATAACGCCCACTGAACCCGTCCGGCCTGAAATCAAGATGGTTGAAACCACAGACACCTATGGGAGGTTTTTTGTTGAGCCCCTGGAACGAGGGTATGGCCCAACGCTGGGCAACCCCCTCCGGCGGGTCCTCCTCGGCTCCCTCCAAGGAGCCGCCGTCACATGGGTGAAGATCGATGGTGTGCTCCACGAGTACTCCACGGTGCCCCATATGCGGGAAGGGGTCATGGACTTCCTGCAAAACATAAAAACCATCCGTCTCCAGGCCAAATCTGACCGGCCGGGGAAAATGCGCCTGGAGGTGTCCGGCGAGGGTGAGGTGTGCGCCTCCGATGTCATCGCCCCCGCCGATTTTGAGATCCTTAACCCTTCGCTCCACCTGGCCTATCTGGACACCTCTGAAGCTCGCCTCTCGGTGGAGTTCAACGTCGAGACGGGCAAAGGGTACATCCCCGCCTCTTCCGAGGACGGCTTCCCCATCGGCGTGCTCCCCGTGGACGCCATCTTCACCCCTGTACGTAAGGTCAACTACACCGTAGAGAGCACCCGAGTGGGCCAGGTCACCGACTACGAGCGCTTGGTGCTGGAGATTTGGACCGACGGGACCATCACGCCCGCAAACGCCCTTCGTGAGGCCACCCAGATCCTGGTGAACCATTTCTTCCTTATCGCCAACGTGGGCAAGAGCCCCGAGGCGGGGCCTACCATCGCCATTGCGCCCGAGGTATACAACATGCCTCTGGAACGCCTGGAGCTCTCCGGGCGCACGTTCAACGCCCTGAAGCGCCACGGGCTCAGCAAAACCGGGGAAGTCCTGGAGATGAGCCGCCCCGACCTCCTCAAGATCCGGAACTTTGGGGATAAGTCCCTGGAGGAACTCTACGTCCGCTTCCAGGCTATGAACCTCCTGCCCAAGGAGCTTAAGGCCGGCATCGGAGGGCCCATCACCGAAGAGGACCCTCTGGAGTTGGAGCCATCACAGAGTGATGAACGCTAAGGGGAAGGGCAACACCTCCCCCGATAAAAGGAGTCCGCAGCCATGCGGCACCGTGTAGCCGGAAGAAAACTGAATAGACCCACCGATCATCGCATGCTGTTGCTGCGCAATCAGGTGACGCAGCTCCTGAAGCATGAGCGTATTCAGACCACCGAGGCAAAAGCCCGGGAGACCCGCCGGTTGGCCGAACACGTCATCACCCTGGGGAAGGAGGGAACCCTGGCGCATCGCCGCCGGGCCCTTGCCCTGGTGATGGAAAAGCCGGTGGTCCAGAAGCTCTTTAGTGAGCTGGCGCCACGCTACCAGGAGCGCAAGGGCGGCTACACCCGTCTGATTAAGATAGGCCCCCGCAAGGGGGATGGCGCTTCCATGGCCATCGTGGAACTGGTGTAGGAGCGCCTCTCAGCCGTCGTGGCGAATTCAGAAGAGCACAGCACCTTATACAAAATAGCGCTCGTCCTGGAGTACGACGGGACCCGGTATGCAGGGTTCCAGCTCCAACCGCGCCACCCTACCGTTCAAGGAGCGCTGGAGCAGGCTCTGGCCAGGTTGACCCAAGAGGTCATCCGAGTCCATCCCGCCAGCAGGACCGACGCCGGAGCCCACGCCTGGGGGCAGGTCATAGCCTTCCAATCCAGGGCTGCCCGCTCCCTCGACTCCTATGTCCGGGGCCTCAACTTCCACCTCCCCCCGGACATTCGGGTGCAAGCGGCCTACCAGGTACCCCTGGCGTTCGACCCCAAAAGGGACGCGTACGCCCGGGAGTACCACTACCGGGTCCTGAGGAGGGCAGCCCCCTCGGCACTACTGCGCTGGCACGCCTACCACGTCGCTTTCGCCCTTGACTTGGAGGCAATGCGGGCGGCGGCGGGGTCCTTGCCAGGCTCGCGCGACTTTGCCCCCTTCTCGGGGCTAGACAAGTGGAGCACCATCCGCAGGCTGGACAGGATAGACGTCACGGAGGAGGGCGACCTGGTCACCATTGAGTTGGAAGGGAGCGCCTTCCTCCCCCAGCAGGTGCGTCGGACCGCCGGGGCCCTGCTGCAAGTGGGAATGAAGAGGCTGGCAGTAGAGAAGTTCGTCAAGCTGGCCCACAGCGGGCAGCGAAGTGTGCTGGGGCCAACGCTTCCAGCCCACGGCCTCCACCTGATACGGGTGGGCTATGCTGATTTCCCTCCCCGACCCGAGGGGTGAGGAAGCACCGCTAGGGTCGCGTCAGGCAATTAGGGCAGCTCATGGGGATGTCCCCCAGATGCTCTTCACCCCCCTCTCCTTGCAGGAGAGGGGGCAAGGGGGTGAGGTATATGCCCCCGGAGAGGATGAGTTAAGCGTATCCTTACGTGTGTGACGGAACACACTGGAGAAAGACTCGCAAGGCCTGCAGAAAGAGCAAACGATGAGAAAGATACAAAAGACCTACATGGCGAAACCCGGAGAGGTGACTCCCCGCTGGCACGTCATCGACGCCGAAGGCAAGGTCCTAGGGAGGCTCTGCACAGATATTGCCAAGATCCTCCAGGGCAAGCACCGGCCTACCCTAACCCGCCACGCCGTGACCGGTGACTGCGTGGTGGTCGTCAACGCCGCCAAGGTGGTCACCACCGGAAACAAACTTGAGGACAAGGTCTACTACCACCACAGCCAATACCCTGGCGGCCTACGGGAGACCACCTTGAGGCAGGTGATGGAGACGCGCCCCGACAGGGCCATCACCCACGCCGTCCGCGGCATGTTGCCCGACAACCGGTTGCGTCCCATCCTCCTTCAGCGGCTGAGGGTGTACTCAGGCCCCACCCATCCCCACCGCGCCCAGGTTGGGATCAGCGCCAAGCTTATGGCCGCAGCAGGAGAAAAGCCACCCGCCACCCAAAGCACGACCCTGGAGGTCAAGAGCTAGATGACCACCGAGACCCAGCACTACTACTACGGAACCGGCAAGCGCAAGACCGCCGTGGCCCAGGTCCGCCTCTACCCAGGAGGCGATAGTATCACCGTGAACGGCAAGGCACTCAAGGTTGCCTTCCCCTGGCCCGCCTGGCAGATACGCGCCCAGGAGCCTTTCGAGGTCACCGCCCTCCAGGGACGGTTTGCCGTGATGGCCAAGGTGCACGGCGGGGGCATCCCCGCCCAGGCGGATGCAGTGCGCCACGGCATTGCCAAGGCCCTCCTGGTGGCCGATCCCGATCTGAGAAAGATCCTGCGGCAGCACGGCATGCTCACACGTGACGCCCGAAAGAAGGAATCCAAGAAGTACGGGTTGAAGGGCGCCCGCCGCGCACCCCAGTACACCAAGCGCTGACCCCCAACCGGAGCCAACAAAGAAAGCCGCCAAGCAGTGCTTGGCGGCTTTCTTTATGTTGTGCCACCATCTCTCAGCCTAGCAGGTTGTTAAAATACCCTTTTCCACTATCCCCCTACCCCCTTCCTAGCCAGGAAGGGGGTAGGGATTGTATCTGGGGGATACCCCCAGACCCCCATCCAAGGGGCTTCGCCCCTCTGGACTCCCCCTTTTTCATCACCCTGCACCCACTTCAAGCGCTCTCTTGCCTACCCTAGCGAGGCTCAGAGAGCCGCCCCTTCAGGTACTCGATGACATCCACAGGTGACGGGTCCACGCCGTTGAGCATCGCCACGTAGTAGCTCGTCCAGTCCCCCAGAGCGACCGCTCCCAGCACCTGGGCAAGTGGGGACGTCCCCTCCACCTCTACACGCTTGTGGGACACTCCCGCACGCCCAAGAATCTCCATCGTGATGGGATAGCGGGCAGACACCCGGCCTCCCAGCAAGGGGCTGTGGAGCAACACCACAAAGGCACCGGTAGCGAGAGCACCCGGAAACTGATAGCCAAGGATGGCGTTGTGGTTGAGTTCGGGCAAAGCCTCGGCGAGGGCCCAACCCTTGGCATTCTCGTTGATCTGTGTCTTCCATCGCCGCGCCACACCCACCAGAAACCCTGCCCCATACACGACCACCAGATGGCCCTCCAGAGCCCGGGCGAGCCTTTTGGCTTCGTTGCCCTCGGTAGGTTGCCCTGACCCGTAGCGCTGGGACGCACCCTCCAGCAACATGACAGCCTCCTCCAGGGCAGGTGCCTGGTCCGGCTCCAGGCCTAGCCCCTGAAGCAGGGCAAGGGGGGCCAGGAAGCTGAACCCCAGGGCAGAACGTGGCTCTCCCTGATAGTTTACGCCCAGGATGGGTACCCTGTGGGCTTGGGCCTCTTGTTGGAGGATGCCCCCAGAGGTAATGGCCACCACCTTGGCGGACCGCCCCAGAGCATCTCTAAAGCAGGCAAGGGTCTCCTCGGTGTTGCCCGAGTAGCTGGATGCAATGACAAGCGTTCTTGCATCCACCCAAGAGGGAAGCCGGTAGTCCCGACACACCGCAAACACCGGCCCTGTGGGCTCCAGGGCGAGAAGGTCGGCCAGGAGATCGCCCCCCACCCCTGAGCCACCCATCCCGACCAGGACCACCTTGTCCACAGACCTGTAGGATGACGGCAATGCCAATGCGCCGGCGTCTCGCCAGGCCAGCCTCACCTGGTGGGGCAAGGACGCCAAGCGGTGCCCCATCCCCGAAGGGTCGAGGCGAGCGTAAAGAGAAGGATCATCCAGGTCTATAGAAGGGGTCTGCACAAATGTAGCCACAAATCGAGTGGTTTAAGGTCTGCCTTACACCCCCGCCAGCTGGCGCATCTCCTCCACCAGGCGCCGGGCCAGCTCCGGGCTCTCGGCCTCCGCATAGACCCGCAACAGGGGCTCGGTGCCGGAGAACCGCACCACCACCCAGGCGCCCCCCGCCAGGGTGAAGCGCAGACCGTCAGTGATGTCCCGCCCTGTCACGGCCAGACCTGCCAACCGCGCAGGGGATGCTTTGTCCAGGGCTCGCTGCACCTCGGGACGCCTTGCAGGCGCAAAAGGGAGGTCCAGGCGCGTGTACTCGTGAGGCCCCACCAGCTCATAGAGCCACTGGAGAAGCTGGGAGGGGGTCTTGCCGGTCTTGACCATCATGTCCAATAGAAACAGCCCGCTGAGAATCCCGTCCCGCTCCGGAATGTGGCCGCGAAAGCCGTATCCCCCGCTCTCCTCGCCCCCCATCAAAGCCTGGTGCTCCGTCATCAAGGGCCCAATGTACTTGAACCCCACGGGGGCCTCAAGGACCGGCACCTGGTACCGTTCACCCAGGCGATAGAGCATGGCGGTGCTGGTGAGGGACTTGACGATGGGCCCCCGCTGGCCTCGCACCTCCAGGAGGTAGAGAGCCAGGAGCGCAAAGACCTGAAGGGGAGTGAGAAAGCGGCCCTGCTCGTCACAGGCCCCCAGGCGGTCGGCGTCGCCGTCCAGGGCCAGCCCCACATCGGCACGGCGCTCCACGACCTGCTGGAAGAGGGCCTGGAGGTTGTGGCCGACGGGCTCCGGCTGGCTCATGCCGGGGAAGACGGGGTTCCGCTCGCCGTGCATCTCCACCAGGCGCGTGGCGCCCCCAGAGAGAAGCGACGGCAGGTAGCCAGCCCCCGCTCCGTACATCGCATCGGTCACGATAGAGATGCCTGCCTTCCTGATCCCCTCAAGGGCCACCAGCCGAGCCACCTGCTCCAAGTAGGCGGGGCGTGGGTCAGGCCTCTCCAGAAGGCCTCGCTTGGCCGCCTCCTCCAAGGGCAGCCGAGGGAGGCCCCCCCCATCCCCCAACCGGCCGATGATACCCTCCAGCACCTCCACCACCTCCGGCGAGGCGCTGCCTCCATAGTCGGGCTTGTACTTGAACCCGTTCCACTGGGGAGGATTGTGGCTGGCGGTGATGACCACCCCACCCCCGGCGCCCCTGTGGACGACGGCGTAGCTGAGCACGGGCGTGGGAGCAGGCCGGTCCAGAAGAGCCGTGGGGACGCCGGCGGCGGTCACCACCTCGGCGACAGCGGCCCCAAAGGCCTCGGAGGCGAAGCGGGTGTCGTAGCCCACCACCAGCCCCCGCTCCGCCAGCCCCTGGTCACGCAGGTACCTGGCCACCGCCGCCGCGCACAGGCGGACGTTGTCAAAGGTGAACTCCTCGGCGATGATCCCTCGCCATCCGTCGGTACCGAACTTGATAACACTCATACCTGACCCTATCGAGACCTTGATCCTTAGCAGGTTGCCGAATAACTGCCTTCGACAATCCCCCTCCCCCCTTCCTGACCAGGAAGGGGGGAGGGGGATTGTATCTGAAGAATACCCCCAGACCCCCACCAATCCCGATGAGTCGTGACTGGACTCCCCCTGTTCATCACCACTGTTAGACCCTTACGCCCGCGTAAGGGAGCCAGCTTCCAGATGTTTCCCTGGCCAGAGCACCACGCCATCGCCAAGATGGTTGCCCTCCTCCACCACCACTCCATCGGCAAGAACGCAGCCGGGTCCCACGGTGACCCCTGCCCCCACCACCACACCACCGGCCACGATGCACCGGGTCAAGGTAGCTTTCGGCCCTACCTGAACCCGGTCCCACAGGAGCGCTCCATCCACCACCGCTCCTGCTCCTACAATGCACTCCGCCCCCATCACAAGAGGGCCGAGCACCTGAGCACCCGACTCCACCACGCACCTTGGCCCCAAGGCCACGGGCGGCTTCAGGCGCACATCGGGGGCGATGCGACACCCCGCCCCCACCCACACCCCCTCTTGAACCATCTCGCCATCGGGCCGGACCATTGATCGTTGCCCAACGAGGTTTGAGCCGCCGATAAAAGAGGCCCCCCCCAGCAGAAGGTCCCGATGGACCTGAAGGTAGTTGCGGGGGGTACCCAGGTCCATCCAGTAGGCGCGCGAGGGGTAGCCGTACACGGGAACCCCCATCTCCACCAACAGCGGGAAGAGCCCGCGCTCGAACATGGAGTGCTTCCCCGCTGGAATGTGCTCCAGCACCTCCGGCTCCAGGACATAGGTGCCGGCGTTGACCCACCTGCTATTCGCCTGGTCTGCGGGGGGTTTCTCCACAAACCGCTTCACCCTCCCCGAAGGATCCATCTCCACCACACCATAGGCCGTGGGGTCCTCCACCTGCGTCAGGACGATGGTGGCCTTGGCCTGCTTTTCTCGATGAAACCGAAGCACCTGGCCAAGGTCCAGGTCGGTGAAGATGTCCCCATTGAACACAAAAAAGGCGTCATTCAAATGGATCGCCCAGTTCTTCACCGCACCGGCGGTGCCCAGCGGCCGCTCCTCCTGGGGGTAGAATAGCCGCACGCCCAGGCCGTCGCCATCGCCAAAGCGGGACTTCACCACCTCGGGCAGGTAGGAAAGGGCGAGGGCCACCTCTCCCACTCCGTGCTCCTTCAGCCGGAGCAGAAGACGCTCCAGGAAGGGGCGGTTCAAGATAGGAATCATAGGCTTGGGCAGGTTAGAGGTGAGGGGACGCAGCCTGATCCCCTCACCGCCGGCCAAGACCACTGCCTTCATGGGCTGCCACCCTTGCGGAAAGATCGGCGTGCTCCAGAACCTCTCGACCCTCTGGGGAAAGGGCCCCTAGGCCAGGTTCCTCTTGAAGAACTCGACGACCCGAGGCCACGTGTCGTAGGCAGACGCTCTGTTATACCCCGCACTAGTGTCGTTGAAGAAGCCGTGGTGTGCCCCCTCGTAGATGTGAAGCTCGCACTGCTTCTGGTACTGGTGAAGGAGGCGCTGGAGCTGCTCGGCCCGCTGACGTTCATCGCTGCCGTAGAAGGCCAGCACCGGGGCCTGGACCTCTTGGAGCCGCTCCGGAGGGTTAGGAAGGCCGCCATAGTACACCCCGGCCGCGCCAACGTTGCGATTGCGCATGGACGTAGACAAGGCGAGGCCGCCACCCATGCAGTAGCCCACGATGGCGAACTTCGGGCCTCTGGCATAGGGCTGGGCCAGGAGCCAGGAGGCGGCTGCGTCGATCTCCTTGGCCGCCTGGTCGAACTGCAAGGCCATCGCCAGCTTTCGGGCCTCGTCGGGCTCCGTGGCGACCTGCCCGTGGTACAGGTCTGGGGCAATGACGGCAAAGCCCAGCCGGGCGAACCGCTCCGCCACATCCTTGATGTGGGCATCTACCCCATACCACTCCTGAATGACCACCACACTCGGATGCCGGCCTGGACCAGTGGGATGGGCCACGTACCCCGGGGCCCGTTCCCCATTGGTCTTGAAGTCAATGGTCGCGGTCGCGATCTCCTCGGGCATGGTCCCCTCCCTTGTGCTACCTGGCAGGGCGTGCCACCGACAAGTCGAGTGTCTTCGACCTGCACCCACGTTCAGCCAACCCTTTCACCGCTAGGCCGGTGCCCCGATAGTCGGGGCGTGGGTTCGCCGAACCCCTTCGGCAAGAGACCCCCGCCAATCCCGATGAGTCAGGACTGGACTCCCCATGTTCATCACCGGCTAGGCCGTGGACTTCCGCCCGCCCTCCTCGGCATGAAGCAGCCCCGCCTCGGCCCGCAGAATGACCGCTTTGTCGGTCTTCTCCCAGGGAACGCCCAGGTCCTCCCGGCCAAAGTGGCCGTAGGCAGCGGTGGGCTTGTAGATGGGGCGGCGCAGGTTCAGGTCACGGAGGATGGCGGCGGGCCTCAGGTCAAAGTGCTTCTTCACCAGCTTCACGATGATCTCATCGGAGACCTTCCCGGTACCAAAGGTCTCCACAGCTACAGAGGTGGGGTGGGCCATGCCGATGGCGTAGGAGACCTGGATCTCCACCCGGTCGGCCAGGCCAGCGGCCACAATGTTCTTGGCCACGTACCGGGCGGCATAGGCCCCGGAGCGGTCCACCTTCGTGGGGTCCTTGCCCGAAAAGGCACCCCCGCCATGGCGGGCAAGCCCGCCATAAGAGTCCACCAGGATCTTCCGTCCCGTGAGCCCTGTATCGCCCATGGGCCCTCCGATGACAAAGCGGCCCGTGGGGTTCACCAGATAGCGGGTTTTGGCATCCCGCAGGTGGCGGGGGACCACCTCCTTGATCACCTGATCGATAATGTCGCGCTGAATGACATCGTAGCTCACCTCGGGCTCGTGCTGAGCGCTGACCACCACCGTGTCCACACGCTTGGGCACGCCGTAGGAATACTCCACCGTCACCTGAGCCTTGCCATCGGGACGCAGGTAGGGCAAGACACCTTCTTTTCGCAGAAGGGCCAGCCTCTGGCACAACTGGTGGGACAGCATAAGGGGCAGGGGCATCAGCTCCGGCGTCTCGTTGCAGGCGAAGCCAACCATCATGCCCTGGTCGCCCGCCCCCACCTTGTCAGGATCCTCCTCCTCGTTATTGTTGGCAAGGCCCCTCTCCTTGGCCTCCCTTGACCGGTCCACCCCCAGGGCAATGTCCTTGGACTGCTCCTGGATGGAGACGATAACCCCACAAGTGCGCGCGTCGATACCATACTCCGCCTTGGTGTACCCGGCCTGGCGAATGGCTTCCCGGACAATGCTGGGGATGTCTATGTAGGTGTTGGTGGTAATCTCTCCCATCACCACCACCAGCCCCGTGGTCACGGCCGTCTCGCAGGCAACCCTGCCATTGGGGTCTTTCGCCAGGATGGCGTCCAGAATGGCGTCGGAGACCTGGTCGCACAGCTTGTCGGGATGGCCCTCGGTCACCGACTCCGAGGTGAGCATGTGAGAGGAAGAGCTAAGAAAACTCAGGGTCATGGATCAGTCCCCTTTCGTCAATGCCTTGCGGAGGGTGCCTTGCCTGCAGCGCTGCTGCTCCCTTACGTCCCCATATCCCAACTGGTCAGGTACCGCCGCTGCTCCTCCGTCAGGGCATCCACCCGAATACCCATACTCTGGAGCTTCAGCCGCCCTACCTCTTCGTCAATGAGCTTGGGCACCCGATGCACCTCCCGAGGCAGGGGCTCCGGGAGGCGGGCCAAGTATTCCGCGCACAGGGCCTGGTTGGCAAAGCTCATGTCCATCACGCTGGAGGGGTGCCCTTCGGCAGCCGCCAGGTTGATCAACCGTCCCTCGCCCAACAGGTACAGCCGCCGGTCACCCCCCAGATCGTACTCCTCCACCATGGGTCGCGCCCTGCGCTTGCCGCGGGCCATGGCCTCCAGGGCGGGTATGTTGATCTCCGCGTTGAAGTGGCCGCTGTTGGCCAGGATGGCGCCGCTCTTCATCCGCTCCAGGTGAGGCCGATCGATGACGTGGATGTCGCCGGTGAGCGTGATGAACAGGTCTCCCAGAGGCGCGGCCTCCATCATGGGCATCACCTGGAACCCCTCCATGACCGCCTCCAGCGCCCGCACCGGGTCCACCTCCGTGACGATGACCTGGGCCCCCATGCCACGCGCCCTAGAGGCCACGCCTCGGCCACACCAACCGTAGCCGACTACCACCACCCGCTTCCCCGCCCAGAGGATGTTGGTGGCCCTGGTGATACCGTCAATGGTGCTCTGGCCCGTTCCGTACCGGTTGTCAAACAGGTGCTTAGTGTCCGCCTCATTCACCGCGATGATGGGGTACTGGAGCCGCCCCTCCTGGGCGAGGCTGCGCAGCCGGACCACCCCGGTGGTGGTCTCCTCGGTGCCCCCGATGACCCCCTTCAGAAGCTCCGTCCGCTCCCTGTGAAGAATCGCCACCAGGTCCGCGCCGTCGTCCAAGGTCATGTGCGGCCCGTTGGCTAGGGCAGCGTGAATATGGCGATAGTAGGTCTCGTTGTCCTCCCCTCGAATGGCGTAAACGGGTACGCCCTCGTCCACCACCAGGGAGGCTGCCACTTCATCCTGGGTGCTCAACGGGTTGCTGGCGCACAGGACCACCTGGGCTCCACCCGCCTTGAGGGCGATGGCCAGATTGGCCGTCTCCGAAGTGACGTGCAGGCAGGCTGAAATGCGAAGGCCCTTGAGGGGCTGCTCACGGGCAAACCGCTCTTGAATCAGGCGGAGGACAGGCATCTCCTGAGCCGCCCACTGGATGCGCAGCCTGCCCTCGCCTGCGAGGGCCAGATCCTTGACCTCTGACTTAGGAGCAACCGTCACTGCATCCTCCTGAACGGGCTAGTGTAGAGAGGGGTTGTGCAGCTTGCGCTGACGCCCCAGTGTACCACAAAGGCCCAATCGGGAGCACCTATCGTGGTGTGGATGCGAGGCACGCCCGGCTAGACATCAGCCCCTCAGCTGATGCTCATACCAGGCCCTTGACAGACGGGGCATCACCTCCTGGAGGGCAGGCCTCGTGTCAACACGGAGATAGCGGCTGGGGGGGACCTCCTCCACCGACTCCCACTGCTCCTGCATCGGGCCATAGAGCTCCCACCGGCTATCGGACACAGACCCGCCCTGCCTGACGCGCTCCTCCAGGCGACGCCGCACCTCCCCCTCCTCCAGAACGCACTCCACCACCCAGGTCTCCACGCCCAGGCTTCGGGCGAGCGCCACGGCCTGGAGACGCTCCCCGGCACGGCGGAAGGTGGCATCCAGAACCACCGAGCTCCCCTGGCTCAGCTCCTCCGTCGCCCGTTGCAGCATCGTTTGGTAGGTGCGCTGGGAGAACTCGGGCGAGTAGATGCCCTGGCCGAAGGGGACGTACTGGTGCTCAGTGGCAGCTATGCCCGCCAGCTCCTTCCTGACCTGGTCCGAGGAGATGAAGGCGAGGCCCCAGCGACGCGCCAGCTCCTGGGCCACCGTGGTCTTGCCGGCCCCGGTGAGACCGCACACCAGGATAAGCGCGGGCCGGGGAAGAGGTTGAGCGTAGGAGTGGGCAAGGTGAAAGTAGGCCTGGGCCTGGGAGACCACCCGCCGGCGCTCCTCCCCTTCCAGGGCAGAGTCATCCAGTCGAAAGGCCGTCACCTTGCCTCGCACGTAGGCCCGGTAGACCTTGAAGAAGTCCATAAGCTCTCGGACGCCAGGGTCACCGGAGGCCTCCACGTAGGTGTCCACCAGGAAGCGCGAAAGGTCCTGACGGTTGTAGAAGTCCAGGTCCATAGCCAGGAAGGCCAGGTCCGCCGCCACGTCGGAGTAGCGGAACCGCTCGTTGAACTCGATACAATCGATGATGCTGATGCCGTTCTCCAGGAAGATCTGGCCCGTGTGGAGGTCGCCGTGGCAGTCGCGCACGCACCCCTGGGCCTCCCGTCGCCAAAACAGACCCTCCCTCACCGCCATGAAAACCTGGCTGTAGGCCTCCAGATCGTCGAAGAGATCCTGGGACAGGCACGTTCCCACGTACTGGCGGGTCTGGGCGAAGTTCTCCTCCACGTTCTGGCGTACGGCCTCGATCCCTCCCAGGCGGGTGATGGAGGGGCGGGTCTCGGCCCCAGCGTGGAAATCGGCGATCTTCACGGCCAAGCGCCGGATGTCCTCGGAGGTGACCTCGCCCTGGCGCAGCAGGGTCGCCAACAGGCGCTCCTGGGGCAGCCGCTGCATCTTCACGGCATACTCCACCGTCTCTCCTAGCCCCTCCACCGTGTACCTGCCCCCTTGAAGCCGCACCTCCACCACACCCAGGTACACCTGGGGCGAGAGGCGCCGGTTCAGCTCCACCTCCTGGTGGCAGTAGTAGCGGCGCTTCTCCAAGGTGGTGAAGTCCAGGAACCCAAAGTTGACGGCCTTCTTCACCTTGTAGACGTGGCGGGGCGTGAAGAACAGGTGGGAGATATGGGTCTCCGCCAGCTCCACCGAGGCGGGCCGCTCAGGGTAGGCCTCGGGTTGCAGAAGGGCTTGGACGAGAGGTGGATGAGAAGTCACTACTGTTCCCCCTCCGCTCACCCTTCGACAGACTCAGGGTGAGCGGCACACTGTTCCCGTATCGTGGTGTCTTATCCCCCGCCCGTGGTGAGCCTGTCGAACCGCAAGGCAACCAATACCTGCAGTATTCCAGGGTTAAGATTAGTTATTGGACGGGTTGAGGTACCATAAGGCGGGCAACGCCTGTAGATGCACCGCTATGACGATTTAATGGCCAGGGGGCGGCCCTTTAACTTCAGTCCCGTACCGATTGGCGACGGCTGTAACCTTTGCGATACCGGAAGAAGTATATGTCGGCGGTGGCAACGAAAGGGCCTTTGCAGGTTCTCCAAGCTCCTCGAAGAGCTTCTCGAAGCCAGCAGGGGAAATGAAAACAAGGGCTCGGACGGGCTGCTTCTGGAGGTTCGGGAATCCGTGCTTGACACCCCTAGGGACGTGGAGGACTGTACCGGCGACCGCCTCTACGGTCTGTTCGCCCACCTGGTAGGTCAGCGCACCCTCAAGGACATAAAAGGCCTCGTCCTCTTTGGTATGGATGTGCAGGGGCGCCCCGCCACTGGGCGCTGGGGCAATAGTCATCTCTGTGACGGAAAAAGCGCCTTTGCTAACTTCTCTGGCACCCTTGACGACGTACAGGTCTCCCAGGAACCAGAGCGCCTTGCCTTCCCCGGAACGGAGGACAGCACCTTCGCTACTAACAGGCATGGCCTTCTTCCAAATGGGGGTTTACTCAGAAGGACTCTTGTGCAAGACCGAGGTCCCCAAGAATAGGGCGCGCTACGGATCGTTGCCGAAGCTGGTGGGGTACCTCTTTTCGATCCAGGAGGGCGTCCCCGCCTCGATGTTGTACAGGCGATCCGAAGGCACACCCATAGCCGCCGCCATCTCGCAGGCAAGGCCGCTGCGTACTCCGGCGGCACAGATGAACAGAAGCTTGCCCTTTTCGGGGAGCTCGTCCATCCGCATCAGAATCTCGTCCACGGGGATGAAGAGGGCCTTCTTGACATGGCCTGCCGCATACTCGTCAGGTCTGCGGACATCCACGACCGTCGCGCCCCCTTGCTCCAGCAACTGCTTCGCCTCCTCCAGGGAGACGCGATAGTACGGTTCGCCTGGCTGCTGTCTCGGCATCGAGCATCACCTCCCGCCTACGATTCTACGGAACGAGGTATTTGCCTATGAGAAGCCCCAACTCCCTCTTGCGCGAAAGCGGGATCCTTCCGGGATCGGTCACAATGGCGTTCTTCAGCGCCGTGCCGCAGGAACACGCCCGTTCTCTCGGGATACGAGGGACGACCTCCTGGACCACCCGCTGGGACACCGCCACGTTTTTCAGCAGGTTCGCCACCACCAGCTCCACCGACACCGACTCGTACCCATCGCGCCAGCAGTCGTAGTCGGTGGCGCAGGCAAGGGTAGCGTAGCATATCTCCGCCTCCCGCGCCAGCTTCGCCTCCGGCAGGGCCGTCATGCCGATGACGCTGGCCCCCCACGAGCGGTAGAGGAGGGACTCGGCGCGGGTGGAGAACTGGGGGCCCTCCATCACCACGTAGGTTCCTCCGTCGTGGAACGTGGCCCCCGCCGCGCGACAGCCCTCCACCAGGACCCGACGCAGCACAGGGCAGAAGGGGTCGGCGAAGGCGACGTGGGCCACCACGCCATCGCCAAAGAAGGTGGAGGGGCGGCCTCTGGTGCGGTCGATGAGCTGGTCGGGCGCCACCAGGTGCAGCGGTTCGATCTCCTCCTTGAGGCTCCCCACGGCGCTGATGGAGACGATGCGCTTCACCCCCAGGCTTTTGAGGGCCCAGATGTTGGCCCGGGCCGGCAGCTCGCTGGGGCTGATGCGATGGCCCCGGCCGTGGCGCGAGAGGAAGGCTACCGACACGCCCGCGAGGCGCCCCACGAGGATGGCGTCGCTGGGCTTGCCGAAGGGGGTGTCCAGGTCCACCTCCTGGACGTGGGTGAGGCCATCCATCTCCTCCAGCCCCGTGCCCCCAATGATGGCGATGCGGGCTTCAGGCAATGAGCCTCCTAGATTTCCCATGGCTCTTCCTCGCCAAGGGGCCGGGTTATCCTATCCTCTGCGACACGGTCGTCAGCGAACGTAGCAGCTTCTGAGAGGCTTCTGTGATAGTGTCTACCACCAACTGGAATGCCTCGGCATTCACCCAGGCTGGCCTGCGGTAGCCGCTGATTTTGCGGACAAACTACAATACCGCCGCACAGACCTCCTCCTCAGTAGCCAATGAATCCGGACGGCGTAATGCCTTGATGCTCCTGCACATGTTCCCTTCTCCCGAGCAGACCAGTTTTCTACCGCACCATCTTCCGCGTAAAGGTTACCAGGAAGGAAGTGTTAGGTAAAGACACCTAACGCCCAGAAAGGCCAACGGCAGCAAGGAGTCTTTGCTGCCGTTGAACACCATCAGCCTGCGGGCCTGCCCAGCCCTTGCCTATCCCGCCCGAGGCCATACCGGAGCGGCGCATGCCAAACCAGCCCGCCAGCGTTGCAATAACGACCCACACCACAACCATGATCCATAAGCCACCAGAGGAGGTCAGGGCATCTCCTAGAGTGACGTCGTACTGCGAGAAGATGCTGGACCAGGCAAGAAAATAGGAGATGAACGAGAGGTCTGCGATGGCCAGGACCCAAAGGGTCCAGGAGTGTCCACGCCGCAGGGCAAACCAGGCGATTGCCACCTGAAGGATGGCAAAGGCCATCATCATGGACATGGTGTCCATGATGGCCACCAGAAAGTCGCTCAGGCCCGGGTCCGCCTGGGGCAGCGATGTCAGAGTGCGCCCCAACACCTTGGAGTCAGCCTCGGCGCTCACGATCAGGGCGTCCGTTCCCCCGGCGCCCTTTGAATGGAGAGTTGTAGGCACGTAGATGGCAAAGAATACGTTCACCACCCCGTACAACAGGAACATCACCACCGCCAGTCCCAGCCAGCTCCGCCACCGAAAGGCAACCTCTGCCCTCTCCGCAGTTCTCGTGACTCTCCTTCCTCCTACCTGGGGTTATCTCTAAGGGGATGCTACCAGTTCAACCCTCGGGCTTTCAATCCACCCTATCATCGAAGGGGAAATTCGCCGCGCCAGGACCGACGGCTTACCCAGGAACGTCGCACACCTACCGCAGCCCCTCTTCAAATGGTGGAAGCACAACCCCTCGCTCGGTGACGATGGCCGTCACCAGGCGGTGGGGCGTCACGTCGAAAGCGGGGTTGTAAACCCCTATGCCCTCTGGCGCTATAGCCTGGCCTCCCAGGTAGGTCACCTCCCACGCAGGCCGCTCCTCAATGGGAATCGCCTCTCCCGAGGCCACCGAGAGGTCCACGCTGCTGATGGGCGCCGCCACGTAGAAGGGGATGCCGTGCTCCCGCGCCAGCACCGCCAGGGTGTAAGTGCCGATCTTGTTGGCCACGTCCCCGTTGGCGGCGATGCGATCGGCCCCCACGATAACGCAGTCCACTTTGCCCTGGGCCATCAGCGTCCCCGCCGCCGAGTCCACGATAAGGCTGGCGGGAATGCCCTCCTGCACCAGCTCCCAGGCCGTGAGGCGGCTCCCCTGCATCACAGGGCGTGTCTCGGTGGCGTACACGTGCCGCAGACGCCCCTGCTGCCAGGCAGTCCGCAAAATGCCAAAGGCGGTCCCCTGCCCTGCCGTCGCCAGGGCCCCCGTGTTGCAGTGGGTCAACACAACGCCGCCTTGAGGAATCAGCGGCGCTCCGTGAACCCCTATCAGGCGGTCTGCCTCTTCATCCTCTCGTTGAATCTTTCGGGCCTCCTCCAGGAGCCTCCGGCGCGCCTCCTCGGGCGTAGAGGCCCCTTCGCTGACTCGGAGCAATCGCTGGAGGGCCCACTGAAGGTTGACGGCTGTGGGGCGGGCCTGGCCGATGGACCGGGCAGCCTCCCACAGCGAGGCCATGAATCGGGCCACATCTGAGGCGTCCGCCTGCAAGGAGGCCAGCACCAGGGCGTAGGCCCCCGCCACGCCAATCGCCGGGGCGCCCCGAATGCGTAGGGATGTGATTGCCTCGACCACCTCCTCGGCGCGACGGAGCTCCAGCACCACCACATCACGGGGCAGGCGGGTCTGGTCCAGCAGGTAGACGGCGTTGTCGCGGAACTCGATGGTCTTTACGGCCATGTCTGTGCCCCAGGGTGGGTTGGGTCCACATCCAGGCTAGCCAAGCAGAGCTACTTGAAATGCCAAGACGGCGAGGCTCCCCACCAAAAGCAGGATCAACCACCCCAGGGTGGCCCCCACGAGAAGCACGGCATCGCGAACGCGCTGCCGAAGGGCAAGCACGGCCGGGTAGCCAAGCACCAGCGCCCCAGTGATACTCGCCGAGACGATAAAAAGCAGCAGGACGCTCAAAATCTGCCAGTAGACGCCCGCGTCCGGCTGACCGTCAGGGGGCCCAGGCGCACGGTCCGCCACCATGATCAGGAACACCACCAGGCTCACATAAAGAGCGGTGCCTAGCGCCTGGGCCAGGCCCAAAAGAACAATCCTTTTGCCGCTCACTGCACTTCCCTCCTCCCGCTATTCGGCCAGCCGAGGCAGACCGAGCCCATTGTACAAGGGTTAACGTTGGAGAAGAAAGCAGAAAGGCGAAGGTAAGGCTAGTCCACCTTGCGAATGGGGGGGAAGAAGCCCACAACAACCGCCGCCGCCCCACCACAGGAGAGGCCAGACAGCTCGCCTAGCCCAGCTTGGGCCCGATAGCGGCGGCTATAGCTCGCATTCGTCTGCTGTCCAAGGGAACCGAATCTGGATCAGTCCTGGTTGCGCAGTCCCCGATTGAGAAGTCCCACCATCAGGGCCCCGGAGGCACAGAGGGCGCCGAAGAGGGCCAGCGCAAGGGGGCCACCTATGAGGGCAATGGTGAAGCCGCCAGCGGCGCCCCCCACGGTCGAGAACCCGCGGTCCAGGCTCTGGAAGCTCATCACTCGCCCCCGCAGCTCGTTGGGCGTGACCTCCAACAGCAACACCTGTTTGATGGACTGAACGGCTACCTGTCCAATACCCACCAGGAAAATCATGGCGAGGGGGAGCACGGGAAGTGTCAGTCCTACCACGGCTACGAGGGGCAGGGCCGAGGTGAGGCCCAACATCGCCAGAGCCACGCCGTAGACGGCCAGGCCTACGATGACAATCTTCCCCCGGCGGTGCAGGAGATGCCCTTTGGCAGCGATCACCACTGCACCTACGAGGGCCCCGACCCCGGAGACAGCTATCAGCAAGCCGGCCCCCCCAGGGCCCAGACCCATCACCTCAATGGCGATCCAGGGTACAAAGACCTGAAGATACGGCACCCCAAAGGCGCTCTGCACTCCCATAAGGATCAGGACTCCCAGGATGAGCGGAGTCCGTCGTACAAACCGAGCGCCCTCGACAAAGCTGGTGACCCAGGAGTCCTGGGCCCTTTCTACTCGGGCAGCAGGTGGAACGCGGAGCAGGTAGGTGGCAACGACGGCGATGACAGAAGCGATGGCTATTGCCAGGTAAACACCTCCAAAGGCCCGCGCATCGTTCTCCCCAAGGTCAAAAGCCACCACCCAGAATGCTATCAGGAGCCCGGCCACAGAGGCGCTGATGACGCGCGTCATCTGCAGGCTTCCCGTGTTGATCCCGACAGCGTTGAAGAGCAAGCGGGACGGCACCAGGGCAGGGAGCAGGGCCTGCCGCGCCGGCCCGTCGAAGGCCATTATGACGCTTCTTGCAATGGCAGTGACGTAGACATGCCACAACGCGAGCTGGCCAGTCATGATGATGGCAACAAAGCCCACGTTCACGACTAGGCTCAGGGTCTTGCTAATGAGTATGAGGAGACGCCTGTCCACGCGGTCGGCCAGCAGGCCAGCGATGGGCGCGAGAACGAGGAGGGGGAGGCCTCGGGCCACGGTGATGAGCCCTAGCTGGACCGCCGACCCAGTGAGAGCGATGACCAGCACCGAGCGGGCCACCAGGTCCATCCAGAGGGACAGGGAGTTGGTGATCTGACCGATCACAAGAAGCAGGAAGTTCCTGTACGCCAGGGAGTGGAGCCCCGACGGAAGCCAGGAGGGAGGTTCCTTCCAGGGTGTCGACTCAACGACCAGCTGGCCTGCAACCGGAGCTTCCCGGGTCACCTGAGAACGTCCGGACTGGAATTCTCTCATAAGATCACGGGCACGGAGAGTTGCACCCCCGGAAACGGTTCAGGGGGCGTGAACCTTTCCCTAAACACGAAACATGATTATAGTGGCTTGCCCTGCAAGGCGCAAGGGGGCATCCCTTCCTATTGGCCTAGTGTACCAGGAGCTTGCCCTGCATCACGTCCACCAGGCCCTTATCCGTCAGCTTCAGTTCAGGTATGACCGGCAGCGCCAGGAAGGAGAGGACCGAGAAGGGTGAGGGAACCTGGCAGCCCAGCGCTCGGACGTGGCGCTCCAGATCCTCCAGGGCGGCGGCCACCTGCTCCAGGGGCTCTGGGGAGAGGAGTCCCGCGATGGGCAGAGGAAGGGACCCCACTACCCGTCCCTCCACCACCACCACCAGCCCTCCTTGATTACGCATCACCTCCTGGGCCGCTGCGTAAATGTCCTCGTCCCCGACGCCCGCTGCCACGATGTTGTGGCTGTCGTGGGCAAAGGAGGTGGCGATGGCGCCCCGCTTCAAGCCCAACCCCTTCACCAAACCCACGCCGACGTTCCCCGTCTCGTGGTGCCGCTCCACCACCACCAGCTTCAGCAGGTCTCGCTCAACGTCGGCCACGACAGCGCCGCTCCTTCGCAAAGGCCGCTCCCACAGCCAGCGTGTCACAATCTGCCCCGGGACAATCTCTATGACCGGCGCCTCCTCGGCAGTGCCAGCCCTCAGCGACAGGTCTGCAACGGTGAAGGGCTTGACCCGGACCGTGTTCCGCAACCCGGTGGACGGCCGTACCCGCGTTTGAAAGAGGGGCTTGCCCTCCTGGGCCACCAACCTCCCCCGGTAGTACACTTGACGAAGGTCGAAGGAGGTCAGGTCCTCCACGACCAGAAGGTTGGCCACATACCCCGGCGCCACGGCGCCGTACCCCTCCAGCCGAAAGTACCGCGCTGGATTCAGCGTGGCGAGCTGGATGGCGCGAATGGGGTCCAGCCCCAGACGAATAGCCTTTCGCACCACCGCGTCTAGGTCGCCGTCGTGGAGCAGGTCCTTGGCGTTGCGGTCGTCCACCACCAGAAGGCACCGATGGTAGGTCTCATTCGTCACCAGCAGCAGGAGCTCCTCCAGGTTCTTCTCCGTGGAGCCCTCCCGGATCATCAGGTGCATCCCCCGACGCAGCTTCTCCAGGCCTTCGTCGTAAGAGGTGGTCTCGTGGTCCGAGCCGATGAGCGGCGCCAGGTAAGCGTTCAACGCCTTGCCCCGAACCTTTGGCGCGTGGCCGTCCTTAACGCGACGCCCTGCCGCCTGGGCCTTGGCGACGGTGTCATCGCTGGCCTGAATAACCCCCGGAAAGTTCATCATCTCGCCCAGGCCCAGGACCCCCCGCCAGCGCATCGCCTGCGCCAGCTCCTTGGGCCCCAGGGTCGCTCCGGAGGTCTCAAGATCGGTGGCCGGCACGCAGGAAGGCGCCATGACGAAGATGTCCAGGGGCAACCCGCGGGCCCCGTCCAGCACATACCGCATGCCCTTGAGCCCCGCCACATTGGCGTTCTCGTGGAGGTCGGTCATCAAGGCCAGGGTCCCCCGAGGCACCACGGCGCGGGCGTACTGGTCAATGTTCAGGTAGGAGCTCTCCACGTGGACGTGCCCGTCAATGAGGCCGGGCGTCAGGTGCCTGCCCCGAAGGTCCACCACCTGCTGGGCCGCCGTGTACTCTCCCAGGCCAGCGACACGCCCCTCCGCAATGGCGACATGGGTCTCCTCGATCTCGGCGGTGAAGGTGTTCACCACCCGGGCGTTACGAAACAGCAGGTCGGCGGGCTCGTCGCCCCGAGCCACCGCGATGAGCCGTTTGATGTCCATGGCTGTGCTCCTCTAGCAAGGTGCGGGGAAACCCCTTCGACCATCCCCCTCTACCCCCTTCCTGGCCAGGAAGGGGGTAGAGACTTAGATCTGGGGGGCACCCCCAGACCCCCAGCAAAGGGGCTACGCCCCTCTGCACTCCCCTTTTCATCACCCTTCTAAGAACCGTCCTCCAATGCATAGACCGCCGGCAACTCCCGGTACCGCTGGTCGAAGTCCAGCCCGTAGCCCACCAGAAACCGGTCCGGCGCCGTAAAGCCAACGTAGTCCAGGGACACCTGCACCCGCCGACAGGCAGGTTTGTCCAGGAGCGCGCATATCCTCACCGATGCTGCGCCCCGCTCCTGCAAGTAGGAGAGCAGAAAGCTGGTGGTCAGGCCTGTGTCCACAATGTCCTCCACCACCAGGACGGCCCGCCCCCGCAGGGGCGAGCGCACGCCGTGGATGAGGCGCACCCGCCCCGACGAGGTGGTGGACGCGCCGTAGCTGGCTAGGCGGACGAAGTCAACGGTCAGAGACAGCCTAAGACGACGCACCAGGTCCGCCATGAAAACGAAGGCCCCCCGCAGGACACCTACGACCAGCAGGGGACGCCCCTCGTAGTCCGCCTGGACCTGCCCGGCCAGGCGCTCGACCCCCTCCTGGATCTGGGCTTCGCTGAGGAAGAGGTTCAGAGTATGCAAATCGGGCGCCTTTCGTGACAAACGTGACACAATGGCAATGTAGCACCCAGGCATGAGGGGGTCAACGCAGGAGGGGCCTCTTGCCACTCGGGGCAACCTCGCCTACAGTAGATGTTACATTCCGTACATCCTGTCAGGAGGCACCGCTGCTCAGGGTGACCAGGGAGCCCAACTGGGCGACCCCCGTAGAAGGGTGACAAGGGAGCCGCTACGTCGGCGACCCCGAAAGGAGGAGGGAGGCCGTGTTGGAAATCCCCACGAAGATCGCCGAGGAGATGAAGGCCTACGCCCTGGAGGAGGACCCCAACGAGTGCTGCGGCATCCTGGCCGGCCAGGGAGGAAAGGTCGTCAAGCACTACCGCATCGTCAACGCGGAGAAGAGCCCCTTCCGATACCGCATGGACCCTAAGGGCCTTCTGGCGGCCACCCGGGAGATTGAGGACCGACAGTGGCAGCTCCTTGTCATCTACCACTCCCACACCCACAGCGAGGCCTACCCCTCCCAGACCGACGTGCGCATGGCCCTCTGGCGAGACAGCCAGGAGGCCATCTGGCCCGACACCCTCTACGCCCTCGTCTCGTTGATGGACAAGGCCCAGCCTAAGATTCGAGCCTTCCGCATCCAGAACGGAGGCGCCATCACCGAGGAGCAACTGGTGATCGCCCTTAAGCAGGGCACGCCCTGCTAAGGGCCTATCCTAACCCCCCGCCACGGCGTTTACCCTAGTGAAGAACAGTTTGAGAAGGCAGCAATGAAGAAAACCTCGGCGGCTCTCGCAGCTCTTGTGGTCAGCCTTGTCGTGATAGGAGACGTCGTCTTCGGCGCGAACTGGGTTAGCTCGGTTTCGGCCAATACCATCCCCCGAGGCCAGAGCCCGGCCTCGGGACCGCTCAACTTCCACGCGGAACCTCAACCGGGGGGCACCCGGCTGAGCATCGTGGCGGTGAACAACACCCCTGAGATCGCCCAGCACCTGGGCGCCTCCGTCACCGACGGGGTGGTGATCATGCAGGTCAAGGACAAGGGAACCAAGGAGGCAGGCCTCCTCCGGGGTGACATCATCACCAGCATTGGCAGCCAGGCCGTCGCCAACCTCGACGCCCTCCAAACCCTGCTGGCCCAGAAGGCCCCCGCCGCTGTGGTCGCCGTGACCTACATTCGCCAGGGGGCCACCCAGACGGCCCAGGTGACCCTGGCAGCTCGCCACGAGCCCCAGCGCCCTCCAAAGATCGCCCCCCAGATCATGCGGTTCCTGAAGGACCTGCCTCTGGAGCGGTTGATGAGCTCCACCTCCTCCTTTGAAGGAAAAGACGGGAAGCTGGTGACGGTGAAACTGTACGGAGGCACGGTGACCGCCGTCCTGCCAGCTACCACCACGAGCCTTGGGGGGCTGACGGTGCAGCCCCGCGATGGGTCGCCCGCCGAGACCATCGCCCTCGGTGAAGGCGTCCACCTCCTGAAGCAGCTCCGCCCGACAGAGCTGGCTGGGGTCCAGGTAAACGACCGCGTGGTGGTGCTTCGCGTGTCCGTGGACGGCCAGCCCCAGCAGACGTTGGCTCTGGTGCGAGCGCTGACCCTCGGCTACGAAGGCATGCCCAAATCCCCCCAGATGATGCCCAACCACCGCGCGGACAGGGAAGGCGAGAATAGGCGCGGACACCAGTTCCAGATGAGGCCGGGGAAAGCCCCGCTACCCACCTCTTCCGGGGCAGGAGTATCCTTCTAGGCCCCAAAGCGATCAAAAGGAAGGAGGGCCACCCAAGTGGCCCTCCTTCCTTTCTTTCTACCTTACGGCAGGCAAGCGGACTAGAGCACCACCTCGATGGTCCCCTGAGAATCAGGCGTCACCTCGCCGATGACCGCCACCACCGGCACACCGGCCTCCTTCAACTCCTTTACCAGCCGCTTGGCCTTTCGAGGAGACACCGCCATCAGCAGTCCACCCGAGGTCTGGGCATCACACAGGAGGACCTGGGCCTCGGTGCTGATCTCGGCGTCCCAGCGAACGCGGCCGTCCGCCGCCTCCAGGTTGCGGCCCGTGCCGCCCGGCACGAACCCTGCCTCCACGGCCTGCCACGCCCCCCGCATGAAGGGTATCTGGGCGAGTTGGAGGCGGGCGCCCACCTTAGAGCCCGTGGTCATCCCCAGCAAATGGCCCACCAGCCCAAAACCCGTGACATCGGTACAGGCGTGAACCCCTACCGACACCATCACCTCCGAGGCCTTCCTGTTCAGGGTGGACATCACCCTGACGGCCTCCTCGAGGACCTCCGGTGTCACCGCCTCGTTCTTGGCGGCCGTGGTGATAACCCCCGATCCTAGAGGCTTGGTCAGGACCAGGAGGTCTCCCCCCTTTGCCCCCACGTTGGCAACCTGATAGCCCGGCCTAACAATACCGGTCACCGCCATTCCGTACTTGGGCTCCTTGTCATCAATGGTGTGCCCGCCGACGATGATAACACCCGCCTCCTGGGCCTTCTCGGCGCCTCCCAAAAGCACCCGTCCCAGTATTTCGACGGGCAGCTCGATGGGGAAGCCCACGATATTCAAGGCGAGAATGGGCCGGCCACCCATGGCGTAGACGTCGCTGAGGGCGTTGGCCGCGGCGATAGCCCCATAGTCGTAGGGGTTGTCCACAATAGGCGTGAAGAAGTCCACCGTCTGCACCAGGGCCAGGTCCTTCCCAAGGCGATAGACGGCGGCGTCATCGCCCGTGGCAATGCCCACCAGCAGGTTGGGGTCAAGAAGAGGGGGTAGCTGGCGCAGCACCTGCGCCAGGTCACGAGAACTGAATTTAGAGGCTCAACCAGCACAGTGCGACAGGGTGGTTAGCCGTACGGGAGTGGCCGTAGTCATGGACGCTCCTTTCCCGCAAACTCGGACGCGGACTTGGGCCCGGCAGCCCACAGCAAGGTACATATTATAAGCATATTTAGAGTACCACACCGGTACCCAAGGGGAAACAACCGGGTAGAGTCCGGTTCGAGCCACCGAGTCAGCCTTGGAGCCGGTTTAACAAAGAACTGCCTCCCCCTTTGCGCGTCCCAAGCTGCCTGCCGTTGACAACCCCACCAACCACTGCTAGACTCCCGTCGGTGGATAGGCCATGCCTGAGTTCCTTATCCA
>SHYH01000015.1 GCA_009692865.1 Dehalococcoidia bacterium
GTACCCAACCGTTCCCTATCGAGGTGAAGCATGGACCTGGGCATTAAAGGCAAGGTGGCGATTGTTACTGGAGGAAGCCGTGGGCTGGGAAGGCAGGCAGCCCTCTCCCTGGCCGCCGAGGGGTGTGCTGTGGCCATCTGCGCCCGGGGAGAAGAGCGCCTGCGGCAGACGGAAACGGAGCTGAAAGGGCTGGGGGTGCGCACCGTGGCCGTGGCGGCGGACGTTACCAATCCCCAGGACGCCAAACGTATCTACGAAGCCGCTGCTGCCTTGGGGCCCGTGGACATCCTGGTGAACAACGTGGGGGGTTCCCGAGGCGGCCCCGACCTAGAGCGCACCTCCGACGAGCAGCTTGAACAGGCGATGCAGTTGAACCTCTACGGGGCCACCCGCCTTATTCATCTGGCGCTGCCGGGTATGAAGGAGCGACGGTGGGGCCGCATCGTCAACATCGCCTCCATCTGGGGCCGGGAGTACGGGGGGAGCATCGCCTACATGACGGCCAAGGCAGCCCTCATCGCCCTGTCCAAGCACCTGGCCCTGGAGGTGGCCCCTTACAACATCCTGGTGAACAGTGTGGCCCCGGGATCTGTTCAGTTCCCCGGTGGCAGCTGGGACAACTTTGCGCGCAACCAGCCCCGCGATGTGGTGGATCGGTTCACCGAGAATAATTTGCCGATGGGGAGGTTTGGCTGGCCAGAGCCGGTGGGAGACCTGGTGGCCTATCTGGCCTCCGAGCGGGCGGGGATGCTGACGGGCGCCTGCATTAACATTGACGGAGGGCAGAGCCGAAGCCTCATCTAAGGCCGATCCGCCCCCCGAGTAGATTCCACGTCCCGTAGCCAAACCAGGCGTTCCGCCCGAGGCCACGCCCTAGGGCTAAGGATACACCCAGCGATTCAGGGGACTAGGTGTCCTTGATCCCCTTCGCCTTGACGAACTGCACCACGTCGCTCACCGTTCTGAGTTTCTCCGCCTCTTCGTCGGGGATCTCGACAGCAACCCCGTCTTTGGAGAACTCCTCCTCCAGGGCCATGATCAGCTCCACCAGGTCAAGGGAGTCGGCTTCCAGGTCCTCTGTAAAGGAGGCCTCCATGGTCACCCGGGCCTCCTCCACGCTTAGACGATCCACCGTCACCTGTTTCACTCGTTCAAAGATCGCTGGCACACCACACCCCCTTTTGTTGTTCCAAGATAGCCTGGGGAACGCCTTGGGGCGTGTCCCTAGCCCCCTGACGCTCCTGCCTGGGGCGCCAAGGCATTCAACAAAGAGCCCAGCACCCCGTTGACAAACCGAGAGGAGGTGTCGCCCCCGAACAGCTTGGCCAGCTCCACCGCCTCGTTGATAGCCGCCCTGGGAGGCGTCTCCCTATCCATGGTGATCTCGAAGATCGCCATGCGCAACATATTGCGGTCCACAAGAGCAAGCTGGTGAACGGGGAAGGCGGGCGCATGGGTGAGCAGGGCCTGGTCTATCTTCTCCAGGTGCTCCAGGACGCCCCCAACCAGTCGCGCAGCGAACCTTCTTGCTTGAGGAGAGAGGGCCAGTTCCTCGGCCACCCACGCCAAGGTTTCCTGCGGACCACACCGAGAGGCGTCCACGGCGCAGATAACCTGGAGTGCAGCGGCTCGGGCTCTACGCCTGGGGGAGGTGGGCAGCTCCTGCTCCAGTTCCTCACACTCCTCCATCGCACCCATCCCCATGCTACCTACCGCTAGTTCTTTAATGCTTGAATGGAGGCGAGATCGTTGATGTTAACGGTCTCCGACTCCTGGCTAATGCGCTTGACCATTCCCGTCAGGATGCGACCAGGACCGATTTCCATGAATCTGGTCACCCCCTGGCCTGTCATGTAGGTGACCGTCTGCGACCACTTCACACTGGTGCAAAGCTGCTGTCGGAGCTCCTCTTTCAGCTCCTCCGCCGTGGTCAGGGGCTGGGCGGTACAGTTGGCCACCACGGGGTACTGAGGCTGAGAGAAGGAGACTTGGCTCAGGGCCTCTGCCATGCCTTCCTGAGCCGATGCCATGAGTCTGGTGTGGAAAGCGCCGCTCACCTGGAGGGGGACCACCCGCCGCGCGCCCTTAGCCAGGGCCATGTCCATGGCGCGGGCCAGGGCCCGCTTCTCCCCGGCGATAACGATTTGATCGGGGGTGTTGAAGTTGGAGATCTCGATCCCCGTGTCGCGACAGATCTCCTCAAGCACCTTCTCGTCCATGTTCAGGACGGCTGCCATCCCGCTAGGGACCCGCATGCCGGCATCCTGCATGAGCCTTCCCCGCTCTCGGACCAGCCGCACGGCGGTGGGACCGTCCACCACCCCCGCCGCCACCAGGGAGGTGTACTCTCCCAGGCTGTGGCCCGCCACGAAGTAGGGCTTCGGCATTCCCTCCTTGCCAAGAGTCTCCTCCATGGCAATGAGGCAGGCCAGGCTCACTGTCATAATGGCCGGCTGCGTGTTGATGGTCTGCCTCAGCTCCTCCTCAGGCCCGTAGAAGAGGAGGTGGGAGAACCGCATCTTCAGGCCCTCGTCCACCGCCTCGAAGAACTCGCGAGCCGCCGGCGAGTGCTGATACAGCTCCAGGCCCATGCCAACGGCCTGGGAACCTTGCCCGGGAAAGATAAAGGCTACCTTCCCGCTAACTGGGGACTTCGATGAGGAAACCATAATAAGAACACCTCTGTTGTTGTGTGGGTCCAACGAAGTAGAGGAGAGGGGCCTCCCCTATGGCTGTTCGGCGCTTCCCTTGGGCGCTATAACCTCTCTTCCTTTGTAGTATCCACAGTGCCGGCAGACCTGATGGGACAGCTTAGCCTGACGACACTGGGGGCAGACTGACAGGGATGGGAGGCGGCCCACCCATTTCCCTGCGAATAGGCTTTTACGTCGGCCGGACCGGGAGATCCCATGTTTTTTCTTGGGTAGTGGCGGCAAATTAGGCCTCCCGGCTTCTGGTGGCGCTCAACGCCGACAACCGGCGTAATGAGCTCCAACGCAGGTCTTGTGATTCCTGGGGACAGGTGCAGGCTGCGCGATTGCGGTCTGCTCCACAACGGGGACAGAGGCCCAGGCAGCCCTCTCGGCATAAGGGTTGCATGGGCAGGCTTGTCAACAGGTATTGGCGAAAGGCTTCGTCTAGGTACAAAATGTGGTGCTCGTCTAAAGTGAAGGAGTCCGGATCGGAGATTGGAAGACCCTGGCCGCTAACCCGACCCACCGTGGAGAAGCACTCCTCCTCCAGGGTGAACCCCAAGGGCTGCTGGTAGGGCGCGAGGCAGCGGCTGCAAAAGCACCGGGCGCTAGTTTGGAAAGAACACTGGGCAAGAACGCCCCTTTCCGTTCGAAGAAGATGGACCTCCCCCTGGACCCAGCACTCCTCCTCTAGGTCTGAGAGCTTCACCTGTTCGGCCACGGTATAGTCACGAACTGCGCCGACAGGCTCTTTCAAAAGCCGCGAAACGTTGAACTCCAAACAAGTCCTCGCAGAACAGAGGTATTATAGTGGCTCGTGAAAAGTGTGTCAAGTCCAAGGGCCGGAGGAACTTAGAACCCTAGCTGGTAGTGCTTTCCCTCGGTCTTGATGGCAGGAGCAAAGGTCAACTCCGCCTGCTGGAAGTCCCGGATGGTAAAGGCCCCCAGCATGCCCATCCCCACCTTCAGGGCGTTCACCAGGTTCTGGGTGCCGTTGGTCACCGAGGTGGGCCCATAGAGGATCTGCTTCAACGTCCCCTGGGTTCCCACAGTGACGCGGGTGCCGCGGGGCAGCTCAAGATGAGAGGTGGCCATACCCCAGTTATACCCTCTGCCGGGCGCCTCCTCAGTTTGAGCGAAGGTGGTGCCCAGCATGACGGCGTCAGCCCCCGAGACGATGGCCTTGCAAATATCTCCGCCGGTTCGCATCCCGCCGTCGGTGATGACGGCCACGTACCGCCCAGTGCGGTGGAAGTACTCCTCTCGAGCGGCGGCGCAGTCCAGGGTGGCGGTCACCTGGGGCACCCCCACTCCCACCACCTCGCGGGTGGTGCAGGCGGCGCCAGGCCCCACGCCCACCAGGACGCCGTCAATGCCCGTTTCCATGAGCTCGCGAGCGGCGTCGTACGTCGCGCAGTTGCCTACGATGACGGGGACCTTCATCGCCTCCATGAACTCGGAGAAGATGAGGCCCCGATAGCTCTTGGAGACATGGCGAGCCGTGGTAACGGTGGACTGGACCACAATGATGTCCGCCCCAGCCTCTACGGCTAGAGGGGCGAACCTTTTGGTGTTCTGCGGCGTGATGGAGACGGCGCAGACTGCCCCTTGCTCTTTGATCTCTCTGACTCGCCGTCCGATGAGTTCTTCCTTGAGGGGAGCCGCGTACAGCTTCTGGAGAAGGGGCGTCGCCTCCTCCTGGGAGGCCTTGCGAATGCGCTCCAGGACATCCTCCGCGTTGTCGTATCGAGTTTGGAGCCCCTCCAGGTTCATCACCCCCAGGCCACCCATCTGGTGCATCAGGACCGCAAACCTCGGCCCCACCACGGCGTCCATGGCCGAGGCCAAGAAGGGGATTTTAAGGGTGAGCGACCCCAGCTTGAAACTGGGGTCCACCTGGTCGGGATTGACGGTCACAGGGCCAGGGACGATGGATATCTCGTCAAAGCCATAGGCCCGGTGAATCTCCTTGAATTGCGGCACGCCCATAGCACATCACCTACGGCTGTACTTTTTCAAACTGTAGCACCACCCTCATTCGTCGTCAAGCCGGGGGTGAGGCGGTTGTGAAGCCCATCACGGCACGATCGGTAAGGTTCGGCCTGTAGCTAGCCCGTCCCCTCGGCTTTGGGAGGATGCTGAAAAGGGGGGTACAGAGGGGCTTAGCCCCTCTGTAGGGGGTCTGGGAGACACCCCCAAATATAGTTACCCCCCCTTCCTGTTCAGGAAGGGGGGCAGGGGGATGGTCGAAAGGGTTTTTAATAGCCATGCTACCAGCCAATGAGGGGTTAACGTATACTGGCCTATGCGGCAGACGCATCGCACAGCTACACCTCAGCGTTGTCGACGAGGGAGAGGAAGCGTCTATGGCCACCATGCGCCAGACCGAGCTCCGCTACAACCCCGCCGAGCTGGACCAGAAGTGGCAGGCCCGGTGGGAGGCGACGGGGATCTACAGGGTGCGGGACGACGACCCTCGGCCCAAGTGGTACGAGCTCACCATGTACCCCTATCCGTCGGGGGACCTGCACATCGGCCACTGGTACGCCATGGCCCCCGCCGACGCCCACGCCCGCTTTCGCCACATGCAGGGGTACAACGTCCTCCACCCCATGGGGTTCGACGCCTTCGGCCTCCCCGCTGAGAACGCCGCCATCAAGCGGGGCATCCACCCCTACGTCTGGACCATGAGCAACATCGAGAACATGCGACGACAGCTCCGCTCCATGGGCGCCATCTACGACTGGAGCCGGGAGATCGTCTGCTGCCTGCCCGAGTACTACAAGTGGAACCAGTGGCTGTTTCTGAAGTTCTACCAGGCCGGCCTGGCGTACCGGGCCCTGGCCGCCGCCAATTGGTGCGACTCCTGCCAGACCACCCTGGCCAACGAGCAGGTGGTCAACGGCCTCTGCGAGCGGTGCGACACCACCGTGTACCGCCGGGAGATGGAGCAGTGGTTCCTCCGCACCACCCGCTATGCCGACAAGCTGCTGCAGATGGACGAGATAGACTGGCCCGAGAAGATCAAGACCATGCAGCGTAACTGGATCGGCAGAAGCGAGGGGGTGCAGATTTCCTTTGACCTCTCCCACTTGGGGTTGCAGGAGAGGGAGATAGCCACCTTCACCACCCGCATCGACACCATCTACGGCGTCACCCTCATGGTCCTGGCCCCTGAGCACCCTCTGGTGGCGAAGCTGACCACGCCCGACCGCAAGGCAGAGGTGGAGGCCTACGTCCTCCAGGCCCGCCGCCAGACCGAGGTGGAGCGCCTCTCCACCGAGCGGGAAAAGACGGGGGTGTTCCTGGGGTCATACTGTGTCAACCGCCTCAACGGAGAGCGGGTTCCCCTCTTCATCGCGGACTACGCCCTCCTCACCTACGGCACCGGCGCGGTCATGGGGGTCCCCGCCCACGACCAGCGGGACTACGACTTTGCCAAGAGGTACGGCCTGCCCGTCCGCGTGGTGGTGGCGTCCCCCGGCTGGCGCGGCGAGGAGCTGGCCCAGGCGTGGGTGGGACCGGGCGTCATGGTGAACTCGGGGCCCTTCAACGGCCTGCCCAGCGATGAGGCCAAGGGGCGCATCGCCGGCCACATCGAGGGGGGGAAGTGGGGCCGCCGTACCGTCTCCTACCACATGAGGGACTGGCTCGTCTCCCGCCAGCGGTACTGGGGCACCCCCATCCCCGTCATCTACTGCGACCACTGCGGCATGCTCCCCGTGCGGGAGGAGGACCTGCCGGTGCTGCTGCCCGAGGACGCCGAGTTCCGGCCCACCGGCGAGTCGCCCCTGAAGCTGCATCAGGGGTTTTTCAATACCACTTGCCACCAGTGCCACGGACCCGCTCGCAGGGAGACCGACACCCTGGACACCTTTTTCGACTCCTCCTGGTACTTCCTGCGCTACGCCAGCCCCCACGAGGACCAGGCCCCCTTCGACCCGGCGCTGGCTCGCCAGTGGTGCCCGGTGGACCAGTACACCGGCGGCGCAGAGCACGCCGTCATGCACCTTCTCTACGCCCGCTTCTTCACCAAGGTGATGCGGGACCTGGGGATAGTCAGCTTCGGCGAGCCCTTCCTGCGACTCTACAACCAGGGGACGATCATCGCCGGCGGGGCAAAGATGAGCAAGTCGCGGGGCAACGTGGTGGCCCCCGACGAGTACGTTCAGGCCCTCGGGGCCGACGTGGTGCGCGCCTACCTCATGTTCCTGGGCCCCTGGGAGCAGGGCGGCGACTGGAGCGACAGCGGCATCAACGGCATGGCCCGCTGGCTCAACCGGGTGTGGGAGCTGGCCCAACGCGACCCCCAGGAACTAGACGCCTCCCCAGTGGTGATGGGCAAAGCTGAGGCCGATAGGCTCCGCATCCCAATCGGAGCGGAGCACCAAAAGAAGGTGCGGGAGCTCCAGCGGGCCATTCACAAGACCGTCAAGCGCGTCATCGCCGACCTGGACCGCTTCAAGTTCAACACCGCCCTGGCGGCCCTCATGGAGTTGACCAACGCCATGGCCCGGGCCTGGGAGCAGGGAGGCGTTGACAGCGCCACCTGGCGCGAGGGCGTGGAGAAGCTGTTGCTGCTCCTGGCGCCTATGGCCCCCCACATCACCGAGGAGCTGTGGGAGCGGACGGGCCACGCCTACAGCATCCACCAGCAGGCCCTTCCTCAGTGGGACGAGGCCCTGGCCGCCGACGAGGTGATTACCCTGGTGGTCCAGGTCAACGGCAAGGTGCGGGACCGCCTGCAGGTGCCCGCCGACATCTCGGAGGAGGAGGCCAAGCGCCTGGCCCTGGCCAGCCCGCGGGTGCAGAGCTTCACCCAGGGCAAGAGGGTGGAGAAGCTGGTCTACGTGCCGGGCAAGCTCGTCAGCGTGGTGGTGGAGTAGCAAGCCAAGCCTAGGTGAACTTGAGGAATCTTGGAGCGGCCAAGAAGGAAGGGGGCCGCGAATATCGTGGCCCCCTTCCTTGCCCAACTCGACGTTAAGGATCGCTTACATACGTGGCTGGGGCTTATCAGCCAGGTAATATGCGTTGAGGGGCGTCGTGCTTTGCTCCCGAGCCCAGTCCTCGAAAGCCCTCTCAATCTCTTCGAGCACGTTGGTATTGAGCACTGTAGCCAGGCGCTCGTCCCCCCATCCAGGGTACACGAAGAGGCGTTTCACAGCCTTCTCAATTTCATCCCACACAGAAGAGCTGATGTGGAGTTGGAAGACGCGTGCCACATCTCTGCCAGCCACCCCTACCAACAAGGCGATGGCCTATTTCAACCTGGGGGACCAATATCTTAGCGCTCCCTTCTTCCAGAGTCGCCCCGTCGTAATCGTGTCGGAAGTAGGATCACCATTCTTCTTCCCCTCTACCGTGGCTTCCCATTTGCCTTCAAGAGTGTGATCTGCCAACAAGTTACACAGTCGCAATAGGTTCCGCTTCTCCCTTTCGCGAGGGTAGTCTTCTTGTTTGCCCTTGCTCTTGTCGAAATCGCACACCTCCGGGTTGATAAAGTCCTTGAATATCGTGGATGACAGTTGGGTGTAGCTAAGCTGCCTGGCACTCCTGCGCGACTGCTCCGGAGATTCCAACAGGCTTCTTAAGAAAAACGAGCCAGGGATCTGCCTATGGTGGAATAAACACAAGTAGGGAATGCGAGGGGCCCCTTCTCGGGGTGCCCTGGAGGAGAGAAGGCACCCTTATCCCACCCTATCCCACCCTCGCCTTCTCATACACCGGGGTCAGCCAGCGGGCGTAGCGGGGGTCCTCGCCTCGGACCGCCTGGTGGAACCGCTCCTGAAGCTGGCGCGTCACCGGACCAACGGCCCCATCGCCCAGGACGTACCGGTCTACCGAGGGCACAGGCCGTAGCTCCACCGACGTGCCGCAGAGGAACGCCTCGTCGGCGATGTATAGCTCCGTCCGGTCCACGTCTCGCTCCTCCACAGGCACGCCCATGTCCCTCAGCAGCTCGATACCCGTGGCCCGGGTGATGCTCTCCAGGATGCCCGCCGAGTGGGGAGGCGTGATGGCCACGCCGTCCCGCACGATGAAGATGCAGGCGTAGGCGGCCTCGGACACCTTCCCCTGGCCGTTCAGGATGATGCCGAAGTCGTACCCGTTGAGGGTCGCCTCGGTGGAGACCAGGCGGCTGTTCTGGTAGTTGGCGATGGCCTTGGCCCGGGGCGGCATCACGTTGTCGGCGATGCGTGTCCAGGAGCTTATGCAGCAGTGGGCCACCAGGTCGGTCCCCAGGTTAGAGGGAGCGGGCCGGCAGGTGATCAGCACCTCGCTGGGCATGTCCTTGACGCCAATATAGCCAGGGACGCCCTCGCGGAAGTAGGCGTAGGGGGAGATGTACACATCACCCTTGTAGCCGTTGGCCTTCACCACCTCCATGATGGCGCGGGCCAGCTCCTCCTTTGAGTAGGAGGAGGTCATCCGCATCAGCTTCATGGACTGCCACAGCCGCTTCAGGTGCGCCTCCAAGTGGAAGAGGTACACCTCCTGCCGCCGGGGGCTCCAGTAGCCCCGAATGCCCTCGAACACCATGGAGATGGAGGGCCAGGCGATGTTGGTGATGTGGGTGGTGGCCTTGTCCCACTCCACGAGCCCGCCCGCGTGCCACAGGTAGGCAGGGGTCTCCTGCTGGGTGACGGTCCCCGCCGCCTTATCTTTGTGCTGGGTCACAGTGCACCTCGCCACAGGAGGCCGTGACGGCCCTTGGAATTCTCCTGTAGCATACCTGGCGTCCTGGATGGTGTCCAGGGCGGGTATGAGCTTGACCACTCCTACGAGATGGCGTAGATTGCCGCTAGAGAGGTCAACTTGAAATACAACCGCGTCATAGGAGGTCGTAGGTGAGCACGGAGCGTCAACCCCTGGGATGGCGGCTGTGGCTCCAGTGGGTGGCTGCCACCAGCGTGGGCCTGGTCCTGGGCTTCCTGGTGGCCACCATCCTGGTGGTGCAGCTCCTGAGCCGAGTGGTGGGTGAGTCCCTCGGCGACGATCAGCTCACCGGCGGGCCTATCACCGGCGCCGCCTTTGCCGCGGTCCTGGGGCTTGTCTTGGGGCTCTCCCAATGGATGGTGTTAAGGCAGCACCTGCCTCGATCTGGCTGGTGGGCGCCAGCAACGACGGCAGGCGTGGCCCTCGGCTTCCTCTTCGCGGTAACGGTGAGCCGCCTCTGGCCTGGCCCCTCAGGGGTGGGAAGAGAAACCACGGCGAGCGAAGCCTTGATCTTTGTGGGGGGCTGGGCTTCGGTGGGGGGTGCTATAGGAATACCCCTCGGCATGGCCCAAGGACTGGTGCTTCTTCAGTACCTCTCGCGGGCCGGTTGGTGGGTCCTCACCAGCGTGACGGCATGCACTGCCCTGGCAGCCACTGTTGCCACGGTCTTCTTTGTCCTTGGAGATACACATCTGGTCAGCGGGCCACTGGCGGTGGCCCCAAAACTCACGGGGGCCGTCGCGCTTCTGTTGGGGCCAGGGGCCATCACGGGGGCAGTGTTGGTGTGGATGCTACGCCGCCCCCGCCCTGAGAAAGCCCAGCCATGACCGAACCGCCACGTCTAACGCCCGCCGACTGGCAGCAGGGCCCTCGCTACGGGGGCCTCTACACCTTCCTGCGGGCCCCCGCGTCCCGCGACCTGGAGGTGGCCGACGTGGCCGTTGTGGGCCTGCCCTTTGACTCGGGAAGCGTCCACCGCTCCGGCGCTCGGTATGGGCCCAGGGCCATTCGCAACGCCTCGGCCTTCCTGCTCCCACACCCCTACGAACCAAGCCGGGCGCTGCCTCCCCTCTTCCAGAGCCTGCGCATCGTGGACTATGGCGACCTGCCCCTGGACCCCAACTACATCGCCTACGCCCTGGACCAGGTGGCCGACCACCTTGCTCCTGTCTTCGCGAGAGGTGTCCTGCCGGTATGCCTCGGAGGCGACCACTCGATGACCCTGGGGGTCCTACGCGCCTGCCACCGCCATGACCAGCGGCCCCTCTCGCTTCTGCTGATAGACGCCCACCCCGAATACTGGGAGCCCCCCAGCCCCGAGCGGCCCTACAACCACGGCTCGTGGCTGCGCAACGCCGTCGCCGAGGGGCTGGTGGACCCTGGGCGATGCGTGGTGATAGGCCTTCGGGGCTCCAACTTCCTGGCCATCGTGGATAAGGTGCGGGCTGTAGGCATCACCGTCATCACCGCCGACGAGGTGGCCCAGGAGGGGGTGGCCCATGCCCTGGCGCTGGCCCGAGAGGTGGTGCGGGAGCCGTTGTACATCTCGCTGGACATGGACTCGGTGGACCCCGCCTACGCCCCCGCCGTAGGCGTGCCCGAGGTGGGAGGCCTCACCAGCCGGGAGGCGTTGGCCCTGGTGCGGGGTCTCCGGGGCCTGCCAGTGGTGGGGTTTGACGTGATGGAGGCGACGCCACCCTACGACCAGGGAGATCACCGCCATCCTGGCCGCCAACCTGGCGTATGAGTTCCTGCTGACTCGGCGCTCCTAGGAAAGCACCATGACGAAGACTGTCCTCGGCGTGGACATCGGCGGCACCTTCACCGACCTCGCCCTCCTGGAGGAGGGAAGGCTGAGGGTGTTCAAGCTGCCTTCCACGCCTGCCGATCCCACCCAGGCGGTGCTGGAGGGCCTCCAGGCCCTTGGTGTCCCCGCCGACGCGGACGTGGCCCACGGCTCCACGGTGGCTACCAACGCCTTGCTGGAGGGCAAGGGGGCCCGCACCGCCCTGCTGGTCACCAAGGGGTTTGAAGACCTGTTGGAGATCGGGCGGCAGAACCGCCCAGCGCTCTACGACCTCCTGGTGGAACGCCCACCCGTCCTGGTGCCCCCCGATCTTCGCATCGGCGTGGAGGAGCGCATGGACAGCCAGGGGAAGGCCCTGGCGCCCCTGACGTCTCGTGAGGCCCGGCGCGTGGCCCGGCTGACCCAGGAGCGAGGAGCCGAGGCCGTCGCCGTGTCGCTCCTCTTCGCCTTCCTGAACCCCAGGCACGAGGCCCTCCTGAAAGAGGCGATGAAGGGCCTCGACAAGCCACCCTTCCTCTCCTTCTCCAGCGAGCTGCTGCCCGAGTACCGGGAGTACGAGCGCACGAGCACAGTGGTGGTGAACGCCTACGTGGGCCCGGTCATGGCGCGCTACCTCGGGCGTCTCGGTGAGGCAGTAGGCCGCCGTCTGCGCATCATGCAGTCGGGTGGCGGAAGCCTCTCGGCGTCCGGGGCCTCCCGAGAGCCGGTGCGCACCCTGCTCAGCGGGCCTGCTGGAGGCGTGGCGGGGGCTTTCCGTGTCGCTTCCCAGGCCGGCTTCCCCGACGTCATCACCCTGGACATGGGCGGCACCTCCACGGACGTCTCCCTCTGCCCTGGCCGTATCCAGGAGACCACCGGCGGGCGCATAGGGGGCTACCCGGTGGCCCTTCCCATGATCGACATCCACACCGTGGGGGCGGGAGGCGGCTCCATTGCACGCCTGGACATTGGGGGGGCTCTCTTGGTGGGGCCCCAGTCGGCGGGGGCGGACCCGGGCCCCGCCTGCTACGGTCGCGGCGACCAGGTGACGGTGACGGACGCCAACCTGCTCCTGGGGAGACTGGACCCTGCCTACTTCCTGGGCGGGAGGATGATCCTGGACGTGGAGCGGTCTCGCTTCTACCTGGGGGAGCTGGCAAAGCAGATGGGGTGCGATGCCACAACGGCCGCCGAGGGAGTCCTGCGGGTGGCCAACGCCACCATGGAGCGGGCACTGCGGACCATCTCGCTAGAGCGGGGCTTCGACCCTCGCCAGTTCGCTCTTCTGGCCTTCGGGGGTGCAGGGCCCATGCACGCCTGCTTCCTCGCAGAGGGTCTGCGCATCCCACGGGTGCTCGTGCCACCCTATCCAGGCATCCTCTCAGCCCTGGGCGTGGCCATGGCCGACGTGGTGAAGGACTACTCCAGGACCGTATTACTCCACGAGCGGGAGGTGACCCCCGAACGGTTGCGGGAGGTCTTCCAACCGATGGAGCAGGCAGGTGTGAAAGAGCTACGAGAGGAGGGGTTCTCTCGAGGGCGCTCACGGCTAGAGTGTAACCTGGACATGCGGTACGTGGGCCAGTCCTACGAGCTGACCGTGCCCTGCCCACCGCTGAACGTCCGAGTGGCCCAGGCGGCAGCCCGCCGTTTTCACCGGGCCCATCGCCAGCGGTACGGCTACAGCGATGCTGCGCAGCCTGTGGAGGTGGTCACGGCGCGGGTGAAGGCCATAGGGCTGGTGGAGAAGCCCGTATTTCAGCCCACGGAAGAGGGCGAGGCCGACCCTCAAGCAGCCCTGGTGGACGAGCGCCCAGTGGTGTTTGATGGGAAGCGCTGGTCCACTCCTTGCTATGAGCGAACGCGCCTGCGGCCCGGTCATCAGTTCAAGGGGCCTACCCTGGTCCTCCAGATGGACGCCACCACAGTCGTTCCCCCGGGGTGGTGGGTGAGGGTGGACGTCTGGGGAAATCTGGTGGTGGAGGGGGGCGAAGAGGAAGGAGTCTCCCATGCCCGTTGACCCCATCTCCCTCCAGGTCTTTCGCAACCTCTTCGCCTCGGTGGCCGAGGAGATGGGGGTGGTTTTGGGCCGCACCGCGTACTCCGCCAACATCAAGGAACGCCTGGACTACTCCTGCGCCCTCTTTGACCCGCAGGGGCGCATGGTGGCTCAGGCGGCCCATATTCCCGTCCACCTGGGCTCCATGCCCGCCTCGGTCCACGCGGCCCTGGAGCGCTTCACCCTCTCCTCTGGCGACGTGGTGATCCTGAACGACCCCTACATGGGCGGCACCCATCTGCCGGACATCACCCTGGTGGCGCCGGTCTTCGCCCCCACACCTGCGGGGCGCGTCCTGGTGGGATTCGTAGCCAACCGTGGGCACCACGCCGACATCGGCGGCATGACGCCGGGCTCCCTCCCCCTCTCGACCGACCTGTTCCAGGAAGGGCTCATCATACCGCCCCTCAAGCTGGTGCGACGGGGCCGCATCAACCAGGAGGTGGTGGAGCTCCTGTGCCGCAACTCCCGCACGCCCGACGACCGTCGAGGAGACCTGGCCGCCCAGCTGGCCGCCTATCGTGTGGGCGAGCGCAGGCTCCAGGAAATCGTTGCCCGCTACGGATGGGAGGAGACTCAGGCGCACATGGCGGCGATCCTGGACTACTCGGAGCGGCTGACTCGCGCCGCCATAGGGGGGATTCCCGATGGCGTCTACACGGCTCGAGACTTCCTGGACGACGATGGCCTCACCGGCCAACCCCTGCTCATCCAGGTCGCCGTGCGGGTTCGAGGCGAGGAGATGGAGGTGGACTTCACAGGCACAGCCCCCCAGACCCCTGGGTGCGTCAACGCACCCTTCGCCGTCACCCTCTCCGCCGTCATGTACACGGTGCTGTGCATCGCCGGGGAGCAGGCGCCCCCTAACGAGGGGGTCATGCGTTCCATTCGCGTTGACGCCCCTGTCGGGTGCCTCATCAACCCAACGCCGCCTCATGCCGTGGCGGGGGGCAACGTGGAGACCTCTCAGCGCATCGTGGACGTGCTGTTCGCCGCCCTGGCCCAGGCCCTGCCCCATCGAATTCCCGCCGCCAGCCAGGGGACCATGAACAACGTGCTGGTGGGGGGCCACGACCCGCTCAGGGACAAGGGCTTCGCCTACTACGAGACCATCGGCGGGGGCATGGGCGCACGGCCTGGCAAGGACGGCCTCTCCGGTGTTCACACCCACATGACGAACACGATGAACACCCCCATCGAGGCCCTGGAGCTCCAGTTCCCGATGCGGATTCGCCGCTATACCCTCCGCCGAGGGTCCGGTGGCGGGGGAAGGCGCCGGGGCGGTGATGGGATCGTTAGGGACATGGAGTTTCTGGCCCCAGCAACGGTCACCATCCTCTCGGAGCGGCGTAAGAGCGTCCCCTACGGCCTTCAGGGTGGGCAGCCTGGTGAGTCGGGGGAGAACGTTCTGTACAAGGGCGGCGTGGAGGAGGTCCCCCTGTCCGCCAAGGTCACCTTTGAGGCCGAGGCCGGGGACGTGTTGAGCATTCGCACACCTGGAGGAGGTGGGTGGGGCGAGGAGGAGCCTTCATGAAAGACAACGGCGCCACCCTTTGGAGTAGCTGGATTCCACGGAGGGAAAGAGCGCGGATAGGGCTCATCTCCGACACCCACATTCCCCAGGTGGCCGAAGAGCTTTCCCCCCACGTAGGCCGCGCCTTCAAAGGGGTTGACCTCATCCTGCACGCGGGGGACGTCTACGTTCCGTCTTGCCTTGACTGGCTGGAGCGTATTGCACCTGTGCGAGCGGTGGAAATGGGTGGAGCCGTTCACTTTGGCCGGGACCACCGGGTGGCTCATAAGCAGGTGATTGAGGTCCAGGGCTACGCCATTGGCTTGATCCACGACCTGATGCTGCCCGGCATGCTGGGCGAGGTGAGGCCCGGGGCCCTTCAGGCGGCATTCCCCGACAGCGGCTCGTTGCAGGCAGCGCTCCAATGGGTCTTTGGCGCCAGGGTGGATATCGTGGTCTTTGGCCACACCCATGAGGCCCTCATAGAGGCCTACCAGGGGGTGCTCCTCGTAAACCCGGGAAGCCCCACGTTGCCCAGTCCAGCCGGGAGGCCGGCCACGGTGGCTATCCTGGAGCTGACCCCCGCAGGCCCTGAGGCAAGAGTGATTGAAGTCCCGCGCCCCCCGCTGTTCCCTCAGCGGAGGCCCATCGTCTAGGTTTGGGGTCGTGGCGTCTTAGCCCCTGATGACGAAGAGGAGGCCAGCCGCTACCAATACGGCTTCTACGAGGTAGGGGAACACTCGCTCGGGAACCCGGCTTAGGATGCGCTTGCCCGCGTAGGAGCCCACTATCATGACCGCTCCGATAGCAACCCCTACCAGTACCGCGCGCGGGCTCAGCAGGGAATAGCCGCCATAGACCCCCAGCTTCACGACGTGCATCACCACGGTGGCCAGAGCCTCCGTCCCAATGTACGCCCCCTTGACCAGGCCGTAAGCCAAGAAGAACGGCGCCATGAAGGGGCCCACGGTCCCGACCAGGGCGGAGATGAACGCGGAGATGGCTCCCAGGGGGAGAAAGCCCCGCAGGCCAAGGCGTGCCCGTTTCCCCCAGGGCGTATGGCGGTAGGCTACGAGCAGCAGAAGAAAGAACCCCAGGGCTCTGACCAGAGCACCGGCCGGCGCTGTGGCGAAGACGACGCCCCCTACGATAGCCGCCGGCACCGCTCCCACGGCAAACCACTTCACGACGGGAAGGGACAGCTCGCTGCGGTTGAGCACGACGCGGGAGAGGTTGCCTATCAACTGCGCCACCGTGAGGATGGGGATGGCGTCCCGCACGCCGAAGGCCCACACCAGCAGGGGGAGCATTATAGCCGCTCCGCCAAAGCCTGCCACCGCTGCCAGCGTGGAGGCCAGGAGGGCAGCGACGGCGACAAGTGCAGGCGCCATGAGTTCAGTGATATGCCTCTCCAGACAACCTTTCCTGACGAAAGATTGGCAGCACCTCTCGGGCGAAGGTCTCCAGCTGCCCCAGCGGGTCAAGGGAGGCGAAGCGGACGATGAGGTGCTGGGCCCCGGCCTGGGCGTACTCGCGCATTCGCTGGGCCACCGCTTCGGGCCTGCCGAAGGGGCCCCAGGTCTCGGCCCAGAAGTTCACCCCGTAGTAGGCGCGGATGAAGGCGTCGGCCTCTCGCCATGCCGCCTCCGGGTCGGCGTTCAGGTTCACCGTCATGTAGAAGGCCCGGGCCAAGGAGTCGCCGTCCCTGCCCGCCTCTTGGGCCCGCCCTCGCACCTGCTGGACCACCTGGGCGTACTCAGGGGGCTGGTCGGTGATGGCGATGAAGCCGTCCCCCAGGCGCACCACCCGCTCAAGCTGGGCGTCGCTGTCTGTGCGGTAGTGGCAGTTCAGCCAGATGGGTATGTCCTTAGGCCTGTAGGGGCGCGGCTCAAGCCTCACGTTGTCCAAGGTGAAGTGACGGCCCTGGAAGGTGACCACCTCCTCAGTCCACAAGCGCTTCATGATCTGCACCACCTCCTCCAGCCGCCCTGCCCGCTGGGTGCGGGGAACCCCCGCGTGGGCCCACTCCTGCTGCTGGTCCGGGGTGAAGGCGCCGCCAACCCCCATGGCGAGGGTCAGCCGCCCCTTGGAGAGGAGGTCTACCGAGGCCGCCGTCCGGGCAAGGAGGACCGGCTGATAGAGAGCCCCCAGAAGCACGGCGGTGCCCAGGCCCACCCGCTCGGTCCGGGCGGCCACGGCTGCCAGGGCGACCAGGGGGTCCAGGCGCGGCTTGGAGGTGAGGCTGTCCCCCACCCACACGGAGTCCAGCCCCAGCTCCTCGGCCCGCTCTGCCACGCGCAGGACCAGGTCGGCCTGCGGCGGCCTTTCACCCCTCAGCAGGACGCCCCGGGTGGGCAGGAGGACCCCAATGTGAAGGCGCTGGGTGGTCATGGCAAGTGTTCGCCTTACGCTTGGTGTGGGGCTATGGGAGGGGCGTCCCGATGCGTCGGGACGCCCCTACGTCGGCCAGAAAAACGCGCCACTCTTCTATCTCGGCGTCCAGGGTAGACAGCCGTTCCTGAAGCTGGCTCAGGTCATGAGGCGTGTCGATGTCCAAGGCGAGGCCAGGCGAAGTGTAGACCTCCACCACCGCCCCTCGCTCTAGTGCCTCTGTCAGGTGGCGGGCGAAGCTCCCCTCCCCCATCTGAGGCTGGAAGGGCATGCCCTGGGGCGCGAAAATCGCGTTGGTGCCGCCGTCGTGAGCGGGAGATAACACCAGACGCGACAAGCCGTCAGAATGCTCTACCAGGCCATCCACTGCTTCAGCTGTGAGCAGCGGCAGGTCGGCTGGCAGGAACAGGCAGGCCTGGGCGCCACGGGCAAAAGCCCACGCAAACCCCTGGCGCAGGCTCTCATTCAGGTCCCAACCGGGGTCCTCGATCCAGACTGCCCCCATCTCCCGGGCCAGGCGCTGAATCGCCTCGTCGCTCCCGATAACTATCCTTTCACCGACCGTTGCGGCCCTCTGCAAGGCTTGAAGCACGCGGGAGAGGCAGAAGAGGACCAGCGCCTGCCGCTCCCGTAGGGGGAGCATCGGGGCCAGGCGACTCTTGGCGGCCGCCAAAGGCTTCACCGGGACCACCGCCACAACCTTAGAGGCCATCCTAACCAACCCCCGCCATCTGAAAGATTCGCCGGGCCAGGGCTACCTTCTCCTCCTCCGTCGCCATCACCGTGGGCATCACCTCCACCCGGAAGCCCAGGGCAGCGACCCGACGCGCCAGGGCCAGGTCCTCCGTGTCCAGCACAAAGATGTCGCAGAGCCCCTGGTAGCGGCGCGCCACGCCTACCGCCGTAGGCTCCTCCCCCAGGTCCGTCAGGTTCTTGGCGGCAGGGCCTTTGAGGGTCTTGCCCCCAATGATGGGGCTGATGGCGACGCGGCAGCCCTGGAACGAGGCGATGCGCTCCCGAACCCCCGAGAGGGCGAGGACGGGCCCGACGCTGAGGACAGGGTTGGAGGGGCCGAAGACCAGGACATTGGCTCTTTCCAGGGCCTTCAGGAAGGCTTCAGAAGGCATGGCCGCGGACGCTCCTTCATAGCGTACGCCCCGAATGCGGGGCTCGCTGCGCCGGCGGACAAAGTACTCCTGAAAGGCCAGCTCGCCTGCATCGGTGATGAGACGTGTGCGGACCGGGCCATCGCTCATGGGGACGACTTGGTGGCGCACCCCCAACCGCGCGCACAGCTCGCGGGTGACCTTGCTCAAGGTCCAGCCCTGGCGAAGGAGCTGGGTGCGGCGCACGTGGACGGCCAGGTCCCGGTCCCCGAGCCTGAACCAGGTGGGGGCGCCCAGGCGTTCCAACATCTCCAGGGCCGCAAGGGTGTCCCCCTTCACCCCCCATCCGGTCTCCGGGTTGATAAGCCCCGCCAGGGCGTACATCACCGTGTCCAAATCAGGGGAGACGTGCAGCCCGTGAAACTCCTCGTCGTCGCCCGTGTTCACCACGATGGTCAGGGCGTCGGGAGGCAACGCCTTGGCGAAGCCCTCGGCCAGCTTTGCGCCGCCTCCGCCTCCTGCCAGAAGCAGGGCGTGGGTGGCGGTGGTAGACATAAGAGGGTCACCCTTTCCAGGTGAAGATCTTCCTGACCTCTACGGCAACCAGGGTGGAGGTGGCCCGGCCCCGCAGGGCCTTCTGGAACGCCTGTACCCGAGTCATCTCCTCCGTGTCCGGTTCCAGGAAGCGGACCGTCCCCTGCACCAGGAGATGCCGTGTCCAGGGGGGATCCACCACGGCCACGGCTACCTTGGGGTTGCGCTGCAGGTGATGTTGCGTGGCTGATCCCTTCCCAGCACTGAAATAGATATGGCCATCTACCAGGAATATGGTGGTAGGAGCCATGTGGGGAGCTCGGGAGGGGCCGACGGTGGAGATCAGGCCAACGGGCCCCGGGGCGAGGAACTCCTCCACCTCCTGGGGCGACATGGCATGGCCCTCGCCGAAGATCCTCTTGGTGCGAGGGTTGGCCTCTTCAATGGAGCTTCGTAAGACGGTGGTCAGGTCTGTGTTTGGCATTGGGTGTCTCCTTGTAGGTGCGCCTACAATACGTCCAGCCCGGTGTACAGGGTGCTCCAAACCCAGCGGTCCAGGCCCACCATAAAGCGGTCGTGGCGCGGCCGGTCAGGGCCACAGTGTGCCTCCAGCAGGCGCTCCGCCGCCGCCTCGGGGTCGGCGTTCTCCGGCACCTCGTGCACCTCCAAAGGGGTGCAGGCCAGGCGCATGTCCCGCCCAGGGCGGAAGGCGCCGTTAGCCGCGAGGCCTAAACGGCGTGCCAGCAGAGGCCAGGTGACGTCCACGTCACTCCAGGAGCCCGGGGTGCCCTCCACGCGCAAGAAGGTGTGGACGTCGGGGATGGGGCCCTGCTCCAGCAGCGCCGCCAGGGGAGGGGGAAGGGCCTCGCTGTATCCCTCCGTGAAGTAGTGGGTGGCCAGGACCACCCGCACGCCCAGGTCCATCTCCTCTAGCAGCCCCCGCAAGAGGAAGTGCTTGCCTGAGCCGGTCCCTCGCCACTCCCGCAGGAGGGCCTCCGGCTGGCGAGAGGTGGACCGCTGGTAGGGGAGGTCCCGCACCAGCATGAAGGCCAGGGCCGGCGACAGCCCGTCTACGCTAGGCCAGAGGTCCCGGCGCGCTGCCTCCTGTTGGAGCAAATCAACTAACGACACTGGTGACCTCCTATGTTTTGGGTCATCCGCTCGTGGTGAGTATGCCTGCCCTGAGCGAAGCTGAAAAGTCTTACTCCTTGCTCCGAGCACTATCGCCTGCTGGAGCCTTGCGCTGCTGCTCAGAGGCGTTCCGAAAGCGGTAGTCTGCCATCTTGACCAGGCGGTGGTAAGAGCCAAACCGCTCCTCAGGGTGATCGCCCACCAGGTCCAGGGGCTCGATGGGGTCATCGCCCGCCTCAAAGACGTGGCGCAGGCGGTAGGTGGTGGTGCGCTCGGCGGGAGTGCGCCCCGCATCCCGGATGATGCGCCGCAGCTCGCGGGGCGGCACCAGTTGGCCGTACTGGGCCCCCGCCGACGTCGAGATGCTCTCGTTGATGAGGGTGCCGCCCAGGTCGTTGGCGCCAGCCTCCAGGCAAAGCTGGGCCACCTTGGGTCCCTCCTTCACCCAGGAGACCTGGATGTTCTTGATGTAGCCATGGAGCATAAGCCGGGCGACGGCGTGCATTTTGACCACCTCGTCTCCCGTTGCGCCGCGGCGCACCCCCTCCAGAAGCCCCTCGCGGTACATGGGGGCCTCCAAGTAGACGAAGCTCAGGGGCACGAACTCGGTGAAGCCGCCCGTCTGCTTCTGGATATCACGAATGAAGGCCAGGTGGCGGGCCTGGTGCCAGGGGGTCTCCACGTGGCCGAACATGATGGTGCTGGTGGTAGGGATGCCCATGCGATGGGCCGCGGTGATGACCTGGACCCACTGGTCTACGGTGATGCGGCCCGGCGAGATGCGGTCCCGCATCTCCTGGTCCAGGATCTCGGCGGAGGTGCCGGGCAGGCTGCCCACGCCCGCCTCCTTGAGCCCCTGGAGGTACTCCTCGACGGTGCAGCGGGAGCGTATGGAGCCGTAGAGGACCTCCTCAGGCGAGAAGCCGTGGATGTGGATGTCCGGCAGCTCCTTCTTGATGGCACGGGTCAGGTCGATGTAGAAGGAGCCCTTCATCTTGGGGGGCAGGCCCGCCTGGATGCACACCTCGGTGGCGCCCAGGTCCCATGCCTCCTTGGCCCGCCGGATGATCTCCTCCAGGGGCAGGAGGTAGCCCTCCTCTTCCCGATGGTCCCGGCTGAAGGCGCAGAAGGTGCACCGCTTGATGCAGACGTTGGTGAAGTTGATGTTGCGGTTCACCACGTAGGTCGCCACGTCCCCGACGGTGCGTCGCCGCAGGGCGTCGGCGGTGAGGAAGAGGGCCATCATGTCCAGGCCTTTGGCCTCCAGGAGGCGCCCCCCCTCCTCAACAGTCAGCTCCCGGTCTTCAAGGGCTCGCTCCAGGATACGAGCTGCGTCCGGGCTGACTCCCCCGAGGAGGCGTTCCACTGTGGCGACGGCCTCACGCGCCGCGCCGTCGGATGTCAGGGGTTGTAGGGGCGAGGCATGCCTCGCCCCTACAGGGACAGCGGAAGGGTCGCTAGAGGAGTTACGTTTGCCTTGCGTGCGTCGTAGGGATAACTCATGAGTTGTCTCTACGCGTTTGTTGTGTGCAGGCCCAGGCTCTACCATTGGACTAACTCCTTCTTGACAAAGCCGTCTCTGCTCACCAGGGCGGCGATCCGTTCACGCACGCTATCGCCAAGGTACGCCGAGCCGTTGCGGACATATTCAGGGTAGATGGCCAGGCGCTCCGTCAGACGAAACCCCACCTCCTCGGTGGCCTGCTTCAGCTCCAGCAGGTTGGGCCAGGGGGCCTCGGGGTTGATGAAGTCCTTGGTGAGAGGCGAGACGCCTCCCCAATCGTTGATGCCCGCCAGCAGGTACATCTGATAGGCGTCGGGCGTCAGGTTGGGCGGGGCCTGGATGTTCATCTTCGGCCCCAGGACCAGGCGGGCGACGGCGATGGTGCGCACCATGTCCAGCACGCTGGGCTCCGAGGCGTCGCGCATTCGGGTGTCGGCCTTGGCCCGGAAGTTCTGAATGATGACCTCCTGGATGTGGCCGCAGCGCCGGTGGAGGTCTCCAATCGCGAAGAGCGAGTCCACCCGCTCCTCCAGGGTCTCGCCGATGCCGATGAGGATGCCCGTGGTGAAGGCGATCCCCAGGTCCCCGGCGGTCTCCATCATGGCCAGGCGCAGGCGGGGGACCTTGCTCTTGGCGCCAAAGTGAGGCCCGCCCCGTTCCAGGAGGCGGTCGCTGACGTTCTCCAGCATCAGGCCCATGCTGGCGTTCACCTCTCGCAGCCCCAGGAGCTCGTCTCGGGTCAGGAGGCCGGCGTTGGTGTGGGGAAGCAGGCCCGTTTGCTCCAGGACCATGTGGCACATGGCGGTGAGGTATTCGGGCGTGCTGGCGTAGCCCAGGGCCTTCAGGTGGCGTCGGGCCTCGACGTGGCGCAGCTCCGGGCGGTCGCCCAGGCTGAAGAGGGCCTCCTTGCACCCTAGCCTTGCCCCTTCCGTAGCCACCTGCAGCACCTCGTCAGGGGTCATGGTGTGGGCCTCAGTCTCCTTGGGCGCATGGACGAAGGTGCAGTAGCCACACCGGTCGCGGCAGAGGTTGGTGAGCGGGAGGAACACCTTGCGGGAGTAGGTGACGGTGTTGCCCTTGCCCTGGGCCCGCAGGTGGCTGGCGGCCAGCATGAGGGCCGGCAACTCCGCCCCCGACGCGTGAATAAGGAGGTAGGCGTCCTCCCCGGTCAGAGGCTGGCCGTTGAGGGGCTTTTCCAGGGCGTGGCGAAAGGGAGTGGAGAGCAAGGCCAACGAGGGTTCCAAAAGCAGATGAGCCTCCATCCCCTTACTCCATGTCTCCCCAGGTCTCGCCCTGCTTCAGGTCCACCTTGAGGGCCACCACCAGGGCCATGGCCCCGGGCATAAGCTTCACCACCATGGCCTTCATAGCCTCCATCTCCTCCACGGGCACCTCAAAGATCAGCTCATCGTGGACCTGGAGCAGCATCTTGCTGCGAACCTCATGTTCCACCATCCAGCGGTAGATGTCCACCATGGCTAGCTGGATCACCTCGGCGGCGGTGCCCTGGACAGGGGCGTTGATGGCCATGCGCTCGGCGGCCTGGCGAAGGTTGGGGTTTGCCGAGGCGATCTCAGGCAGGTAGCGACGCCTGCCCAGGAGGGTCTCCACGTACCCCTGGCGACGGGTCTTCTCCTTGGTGTCCTCCACGTACTGGCGCACGCCGGGATACCGCTCGAAGTAGCCCTCGATGAATCGGGCCCCCTCCTCAAAGCTGAAGTGCATCTGCTGGGAGACGCCGAAGGCGCTGAGGCCGTAGATGACGCCGAAGTTCAGTACCTTGGCAACGCGGCGCATGTCCGGGGTCACGCTCTCCAAGGGCACGCCGAACATCTGACTCCCGGTGGCGGCGTGGATGTCCTCGCCCCGGTGGAAGGCGCCGATGAGGGCCGGGTCCCCGGACAGGTGGGCCAGCACCCGCAGCTCGATCTGGGAGTAGTCGGCGGCCAGCAGCAGCCACTTGGGATGCCCTTCGGCGACGAAGGCCCGTCGGATCCGCCGGCCTAACTCTGTGCGGACAGGGATGTTCATCAGGTTGGGGTCGCTGCTGGCCAGGCGGCCCGTGGCGGAGCCCGCGGGGTTATAGGTGGTGTGGAGGCGTCCCGTCTCGGGGTTCACCAGGGCGGGGAGGGTGTCCACATAGGTGGACTTCAGCTTGGCTAGTTGGCGGTAGTCTAGGAGGTTGCCCAGAACTCGACCGTGCTCAGGGGCGACCTCCCCAGAATCCCGCAATGCCTCCAGCGCGGCAGCGTCGGTGGTGTAGGCGCCCGTGCGGGTGCGCTTGGTCTTGGTGAGTCGAAGCTCCTCGAAGAGGATGTGGCTAAGCTGTTGGGGCGAGTTGACGTTGAACTCGTGGCCCACGTCGTCGAAGATGGCCCGCTCCAGGCCCGCCAACTGCTCGGTGAGCTCGACCGACATCTCGCGCAGGACACGAGCGTCCAGGGAGATGCCGTTTAGCTGCATGCGAGCCAGCACCGGGGCCAGGGGCAGCTGGGCCCGCTCATACACCCCACGCCCGCCCTTCTCGAAGGTCTCCTCCTCCAGGGGGGAGAGGAGCCTGAAGATGAGGTCGGCGTCGGCGATGGCGTAGGGCGCCAGTTCCTCGGCAGTGACGTCCGTCAGGGGGCGCTGCTTGGCCCCCGTGCCAACCAGGTTGCTCAAAGGGGCCAGCTCCTCGCCCAGCACGTCCAGCGCCAGGGAAGACAGGCCCAGGGCCTTCCGGTTGGCCAGGTGGGCCGCCACCATGGTGTCACTGGCCAGGCTCTGCACCTCGATACCGTGCCGCAGCAGCGCCGTCAGGTCGTAGGCGGCGTTATGGGCTACCTTGGGAAGGCCTGGGTTCTCCAGGAGGCCCCGCAGCTTAGCCAACACCTCCGGCAGGGAAAGTTGCTGGCCTTGTCTGTGGCCTGTGGGCACGTACCAGGCCCGTCGAGACGCCGTGGCAAAGGCTATGCCCACCACCTGGCCCTGGGTGGGGTCTCTTCCCGCGACCTGGACCGCCAGGGCGAATCCGTGAGAGGCGCCGATCTCCTGCACCAGGGCGTCCAGGGCCTCCGATGTGGTAACCAGGGTAGAGGAGACCGCAGGGCTTGGCGAGGCAGCGGCAACGGTTGCAAAGCCGCCCTGGCCGACGGGGTTGGAGGTTTCAGGAACACGGTTGACGATGCTGAAGAACTCCAGGCCGCGCAGGAAATCGACCACCTTTTGGCGGTCGTATTGCCAAAAGCGACAGGCTTCCATGTCCAGGGTGACAGGCATGTCCACCACGATCTTCGCCAGCACCTGGCTGAGAAACACCTGCTCTCTCTGTTCCTGAAGCTGAGCGCGGAGCCTTGGGGTGAGCAGGTCGATGTCGTGATAGAGACCTTCCAGGGAGCCGTGCTCCTGGATCAGCTTGATGGCAGTCTTGTCTCCAATGCCGGGCACCCCGGGGATGTTGTCCGAGGCATCGCCGTACAGAGCCTTGAGCTCGGGCTGTTTGGAGGGAGGAAGGCCGCCCAACCGCTCACTCGTGGCCGCCTCATCGTAGACCTTGCTATCCTGGATGCGGTAGTGCAGGTCTACGCGAATCTTGGAGGTGACAAGCTGGAGCATGTCGGTGTCGCCGGTGAGGATGACCACCTCCAACCCCAGGGCCTCGGCCTGGCGGGCCAGGGTGCCCAGGACGTCGTCGGCCTCGTATCCCGCCACCTCGTAGATGGGAACGCTGAAGGCCTCCATGAGACGGCGGGTGTGGGCGATCTGCTGGGGAAAGGCTGGCGGCGCAGCCGGTCGCTGGGCCTTGTACTGGTCGTAGCGGAGGTGGCGGAAGCTAGGCGCGGGGTGATCGAAGGCGATGGCGCAGTGGGTAGGGTTCCAGTCACGCAGGGCGCGGAGGAAGGTGTTGGTGAAGCCGAAAACCCCCTTCACCTCCTCGCCCGTGCTTCGCACGGTGAGAGGCTGTTGGATGGCATACCAGGAGCGGAACACAAGGGCGTGGCCGTCAATGAGGAGCAGCAGGGGTGTGTTCCTGCCGGGGTTCTTGACCTGCTGGCTCACGGCGCGCCTCCGGCCCAGGCGCCGTCACGGAGGAAGAAGGG